>JAICSX010000008.1 GCA_025936675.1 Sphingomonas sp.
ACGGTCATCGACCTCCTGGGCAATGCCAACGGATCGTTCACGGGCAACGTGAACTTCAATCTCAATCCCGGTCTCGACTGGCACATCGAGGGAACGGGGGACTTCAACGGCGACGGTTACGACGACATCCTGTGGCGCAACGATGTCGGCAATGTCGTCGATCTGCTCGGTCAGTCGAACGGCGCTTTCGTCGGCAACGTCAATTTCCAACTGAACCCCGGCCTCGACTGGCACATCCAGCAGATCGGCGATTTCAACGGCGATGGGCGCGACGACATTTTGTGGCGGAGCGACAGCGGCACCATGACCGATCTTCTCGGGCAGCCGAACGGCGCTTTTATCGGCAATATCGACAATCTCAACGTCAATCCGGGTACCGACTGGCACCTCCAGGATCCGTTCGTCCACGACGCATTCGTCTAAACGCGGTCGCCGATGGCGCGCGCGACCAAGCTCGCCTGCCTTCTTGCGGCAATGCTTGTGCCGGCGCATGCCGAAGCGATGAACAGATCGGGAAGCTGCACGATCGCCGCAGGTGACAAGCTTCCGGCCGCTGTGGGCGGCACTGACGCGGTCTGTTCCGAGATTCATCGAGCAATCGCGGCCGTCGCGCCGAACGTGTCCTACACCGCCGATATCACGGTGCTTTCGCCATCGAGGCTGTCTGCAACGCTTGTGGTGAACGGACGGAGTTTGCCGGCGCAGAAGTTCGCGATCATGGATCGGGAGCTGAGCCGCTCGGCCATTGCGCGCTTCGCCCATTCGCTCGCCGCGGAGGTCGCCAAGGCAGCGAAATCGTGAGCCCGGAATCGGCACCCGGAAATTGGGGTGCCGAAAAGGCACGCATTCTCGCGGTCCCTTGCCAAGGCGGAACAAGAGTTTAGCCTAGTGCGATCGCGCGAAGCTCGGTCGTGCGTTGGGATTGAGCCTCGTTATTCGCTCGTCGCTGCTCGAGGAAGAAGCTGCTTGCTCCCGTCATGCCGGTGTTTGACCGGCCAGTAACGTGGCGAGGATTGAGCAAGAATGAGCACCTACACGAACCCCACCGGAACCGTTACCGGCACAGCTGGCGACGACACGATCACCTTCAACGCTGCGCCCACCGTGACGACGACGGTCGACGCCGCCGGCGGAAACGACAGCCTTCTAGTCGAGTTCGACTCCACCAGCCCGATGAGCGTCGATGTTTCGGACGAGCTCGCGGCTGGCTTCTTTGACGTCCAGTTCGGGGTAAGCCCATTCACGCCGGTGTACGTTCTGCACGTCGAGAGCGTCGACATTCATGGCACCTCGAACGACGACAGTTTCCGACTGCAGGTCGGCCCGACTTCCTCGGCACTGACAGCCGCTCTCGATGGCGGAGCGGGGCAAGATTCGCTCAGGCTCGATTGGTCGAAAATGACCTCCGGCGAAAGCTTCGTCGACAGCGGCGGCATTATCACGAGCAGCCTTGGGACGTTCTCGAACTTCGAGACGTTCAATATTCTGGCGGGCTCCGGCGATGACACGATCACAACCGGCTCGGGCGATGATGCAATCTGGACAGGAACGGGCATCGATCACGTCAGCACGGGCGCTGGAAACGACAGCATTTACATACAGTCGCTGGGTGGATCGTTCGATGCCGGCGACGGCAACGATTGGGTTTCGCTGGACGTCATCCCGAACTCGTCCCCGTACAGCGTCGACGGTGGCGCTGGCTTAGACGAGCTCCATCTTGACTGGGAGAACATGGCAGCCGGGCAGAGCTTTGTGTTTGACGGTTCAACCACGACGAGCAGCCTCGGCACCTTTTCGAACTTCGAGACGATCTACATTACGGCTGGGCCCGGAGATGATACGATCACGACTGCTGGTGGCGACGACACCCTTTATGGTTTTGACGGCAACGACACAATCTCGGGCGGCGATGGCGCCAACACCGTCTATGGCGGCGTGGGGAACGATTCCATTCAGGCCGGCAGCGGAGACGATACGCTCTACGGACAATTTGGCGATGACACCATCAGTGGCGGAGGCGGGAACGACAGGATCTATGGGGACGAGGACCCCTACTCCCACAACACCGACGGAAACGATCACCTAGATGGCGGCGCTGGCAATGACACGATCTATGGCGGCGGCGGCGACGACACCATTTTCGGAGGTGCCGACAACGACTTCCTGATCGGTGGCGAAGGCGCGGATTACATTGATGGCGGCGACGGCAACGACAACATTGTCGGCCACGGGGATCCCACGACTGCTGACGACATCCTGCCCGACGTGCTTATCGGCGGCGGTGGCGATGACGTAATCCAGGGGGGCTACGGGGACACCATTGATGGTGGGACGGGCACCGACGAGTTGTATTACAACGCGTTCGGCGGGACCGCCGGCATTACTGCCGATTTCTCGCAACTCACCGGCGGAGGAACCATCACTGTCGCCGGCGCGACGCTGACCGGCATCGAGTACGTCAACAACATCGGCGGTACCGATTTCAATGACACGATCACCGCTGGCGCTTCGAACGGTGACGGAGGGCTCTTCATCAGCGGCTATGGCGGCGACGACACGCTGACGGGCAGCTCCGGCCATGATGTGATCGACGGTGGCGACGGCAATGACGTTTTGATTGCTCGCGGAGGCGGAGACACGTTAACCGGCGGCAGCGGTACGGATACTTACGAGGGCACGGCGGCCGATCTCAATAATGTTTCTATCAGCTCGATTGACCCCAACGAGCGGATCGTCATTACGGATGCCGATCCCAACACATTCTCGTTCAGCTTTGACGGCAACACTCTTTCCTACACTGGTGGTGCTCTCTCGATTGGCGGCGACGTACCGGGCAAGCTCGTGGCAAGCGCGGCGCCTGAAGGTGGCGTACAGATCAAAGTCGAGCCGCTCCCGGTCGCGACGGTCGACCAGATCGCCAATCAGCTGACCACTGGCTTTTGGGATGGCGACACGCACCATTGGGCCGTCAGCCAAGGCGGCACCCTCACGGTGGATATCCACACGCTTACGAGTGCCGAGCAGACGCTCGCGCGCGCCGCACTTCAGGAATGGACCGATGTCATCGGTGTGAATTTCCAGGAAGTGACGAGTGGCGCGCAGATCGTCTTCGACGATAGCGAAGACCCAAGCGGTCCGATCGCAGCGACAAGCGCCAATTGGGCGAATGGCATCATCAGCTCAGCAGATATCCAGATCTCGAGCTCGTGGGTGAATTACTACGGGACCGACCTGTATAGCTACAGCTTCCAGACCTACGTACACGAGATCGGGCACGCGCTGGGCCTGGGGCATTCCGGCAATTATAACGTCGATGCCAAATATCAGACGGGCGCTTTGTTCGCGAATGACGGATGGCCGCTGACGGTCATGTCCTACTTCGACCAACAGGAGAACCGGTACTTCGCGACTCACGACTTCACGTACAATTATGTGCTGACGCCAATGCAAGCCGACATTGTGGCTGCACAGAACCTGTATGGGGCGTCGACGACAACGCGAACCGGTAATACCGTTTATGGCGACCACTCGAATGCGGGGGGCGTCTACGACGCGACGGCATACCCGTTCGCATCCTACACGATATTCGACAGCGGCGGCGAAGACACGATCGACTATTCGAATTACGGCAGCTCTCAAGAGATCGATTTGAATGCTGAGGCATTCTCGAGCGTCAACGGATACAGCAACAATATCTCAATCGCTCGCGGCGTCGTCATCGAAGATGCCATCGGGGGAAGCGGAAACGACATCATCATCGGCAATTCGGCCAACAACTACATTGTCGGTGGCCTCGGTGCCGACACGCTGACGGGCGGAGCGGGCGTCGATAAGTTCTCTGATACCAAGGCAGGACACAACGGCGACACGATTACGGACCTGAGTGCCGGCGACAAGATCGTCTTCACGGACGCTTCGCTGGCAATCTTCACTTTCAGCCTTTCCGGACATACGCTCACCTATACCGGCGGATCTCTCACGTTGACCGCTCTGCCTATTGGACAGTTTGTCGCGTCCGCAGCCACAGGCGGTGGCGTGCTATTGACAGTTATAGGACCGACGGGGCCAGCTCCCCACGACTTCAACGGAGATGGCGCCAGCGACGTCATCTTGCAGAACGATAGCGGCCAGACGGTCGACTGGCTCGGTTCTGCCAATGGTGCGCTTAGCGACAACAGCGCGGTGTTCAGCGTCAATCCGGGCGCCGACTGGCATGTCGAAGGCCTCGGCGACTTCAACGGCGACGGCTATGGCGACGTGCTGTGGCGGAACGACAGCGGTGCGGTCGTCACCTTCCTCGGTGCGCCCAACGGCTCCTTCGTCGGCAACGTCAACTTCAACTTGAACCCTGGCTTGGACTGGCACGTCGAGGGCACCGGCGATTTCAACGGCGACGGGCGCGACGACATCTTGTGGCGCAGCGACAATGGCACCGTCGTGACTTTGCTCGGCAACGGCAACGGCTCCTTCACCGGTAACGTCAATTTCCAGCTGAACCCCGGCCTCGACTGGCACGTCGAGGGGACCGGCGACTTCAATGGCGACGGGCGCGACGACATCCTCTGGCGGAGCGACAACGGCACGGTCGTGACGCTTCTCGGCAATGCCGACGGCTCGTTCACCGGCAACGTCAACTTCAACCTCAATCCCGGGCTCGACTGGCACATCGCAGGCACCGGCGACTTCAATGGTGATGGGCGCGATGACATCCTCTGGCGCAACGATGCCGGCCAGGTCGTCGATCTCCTCGGCAATGCCGATGGCTCGTTCACCGGCAACGTCAACTTCAACCTCAATCCCGGTCTCGACTGGCACATCGTCCAGACCGGCGACTTCAACGGCGACGGTTACGACGACATCCTCTGGCGGAGCGACGCGGGAACGCTAACCGATCTGCTTGGTCAGCCCAACGGCGCCTTCATCGGCAACGTCGGCAACTTCACCGCCAGCCTCACATCGGACTGGCACGTCGAGCCGCAGCACGCGCTGTTCTAGCTCTCCTTGCGCACCGTTGTTGAAGTGCTAGCTTGTTGGCCGCGCGCGGGGCTCGGCTGCGCCAACGGCCATCTTTTGAGTTTGATGTCGCGTAAATGATGGCCCGCGGCACCGAGCAGGGGCTAGTTGCATGACCGATCTCGTAACGCTGCCAACGCCGCCCAGCGCTCCACCCAATGTGACCGGCAGCATTGTGACGAGCGGCGGCGTGTCCGTCGCCGCAGGAGACCTGCTTTACACGACGACGCTTGGCCGTTTCGCAGACATCAATTTCGACCCGAATGCTTCGACATACGTCCTCAGCAATGCGGGGACGATCTGGGACGATTACCAACCCGGGTCCGAAGTCCTGACGTTCATGTATTGGGGCGAGATCGACAACAGTGGGCTCATCGTCGCGCATTCCAGCGGCGGCGAAGCCGACACGTTCCTGGTGGAAGACGGGCTTGCTCGAGGCCTTCACAATAGTGGGTCGATCTACGCATTTTCCGATTCCTCGAGCGCGCTGACGTTCGCGGATTGGACGGCGGATTCCAACATCGACAACAGCGGCACGATCGCAGCTCGTGGAGCAACCGGAGCAACGGCCCTTTTGCTCAACAATGGGGGTACCGTCGTCAACCATGTCGGAGCTTCGATCCTCGCCGAAGGGCCGGGTGCGACTGCTCTCTATCTGGGCGAAGGCCATTTCCAGATAGCCGGCCAGGCGCCGACCGCCACGGATGTGACCAACTATGGCTTGATCGAAGCGCAGTCCGCAGATGCGAACAATGCATCGGTGGCCCTCTTTGTCGCACATCTGAGCGGCCAATCCATGGTTATCGACAACCATGGGACGATCATTGGTGACTTCGCCATATACGGCGATTCGTGGGCCTTCTCTCCGCCGCAGGAATGCGCCGAGCAAATCACGAACGAGAGCGACGGGATCATCAACGGCGAGATCTTCCTAGACCTTGGCGACGACCGCATCGTCAATGAAGGGCAGATCGTCGGCTACATCG
The DNA here is from genome assembly GCA_025936675.1 of Sphingomonas sp. Next base: position 6,000 of record JAICSX010000008.1, read on the forward strand.
ACATGGGCGAAGGTAGTGATGTTGTCGACAACACGCTGGGGACGCACGACGGGGACACCAATCTCGGCTGGGGTAACGACACCTACCTGGGAGGAAGCGGGTTCGACGCGGTAACGGGGGATCGCGGTAACGACACGATCTCTGGAGGCGGCGGCGACGATCTCCTGCTCGGCGGCTGGGGCAATGACACGATCTCCGGGGATGCCGGAAACGATGGTTTGTACGGCGAAGGCGGCAATGACATCATCACCACGAGCGGTGGCGATCATGTCGATGCCGGCGATGGTGATGACCGCGTCGTGCTCGGCGATTATACGTTTGCCGGCGTCGCCGGCGGAGCCGGGCATGACGTGCTCGTCCTGCCAGCCGATCCGCGAATCCTGAGCCTTTCGCAGGTCGTCGCGAGCGGGCGCGTCTCCGGCTTCGAAGAGATCAGCATCGCGAACGGCGGCGAGATCGTCATCCATCCGGGCGATGTGGCCGGCATGGGCGACACGGTGCTGACGATTTCGGCTCAAGGATCGGGGACGGTCGACCTCGCCGGCAGCTGGACCGCCGGCGCGACCCAGACGATCGCCGGCGTTGCCTACGACGCCTACGCGTCGGGATCTGCAAACGTCCTGGTTGCGCACTCGCTGACTGTAAATCTTGGCGCCGATCCCGCCAGCGCCAGCGGATTGGACCCCGTCGCGAGCGGGGCAGCCGCGCCCCTCCCCGGCGCTGTTCCTGGGGCGGACCTGACCGAAAACAACGTCGTCGATCCGCAGATCGATCTCACCTCCGATCTCGAAATCCAGGCAGCCGAGCACTGGACATCAGACACCGGCGAAGCACTCGTCACGAGTGACACCGGAGAGTTGCCGTCCATAACGAATTACGGGACGATGGAGAGCAGCGGCAGTTATGGCGCTTCAGTCGTCGCCGGCTACTTTTTCGGCAACATCGCAAATTACGGGACGATGACAGCGACCGTTATCTCGGGAACCGATCGGCTCGCGCAAAACGAGAGCGATTTCAACACCTACAGCATCTACAACACAGTCGTTAACCTCCAGGGCAACGCCTACGGTGTCGCCGTCGACAGTCAGGCGGAAAGCTTCCTCAACGCTGGCACGATCGAAGTTCAGACCACCCAGTCAATCGCCGTCGGCTATCTCACCTATTCCAATTGGCCGGGCGAGAACGATGGGCTGATCAAGGCAGATTCGAGCAACTTCATCGGAGTCGGCGTTTACACGCACAATGCCGGGAATTTCGTCAATACCGGCACCATCACCGCGACCGGCGCTTGGGGCGCTTATGGCATCGGCTCGACAGAGTTTGGCCTCAATCTCACCAACAGAGGCACGATCACCGCTCATTCAACCGATCCAAACCATCCGGGCATCGCGGTGGATCTCTATTACGCCTCGTTCACCAACTACATCACAAACACTGGGGCCATCACGGGCGACGTGGCCATCCAGTCAGAGATGATGGTCAACGGCAATAATTTGTGGCTCGACAATAGCGGGCAGATCAACGGCGCCATCAGGCTCGGTCTCGGTGCAAACAGCCCACCGCGCGAAGACGTGATCATCAACAATGGCACGATCAGCGGTGAGATCAGTCTTGGCGGCGGCCGCGACGTCTATGACGGCAGCCACGGGACGCAGCATGGCGCCGTTCACGGCGAGGACGGCAACGATCTCCTGATCGGTACAAATGCCGCTGACACGCTCGACGGCGGCAACGGCGATGACGTTCTCATCGGCGGAGACGGAGACATGCTGACCGGCGGAGCCGGAAACGATGTGTTTGTCATCACCTCTGCGACCCCGGGGCACACAGCGTCGATTACCGACTTTGCTAGCGGCGCGGACGTGCTCGACTTGCGCGCGCTTGCACCGACGTCGGTATCGATTAGCGGCTCGGTCGTGACGGCTGTCACTGCGGCCGGCACGGTGTCCTTCGAAACGCACGGCGCGCCGAGCATGAGCGACATCCTCTGGTCCGGCTCAACAGTTGGGTCCGGGAGCTCAGGCGATGACGTGCTTGTCGCTGCGCCGACCGGATCGACGCTGAGCGGCGGAGACGGGTTCGACCTCCTCGTCGGCGGTGCGGGCAATGATCGCCTCGACGGCGGTCCGGGTTTCGGATCGGACTGGATCGGCGAAACTGCGGACGTTATGTACGGCGGCAGCGGCAACGACACCTACGTTGTCGATTCCACCGCTGACCTGATCATCGAGAACGCGAACGCCGGCGTCGACACGATCGAGCAAGCGCAAGGAGTCTATGACCTACCAATAAGCCTACCGGAGAATGTCGAGAATTTCGTCGGCTGGAACGGCCTCGGTAACGAACTCAACAATGTCATGACCGGCACGAACGGCGCCGACGCGCTCAACGGCGGTGCTGGAAACGACACGCTGCTCGGCCTTGATGGCACCGACATCCTGACGGGCGGCAGCGGCGAGGATACGCTCACTGGCGGTGCGGGATTCGACAAATTCATCGACACGGCAGCTGGCCACAACGGCGATACGATCACGGACTTCAGCCAGGGCGACAAGATCGTCTTCACCGACGCGAACTTTGACGATTTCACGTTCAGCATCTCCGGAAATACACTCACCTATAGCGGCGGATCGCTGAACCTCGGCGCGACGCCGGACGGGCTGATTGTTGCGCGACCTTACTTCGGCCCAGACGCGACGGGCGTTGACCTCGAATTCTTCCCGCACCAGATCCAAAACGACTTCAGCGGCGACCGCCGAAGCGATGTGCTCTTCGAAAATTCTTCCACCGGACAAGTCAGCGTGTGGATGGGCTCTGCGAACGGCGCTCTTACGGCGCCTGGTCCCTACGACCCCTATGGTGGCGCGGGCTACAGCAATGCCCCGAACTGGGGTTCACTTCCGCTTCCGAGCGGCTGGCAGGTCGCAGGTATTTCGGACTTCAATGGCGACGGCCGCGACGACATCCTGCTCCGCTCGAGCGACGGCACCACAACCGACTGGGTGAGTTCGGCAAACCAAAGCCTCGTCGACAACAGTGCTGTCTTCAGCATCAATCCGGGAACGGATTGGCACGTCGAAGGCACCGGCGACTTCAACGGTGACGGCTTCGCGGATGTTCTGTGGAGGAACGATGCTGGCACCGTCGTCACCTTCCTCGGCGCTTCGAATCGATCATTCGTCGGCAACGTCAACTTCAACCTGAACCCAGGGCTCGACTGGCACGTCGAGGGGACCGGCGATTTCAATGGCGACGGCAGGGATGACATCCTGTGGAGGAGCGACAACGGCACCGTCGTGACGCTGCTCGGCAACCTCAATGGCTCCTTCACCGGCAACGTGAACTTCAACCTCAATCCGGGCCTCGACTGGCACGTCGAGGGCACTGGCGACTTCAACGGTGACGGCCGCGATGATATCCTCTGGCGGAACGACGTGGGAAACGTCGTGACGCTGCTCGGGAACGCAAATGGTTCGTTCACCGGCAACGTCAATTTCCATCTCAATCCGGGTCTGGATTGGCACGTCGTCGCAATTGGCGATTACAATGGCGACGGTCGCGACGACATCCTGTGGCAGAGCGATGCCGGTACGCTGACGGATCTCCTTGGCAATGCCGACGGATCGTTCACCGGCAACGTTGCTAACTTCACCGCCAATCTCTCCTCCGACTGGCACCTAGAGCCGAACCTGCACGACTCAATGTTCTGAACCCAAAGGAGGAAAGCTCCGTCAGCCGCAGTTCATCGCGCGAGCCCTAGTCGTTCCAAGATGAGGGTGGGCATCGGAACGTTCGCTGCTGCTGCTGCTTTTCTCGCACTGCTCGCGTCCTCGGACGCAGAGGCGACTGACACATCGAACCAGTGCAGCGTGGTCGCAGGGGAAAAGCTGGCTGCCACATCAGGCGGCGCCGCCTTGCTTTGCTCCGAAGTCGAACGCGCGATTGCCTCCGCGGCGCCCGGAGCGTCGTCCAGGGTTCAGATCAAGGTGCTCTCGCCCTCGAGGCTCGTCGCAATCCTGGTCGTGAACGGTCGCACACTTCCGGAACAGCATTTCGCGATCATGGATCGTGAACTTAATCGCGGCGCGATCGAGCGCTTCGCCCATTTGCTCGCCCTGGAGGTTGCCAAAGCCGCGAAGCCGTGATTTCCATCTTTATCAGGGACTTGAGTCGCTCGCGAGTTCGATCGTGGCGGGCGAACGGAGGGATTTGCGTTGACCGATATTGCTGGCGATTTAACCACGCACGCAACTCTTTCGCTCGGAAGCAGCGCAACGGACACGCTTGAAGTCGTGGGGGACCACGACTGGTTCGCGATCACGCTCACTGCCGGACAAAAGGTGGTCATCGAGGTCGACGGCATCACCCTCGAAGATCCCTATCTCAACGTTCGGGATTCTTCGGGCACCATTCTCTTCTCGAACGACGACATTCTCGACGGGGTCATCCGTAACTCGCGGATCACCTTCACCCCTTCGACGAGTGGTACCTATTACATCGACGTCGGTGCGTGGAATGACAAATATGCTGGGACCTACAAGGTCTCCGCTCAGCTCTATACGCCGCCGCCTATCGCTACGAACGACCAAATCGCCAATCAGCTGACAACCGGCTTCTGGAATGGCGACACCCACCACTGGGCCGTCACACAGGGTGGGACGCTTACGGTCGACATCCACACCCTCACGCCGGCCGAACAGAGCCTTGCGCGCGCGGCTCTCCAGGAATGGACCGACATCATCGGCGTTCACTTCCAGGAAGTGACGACCGGAGCGCAGATCACCTTCGACGATACTGAGGATCCAAGCGGGCCAATCGCTGCAACCGACGGCGTCTGGGCGAACGGCATCATGAGCTCGGCCCATGTCCATATCTCGACGTCATGGGTGAACAATTACGGCACGGGCCTCGATACCTACAGCTTCCAGAGTTACGTGCATGAGGTTGGGCACGCGCTCGGCCTCGGACATGCCGGCGATTACAACAACGACGCGACCTATCCTGACGACGCGCTGTTCCTGAACGACTCCTGGTCGACATCGATCATGTCGTATTTCGACCAGCAGCAGAACACGTATTTCGCGGGTCTAGGCTTTACGAGGGGAGTGGCCGTCACGCCGATGGCTGCTGACATCCTGGCGATGCAGCAGCTCTATGGATTGTCCACCACAACGCGCACGGGCGACACGACCTACGGATACCATTCGAATGCCGGGGGAATTTACAATGCAGTGCAATACCCCGACGTCGCGTACACGATCTTCGACAGCGGCGGAAATGACACGCTCGATTTTTCGGGCTCCGGGGCAAGCCAGCTAATCAACCTCAACCCCGAGACGTTTTCCAACGTGAACGGCGATACGGGCAATCTTACGATTGCGCGCGGCGTGGTGATCGAAAACGCGATCGGCGGCAGTGGGGACGACACACTCATCGGCAACTCCGCGAATAACCTGCTCGATGGCGGAGGCGGCAACAATACGATTTCCTATGCGGCAGCGACTGCCGGTGTGGTGGTCAACACCTCGGTGACTGCGCCACAGAACACTGTCGGCGCCGGCACCGACACTTTGCTCAACTACAATACCCTGATCGGCTCATCGTACGATGATACGCTGACCGGTGGCTATCACAACAATGGCCAGATCTCGATTCACGGCGGTGCGGGGAACGACACTCTCATCGCTGCTCCAACCGGGTCTACGCTGTTCGGCGATGACGGAAATGACACTTTCATCGACAGCCCCGGCAACGACGACTTCGTCGGCGGCAACGGGTTCGATACCGTCGATTACAGCCATGACACCGCGGGGGTCATCGCCCAGACCGGCTATTCGAGCGGCGGCGGCGCCAACGGAATAGACATACTCGATTCCATCGAAGAGCTGATCGGGTCCAATTTCGACGACACGCTCTCTGGCGCCTCGGTCATGATCGGCGGCGCGGGCAACGATACTATTGGAAGGGTGTTCGGCGCCGCGCAGCTCATTGGGGGCACTGGCAACGACAGCTACAGCGTTTACGACACCGGCAATCAGGTTGTCGAGAATCCGGGTGAAGGAACTGACACCGTTTATTCCTACATCACGAGCTACACGCTGCCGGCGAATGTTGAGAACCTGTCGTTAGAGCTGAACGCAAACTCGAGCGGAACTGGGAACGAACTGAATAACGTGATTACCGGCGGCCCCGGCGCCGACACGCTAAACGGCATGGCCGGTAATGATATTCTGACTGGCGGCGGCGGCGCCGACGTCCTGACCGGCGGAGCGGGCAACGACACATTCCTCGACACCAGAGCCGGGCTGAACGGCGACACCATCACGGATTTCGGCGCAGGCGACCGCATTGTCATCACCGATGCAACGCTTGGGGGGTTCTCCTTCAATGTCTCCGGGAGCACGCTCAACTATACGGGGGGCTCGTTGACCTTGAGTAACCTGCCTGGCGGTCAGATCACTGCGCTGGCGGCGCCCGAAGGCGGCGTCCAGCTGACCTTGACGCAAAATGTCGCTCCTCACGATTTCAACAATGATGGCCGCAGCGACATCATCCTTCAGAACGATAGCGGGCAGACGGTCGACTGGCTGGGTTCTGCCAATGGCGCTCTCATCGACCACAGCGCGGTGTTCAGTACCAATCCGGGCACCAACTGGCATGTCGAGGGTCTGGGCGACTTCAATGGCGACGGCTATGGCGACGTCCTGTGGGGGAGCGATTCAGGCGCGGTCGTTACCTTCCTCGGCCAGTCGAACGGCTCGTTCGTTGGCAACGTCAACTTTAACCTCAATCCGGGGCTCGACTGGCACGTCGAAGGCACCGGTGACTTCAACGGTGACGGCCGCGACGACATATTATGGAGGAACGATGCCGGCACTGTCGTCACTTTGCTCGGCAACGGCAACGGCTCCTTCACCGGCAATGTGAACTTCAACCTCAACCCCGGCCTTGACTGGCATGTCGAAGGGACCGGCGACTTCAATGGCGATGGTCGCGATGACATCCTCTGGCGGAACGATGCCGGGGCCGTCGTGACTTTGCTTGGCAATTCCGACGGATCGTTCACCGGCGATGTGAACTTCCACCTCAATCCGGGGCTCGACTGGCATATCGAGGGGACGGGCGACTTCAACGGCGACGGGCGCGACGACATCTTGTGGCGCAATGACGCCGGCCAGGTCGTCGATCTTCTCGGCAATGCCGACGGCTCGTTCACCGGCAATGTGAACTTCAACCTCAATCCCGGGCTCGACTGGCACATCGTCCAGACGGGCGACTTCAACGGCGACGGTTACGACGACATCCTCTGGCGGAGCGACGCCGGAACGGTGACCGACCTCCTCGGCCAGCCCAACGGTGCGTTCATCGGCAACGTCGGCAACTTCACGGCCAGCCTCACATCCGACTGGCACGTCGAGCCGCAGCACGCGCTGTTTTGATATGGAGCAGGGCGCTGACGCCCTGTCTCAGTGTGAAATCAGTCTTCGTGCCCCGAGCGCCAGAGAGCGCCGCTTAGCGGTTCGATGAGATACTGCAGCGCGGTTCGCCTGCGGACCGTCAGCACAGCTTCAACGGGGAGGCCAGGGCGAAGCTCACCACGGCCGAGCACCGATTGGACCTTCTTCAGCTCTTTCTCGGGCACGACGATCTCGGCGCGAAAATAGGAACGGCCGGTTTTCTCGTCGGTGAAACTGTCAGCTGAAACGGTCCGCACTGTACCGGAGAACAAGGGAAGAGACCGGTCGTGAACGCTCGTGAAGCGCACCTGAGCCGTTTGTCCCGGATAAGCATCATCGGCGTCGGTTGGATTGAGCTGCGCCTGGATCAACAGTTCGCGGCCATCCGGAACGACATCCATGAGCTTCTGGCCCGGCGCGACCACGCCGCCGATCGTAAAGACCGTCAGCCCGACGACCTGGCCCGTTACTGGCGCGCGGACGAGAGAATGCTCCAGCTGCTCCCTCGTCGCCACGAGCTTGGGGAGCACTTCTGAAAGCTTCGACTGCGTGTCTTTCAGGTCAGACTCGATCTTTTCGAGCTGGTCGCGCGAGACGGAGAGCGACTGCATGTGTGTCTCGCCGATGCTTTCGGCGGCTCGCGCATATTCTGCCTCCATTTGGGCTTGCTGGCCTCGAAGTTGCGCCTGCTCCCGCTGGAGCTCGCGAACGCGGTTCATCGACGCGAATCCTTTTTCCGCAATCTTCTGCAGTCCGGCGAGCTCTTCCGCGATCAGGCGCTGCTGCTCGATCAGCGAAGCACGCTGCTGCGTATATCCCGACTGCTGCTGGACGAACTCTTGCGCTCGTTGGCCGAGCACGGATTGTTGGGCGGAAAGCGAACCCGACCTTGCCCGCATCTCAGAGCGCTGCAGCTCCATGACTTGCGCCGCAATGGCGCGATCATCGGCGCTCAATGATGCGAATTCAGCAGGCGCAGCGAAGTCCCTCTTGCCCTCACGCTCGGCGAGCAATCGGGCCCGCTGAGCCAGCAGGGTGAGATAGTCGCTCGTTAAGGCGCGTTCCGACGCCCGCACCTCCGGTGCCGCGAGTTCGATGAGGACTTGCCCGCGATCGACGTGCTGGCCTTCCCGAACGTGGATCGCAGTGACGATTCCGCCATCCTTGTGTTGAACTGTCTGAGTATTGCCCGCGACGGCGATGGTTCCCCGCGCGTTTACTCCGGCATCGAGGGGAATGAACGCGGTCCAGCCTAGAAAGACCACGAAGAACAGGACGGCAATCGCGACTCCCGCTCGGATCTCACGCCGGGGATCTCCCGCTGTCGGGTCTACGGGGGCGCGAAGGACCATCACCTGATTCATGCGGCGTTATCCGCCTTCTTCTGCGGACCCATCAGTCGCCTAACGACTGCGGAAGTCGGACCCATGATTTTCGCGCGACCGTCTTCGAGTACCAGAAGTTCGTCGGCGACTTCGATCATCGAACGGCGGTGAGCGATCACAATTACGGTGCCGCCCCGCGCTCGGGCGCGGGCAAGTGCCGCCACGAGTGCCGCTTCCCCCGAGGTGTCGAGGAAGGCGTTCGGCTCGTCCAGCACGAGCACGGCTGGAACACCATAGAGAGCGCGCGCCAGCGCGATCCGCTGCGCCTGCCCCAGTGAAAGGCCGACGCCCATCGGACCCAGCCGGGTTTCGTAAGCCTGCGGTAGCTGGAGAATGAGTTCGTGAACGCCCGCCTCAGTCGCTGCAGCGACCACGGCCTCATCGAGAGCTTTGGCATCATCAGGAGAAACTGGCTGGACGAAACGCGAGATATTTTCCTTAATCGTGCCTTCGAAGAGGGACGGCTCCTGCGGCATGTAGCCGATATGCTTGCCAAGCTCCTGATTGTCCCAGTCCATCAGCCGCGCGCCATCGATACGGACCGTTCCAACGGTCGGATAAACCGCGCCGACCAGAATCCGGCCGAGCGTCGATTTGCCGGAACCGTTGGGCCCGATAACGCCCAGAATCTTGCTGGGTGGAACCCGAAATCCCAGACCCATCAGGATCGCGCGACCGTCGCCGGCGCGCACTCCAACCCCCTCGACTTCGATCAACCCTTTGGGAGCGGGGAGGGCGGTGTACGTTCGTTCTACTGTGAGCCGATCCAACACGTCTGTCAGGCGATGCATCGCGGCGCGCGCTGTTGCGAGCGAGGCCCAGCTGGCGATGATACTCTCGATCGGTTGCAGCGCCCGGCTCAGCAGCACGGATGAGGCGATGATTGCGCCGGCTGAAATGTCACCCGCAATCGCTAGCAGCGCGCCGAGGCCAAGGGCGGCTGATTGAACGAACATCCGGAAGAATTTACTCCCAGCACTGATCCTGCTCCCTGACAGTTGCGCATCAACCAGACTTGCGAGCGCGATGGATCGCCGATCGAGCTGGCGATCAACCATCGCCCGGGTCATGCCGAGTCCGCGAACTGTTGCTCCCTGCGTGGCCACGGCTTGCTGGGCGTTCTGCGACGCGGCCATTGCGGTCGTGGCAACTTCCATTTGCGCCTGAGTTGCGCGCTGGTTCCACCAGGCAAGCACAAGCAGCACGATCGCGGAGAGCACGGCCATGAGACCGATCCAGAAATGGAGCAGGAAAGCAGCCAGCAGGAACACAGGCGTCCATGGCGCATCGAAGACTGCGGCCAGAACAGGCGTCGCCACCGCGGAGCGAATGGCATCGAAGTCGCGCATGCCTTGCGCCGTGTTGGCGGTGTCCGCTGCCATCATCTGCTCGAGTATTCGCGGTGCAAGTTGCGCGTCCAATCGCTCGCTCGCGCGCACAAGCAATTGTGCGCGGATCATGTTGAGCGCCGATAACGCCAGAAGTGCGAGTGCCAGCGCCAGGGTGACGAACAGCAGCGTTGTCTTCCCCGCAGTGGGAACGACCCGATCGTAGACCTGCAGCATGTAAAGGGTGGGCGCGAGATAGAGGATGTTGATGAGCAAGCTGAAGACTGCAGCTGCAACGAAATGCTGCCGGCACTGCTGGAGCGCCTCAGCGAGTGCTTGTGGGATCTCAATTCCCAGGAATCGTCGTTCTGCAGATTTCCTGTTCACCACGTACGGGACCGCCATCTCTTCTGCGAACTGAGCACGGCAGCCTCTTTGCGGCACGATCCCGCAGCCCGCTCCCAGGCGTTCCTAGCCTAAACCATCGTCCAATGGAAGATTCCGCGATTAACCAAGGCCTTACACCCGCCTAGACCCGTGGGTAGCGATCACTGCCGCCCGAGGATGTGGATGTCGGCGTCCGATCGCTGACCTTCGGAAGGCAAAAAAAATGGGCGGGCCCGAAGGCCCGCCCTGTACGTGTACGATTTGTCTGCTGCTCTTAGCCGCGCTCACCACGCTGCGCCGGAGGCGGCGGAGGAGGCGGCGGAGGCGGCGGTGCCGGGCAGGTATCCGTGGCCGGGATCACCGATCCATCCGGGCAGGTCTGAGTCGCAGGCGGCGGCGGAGGCGGCGGAGGAGGCGGCGGCGGAGGCGGCGGGGCCGCTTCTGCACGAGCGCCACCGACCAGGATGCCGACTCCGACGAGACCCGTCAGCGTGTGCGTGTGGTCATTGTAGCGCGAGTAGCGTCCCTCAGCCTTCACGTAGAACATGTCGGTGAGGTTCTGCTCGAGGCCCGCGCCCCAGACCCAGCCGCTGTGGTTGCGGTGGTCGTAGTAATAGCCCGGAGTGGCAGCGCCGCCGATGCCGCCCGGTGCGCCGGCGACATAAGGCACGAACTCTTTACGCTGCTCGTTTCGGACGTAGCCGAGCTTGCCGTAGACAAGCGTGCCGGGCGCCACTTCGACACCCGCGCGAGCCGCAAGACCCCATTCCTGGAAGGTCTTGTGATTGGCGATACCGCCGCTCTGCGGCACGCCACGGTTGTCGGCCGGAGCCCACCAGAAGGTGCCCTCTGCGCCCAGCACGAAGCTGTCGGCGACATAGGCGTCGACGCCAGCCGCCGCGCCCCAGCCCCACTTGGATTTGTGGGCGCCTTCGGAGTGCCAGCTGCTGATGCCGGTGTCGGCTTCGACGCGGAAGCCCCTCAAGCTTTGGGCGTCGGCCTGGGTGGCCGGCAGCGCCATGATCAATGCGAGCGCCGAAACTACGCCGGTTTGCAATCGCCTCATGAGTGTAACCCCTTTCTACTGATATTATAACTGTGACTGACTTTGGACTTAGATTGTATGAACGATGACCGTGAAATCTCCGAAACTGATGTGGGTTCCAATACCAGCAAGCCGGCTTTTTCGAAAGCGAAACTGGCGCGACGATCAGGTTGTTTGGTCGCCAGCCCCGTTCTCCCTATCACTTCAGCGACTTAGCTGTGGCAAACGCCCGGTGTCCGCTACGCACGATCGCCGATCTGAGTTCCAAGGTGCCCCATGAAAATGTCAATCGGTGTTGCGGTGATGCAACATCGCGCAATGCTCATGAATACATCAATCCCGGTTCAAAGCAGAAGTAGCTGCAGTCGTAAGTGCTAGCATCACGTTGGCTCGGCTTAATCATCGGCGGGAATTTACGTGTTTCGAGCCCTCTAGTGCTGCAGGTACTACAAGCGAATACGGAATGCTGTTTATTTTTCGTTTAATTAACTCAACTTCATGCGCATTTTCCTCATATTCGGCGGTTCAGTGAGCATTTTTTGACACGGCCCTGGCGCAAGCTGACTGGATAGCTCGTCAAATAGTGGTCATTTGATTGCGAATTAGCTGGACTGACGGAACGCCGCACGCGCTCTAGCCCGTCGAGCCATGCTGAGTGGCCGAATTGGGCGCTGACCATCGGCAGTTTGCGAGTATAGGATGGGCATGTCAGTGCGGTCAGGCTCAACAGGATGAATGTTCGGGCTGTGCAGTTCACCAAGTCTTCAAAAAAGCGCCACTCGGACGAGCGTAAGCGCGCAATGCATCGTCTCTGGCTGACAGCGCTAGTGCATCGGGATGCGTGTCGGTCTGACTTCCTCGGTTACGTCCAAGCTGTGCTTTGGCGGCTTCGCGGCCTGAAGATTCGGTCGCGAAATCGGCTTTCTGCACTGATGGGACGCTCGCCTCGCGCCTATGACTTGTGGATTGCTCGGATTGAGCCGAAAGTCAGGGCGCAGCTGCTGAATGGCGTTGGTCCAGCTCAGCCCATGATCGTCCCGATCGTGTGCGCGAGCACTCGAAGTGATTCAATTGCTGATACTCTTCTGTCGCTGCGTGCCGCAGGTTTTGCAGCGCCTCCGTTGGTGCTCGCCTGCGAAGGGGGTGGCGCCCATAAGCAAACACCCGAGCTCGCGGATGTGGTCAGTGCAGACGGAACCTGGCTGTGCGTCATTCCTGCAGGAGATCGGCTGGCTCCCGATTCGTTTGAGATCTACTCGGGGACCGCGGCAAGCTCGCCCCATTCGTGGGTGATTTATGCAGATGATGATCTTATCAGCGACGACCGACGTCATGCTCCGCATTTCAAATCGTCATGGAACGCCGAGCTGTTCGAGCATCATGACTACATCAGCGGCTCCGCGGTCATTCGGGTCACACCAGACATGTTGGAGGCGCTGGACTCAGATTGCTGGCTCGAGCAGTTGACAAAGCGGGCAATCAGCCGTGCCGCGCCAGTGCATGTTCCTGCTGTCCTCCATCATCGGCGAGAGCGGCCGCAGCCAAGCGTCCCTGCGAAACCGGTCGATCTGCTCCCGGAAGTGCAACCGATCGTCACTGTCATCGTGCCGACCAGAAATCGACTATCGTACCTTCGAACGTGCGTCGAAGGGATCGGGCGCACGCGGTATCCGCAGCTGGAGTTGATCGTCGCGGATAATGACAGCGACGAGCCCGACACGCTCCAGTTTCTGGCATCGATAGGCGAGTCCGGCGCGACAGTCTTGCGTATTGCGGGTCCTTTCAACTTCTCGGCGTTGAACAACGCGGCAGTAGAGCATGCCCGAGGCGACTACCTGTGCTTCCTCAACAATGATGTGGAGATCGTAGACGGCGATTGGCTCTCCTTGCTGGTGCGACAAGCAGTGCGAGCGGACGTCGGTGCCGTGGGTGCTCGCTTGCTCTATCCCGATGGCGCGCTTCAGCATGCGGGCGTCGTCACTGGTGTCGGTGGTGGTGCGGCGCACGCGCACCGGAATTTGCGCGACGAGGACGGCGGCTATTTTCTTCGCGACCGTCTCCCACAGCGCGTCAGTGCCGTGACGGCTGCCTGTCTCGTCGTGAGCAAGGAGAAATTCCTGGCTGTGGGCGGGTTCGACGAAGTCGATTTCCCGGTCGCTTTCAATGACGTCGACCTCTGCCTCAAGCTGAACGAGAAGGGCTGGCAGTCTTTCTATGAACCGCGCGCAATACTCATCCACCATGAGTCGAAATCCCGCGGAAGCGACAGCGCCAAGGAGAATCGTCAAAGGTTTGCAAGCGAGCTGGCGGCGCTGAAGCGCCATTGGCGGACTGACGAACTGCGCGATCCCTTCCACCATCCGCATCTCAGTCCATTCTGCGAACAATTTCACATCGCGGTCTGACTCACGTGCAGCGGTTGGAGCTTCCGACTGTCACCTTGTGCGCCGTGACCTCCGTGAATGTCACAGCCACCTTGGACGCTCTTCGGGCCAGCTCGGATCAGATTGATTTCGCGAAGTCCATTCTCTTTACCGACGCCGACATCCTGTCGGACCGATCAGTGAATGTCGTTCAAATCGACCGGCTCTCGTCGTCGAGTGCCTATTCGGATTTTCTACTTCACGAACTCGTCGATCATATCGGAACGAGCCACTGCCTAATCGTGCAGTGGGACGGTTTCGTTGTTGATGCGGCGGCCTGGGATCCGCGCTTCTTAGACTTCGACTATATCGGCGCTCCGTGGCCGCAATTTCATGATGGACGTACCGTCGGAAATGGTGGCTTTTCCCTTCGCAGCCGACGCTTGATGGAGGCGTGTCGCACTTCGGGGTTCCGCGCGGAACATCCCGAGGACATCGCAATCTGCCGGACTAATCGGAGGTTCCTCGAGCAGGAGCACGCTATTCGTTTCGCCGATGAGGCAACGGCGGAGAGGTTCGCTTATGAGCGAACCCTTCCAACGGGCGCGGCATTCGGGTTCCATGGTGTGTTCAACATGATCCCAGCGCTCGGGGCCGATCGCTTCTGGGACATTTACTCGCGCCTGGACGACAAACGCACAGCCTTCGTCGACTTCGGCCGGATCATGCGCCAACTCGGGGAAGGGCGTCAGTCGCTACGACGCCGTTTTCGATTTGCGATGGACTTTCTCGTCGCGCGCCTGACAGGCGGCGCCTAAGGACAGACCCTAGGCGACTTGCCGGATCTCGGGCTCTTCGAGCGACGCAAGATACATGTCCCGTTCCGACAGCCACAAGTCCGCATAGTCGCAATCGCGCCAGGCCTCGAACCATGGTCCGCCGACCGTGTAATGGAGGACGCGCGGTGTCTTGGCCCCCACCGGATATTCACCGACGAGGAAATTCCAGTCGATTTCCAGGGCACCGATGTCGCGTTCATGACGCACCCACTCGAAACGATGGAGGAACGCCGGCGATTCGGCGTTCACCCGTGCGGGCGTGAGGGCGCGGACATCCGGATGGTCGCAGTTGAACAGCATGAAAGACGACCAGTTCTTGCGCGGGTACACCGCCTGTTCCTTACCATCCATCTTGATGCGATGCGTCGGAACGTAGTCGTGCTGGACGCAATAAACTGCCTTCGTTGGGTCGAGGTCGCGAAAGACGTGCCGGACGTCCGTCCGAAACAGGAAGTCGCAGTCGCAGAAGGCCACCCACCCCGATTGCGCGGCGAGGTAAGGAGTCAGGAATCGGGTCAGCGAGAACTCCGTCGACGCACGAGAGTCGAACGGCCGCGTATAAAGGCCAAGCTCGCGCAACGGTTCTTGCCGGAGTGGAATGACGCTGACTGCATAGCCGGCATGCCGCAGGATGGAGTAGCGGCAGACCTCCCAGGCGATGTGTTCCCGGCTATCATAGCCAACGAAAATCTTTGCAGTCCGTGTATCGCCCATCTAACGCCCCAACTACTCTCGCTTCCATGGATTCCGGATGCTCGCCCGCACACGCTTGCCCCGACAAACACGTATTGGCAAGTAATCAAACAAAGCACTCTATAGGAGCATCGACTATTGAAGAACTATTACGCTCCCATAACGCTCACCGGCAACTCGATTTCATTAAATGAAATATTAATTTCAGCTTCGCGCCATGGGGTGTCCCTATCACCCGTCGCGCTGAACGACATTGCTGCAGATTGGTAGCTGTGGAACGTTTCATCGCTTTTCACTTTGGCCTCGTTCAGGACGTCGCGGTTCTGCGCGACCTGGTGCTGCTTGCTGCGAGCTCATCCTCGCGCAACATCCACCTGCTGGTTTCAGCCAAGTTCGCGGATCTCGATGACGACGGGCGCTGGATGCGTGAAATCGAGCGGCTAGGTGCCGAGATTGGCGTTACGCCATTCGTCTATGAGAGTCCGTTTGATTGTCTGCGGCAGCTTGGGCCAGGCCGAGGCCTGATCATAGCGGGCAGCGAATCCGACTCGCGAGCGCACCGCGATGCTCATGAGCTGTTGCGGGCCGTGCCTGGAAGAATGCGGACCGTTACTCTCCAGCACGGCTTTGAATGCGTGGGATTTCTCCATAACGCCCGGCATGATGCGACCGCCGGGAGAGCAGTGCGCTTTGCTGCTGACATCGCCGTCGGCTGGTTCGAACTCGATCGCCTGTATTCGGTGAGCTCGACCGAGCGCGACAAAATCTTCGTTGCTGGACCGCCCTCATTGATCAACCAGCCGGTTCGGCGATCCACTGCAGGATCAGAGCTCCCGGGACTGATCTGCGAAAATCTCCATTCGGTTCGCTTCGTGAACGGCCAGATGCGAGAGGCTTTCCTGGAAACTTTCCTCGAATTCGCAGAGCGCCTCAAAATGGTGGGTCAGAAGCTCGTCCTTCGGCCGCATCCGGCAGGCCGCTTCACGCAACGGAAGGGTGTGGCCCTTCCGGACAATGTGGAGGTGAGCCGCGATCCGCTGTACGACATGGACCTAACGTCGTTCCGCTACGTGATTTCGGCGCCATCCACCATTTTGTTCGATTTTGCCGTGGCTGGAGTTCCGGTCGCAACGTGGGTGGACTCCAGCGGCCTGGTCGACGCTCACAATTTCGGTGGTCTTTCTAGGGTTGCGACTGTCGACGACTGGTGGCGCTTCCATTTGGCGGCGAGCTGGGAACGCGATCTCCTGGTTGAACAACAGGACGAGTTCATTCGAAGCCTTGATCTCCCGGAGAACATCCGCGGCAGGTATGAGCAACTGCTGGAACTCGCCTGACACTTTTCGAGGCCTGTCGCTGAAGACTGAATTCACAATGAAGCGCACGCTGTTGGTTTTCGCGACATTCGCGCTCGCCCTTGCCACACCGAGCAGCCAAACAAGCGCGAGCTTCCCTTCGGCTGCCGGCACGATCCAACCGGCCCGAAGTGCCGAGTTTGTCGAAGATCTCCGCGGGGTTCGAACCGGTAGGGTGAACCACGCGCAGCGTCTCCTCAACACGGCCGCCATCAACAAGGCACTTGCAATGGGAGCGGAGCTGCACCTCCGTCCACACAGTCGAATCGAGATTGCCAGTTCGCTGGTCCTACCGTCCGGCTCGGCCTTGACCGGTTCGGGTTCAGGCGCGGACCGGCCCATCATCTTCATGCCCGCGTCGGAGTTCGACAATTCTGAGAATGGGGGAGGGCGCCGCTACGGTCCCGATGCCGTAGGTATAAACTTTTCGGGATCGACGGGTTCGACTCCGGATGCCCGTTCTGCAGGCGTTCGCCTCGAAAACTTCATCCTCGAGAGCGATCCTCGGATGGGCCGCTATCTACGTGGGATCGTCGGTCTGAATGTCCGCGACTGTGCTATTCGCAACGTGGAGATCCGCGGCATTCCGACCGGCGTCGGGATTGCACTTGCTTCAGCGAAGCATTGCACCCTGTCGAATCTCTACGTTCACGATTTTGCCGATCAAACGAATTGGTCGACCTTACCGCAGATCACGGCGATCGAGATCGACAATGATCTCGTTCATGGCATTGCGAGCTCGGGCATCGTCATCGACGGGTTCGACATCGAGCATATGCGTGTGAGCGGGCCGTTGCTGGCTCATTGGGGCTATCAAACCGATGGCATCAACATCGCGAACTTCGCCTCGCGCGTGGATATTTCAAACGGGAAGATCGTCGACACAGGGGAAGCAATCGACACATTCGGCAGTCGCGGGACGATCCGTAACGTCGATATCGCAGACAGCTATCAGTTCGGCCTCAAGTTCATCCACGGGGCGTCGGGCAATCGAGTTTCAGACGTTCGCATTGTGAATTCCGGTCTCGCCGCAGTGACCTTCTCGGGATCGCTCTCGCCTCAGCACGATACAGCGGGCAACATTTTGTCGAACATCCGGATCATCGGCATCGACCCTGCCGGAATCTTCAAGGATCATTCCACGGCGGGAATCTTGATCAATCACCCGCCGTCGATGCCCGGCAAGCCGCGGAACAACCGTGTCGAAGCAACGATCATCGATCTCGGGCCCAACGGTCAGTACGGCTGGCTCGATACGTCGACCGGCTCGGGCAACGTCGGGTTGGATTTGACTATCCTAGGCGGAGCTCATGAAGTGAAGCCGGTCTGGATCGCTCACTCTGGTGGCAAAGTCTCCCTGAGCACCCACAATTGATCGAGGAAGTGGCCGGTGTATCGGGCACCTGCAGTTGCGCGCTTGTTTAGAGGAAGCTTGCCACTTAGTGGTGCGGGACGACGAGCTTTTCGGTCTGCCGCACCGGGCATTTCGATCACTCGTGAAATCCCCAGCAGCGAAGGCCGACAGTGCAGCCATTGATGAAATACCCGTTTGTCCGCCCGGAGATCCCCCCGGTCGATGAATGGAGGGACATTCTCGGCGTCGCGTACGAGAAGCGTTATTTCACCAACTTTGGCGAAGTCGAAACGGAACTCTCGTCGGCGCTTCGTGATCGGTTCGGCGGCGAGGGCGCTTCTGTCACCTTGGCGGCGAACGCAACCTGCGGATTGACCGCGGCGCTGATCGCCCATGGCGTCAAAGGTCACGTCGTCATTCCGAACTTCACCTTCCCGGCGACGCTCGACGCGGTTCTATCGGCGCGCTGCACGCCCATCCGTTGCGATATCGATCCGGATACGTGCGAAATGAGCGCGGCCGCGCTCGAACGGATTTGCCATTCATACCCGGTCGCCGCGGTCATGCCCGTTCGTGCCTATGGCCTCGTCAGGGACTTCTCGCCGCTGATCGAGGTCGCCCGCTCGCATGGCGCGCCGGTGATCATCGACGGCGCAGCCGCCCTTGGCGGCAGCCGAGTTGCGGTCGCCGAGGACGTGACGGAGGTGCTCTCGCTCCACGCGACCAAGTCGCTTGGCATTGGTGAAGGCGGCGCGATCTTCGCTCATGAAAGCCGCCTCGACGCCATGCGAAGCGCGATCAACTTCGGGCTCAGGCGAGATCGGCGCTTCGATTTCGGCATCAACGGCAAGATGAGCGAGTTTCACGCCGCCATCGGGCTTGCTCAGCTGCCGCATGTCGAGAGGCTGATTGAGGGTCGACGGCGCATGGCCGGGTTCTACACGGACCTTCTTTCCGGACGCGACGACGTGACCTTGCCGTACAGTCCCGGCGCGACAGCGTGGTCGAACTACCCGATAATCCTTCGTCGCGGCACCGACACCGAAGCGTTTCAGGATGCGTGTCACGCCCGAGGCCTGCAGGTCCGCCGCTATTACTGGCCGACGCTCGAGCAGGGGTTCACCGAGCCATTGATCAAAGGGGATTCGCTGGAGGTTTCGTCCGACATAGCCGCTCGCGCCGCCTGCCTCCCTCTCTATCCTTCTGTGACGAAGGATGAGGAAGCGGAGATTGCTGAGATACTCGAGACGTGCCTGGAACCTGCGAAGGTCAGTTGAGCAGCATGAACGAAACGGCTGATGCGGCAGAGTTTCCGTGCCTGGTGCTCACCCATGGAATCGATGAAATACTTCAGCGGTCGGTCGCATCGATCATTGAGTGCGATGCGCGTTTGAGCATTGACGTCCTCCACAATCCTTCACCGGCTGAAGACGGGACCTTCATCGACTTTGCACTAGCAGAGCTTCGGGCGGGACGGATTAGATCGTTCACCAGGTTCGACGAGAACATCAGCAATAACTCTGTCCTGTTGTACCTGCTGGCCAATCGGGACCGTTATTCGAATGGAACCGTCCTGATCAGTGACGGCGATATCCTCGTGCCACAGGGGAGCATCGAGGAAGAAGCGCACATTCTGGCCAATCATTCGGACGTGTTCGCCTGTGGGCTCCGGATCGATGCCTCGCGGTGGAGCGACTCATTGCCGGTCAAGCGGAACTCGATCGAACGGTTCAACACGGCGAAATTCGAAGCCGCGGACTATGTGAACAGCGCGACGGGCATGTGGATGACGATGTTCCGCGGTGCTGAGCTGATGGCGATTGTCGATGTCATGCAGCGCAACGGGGTGCGCTTCACCGATGGCAATTTGAAGCAATTCGCAGCGGCGATGTTCCAGAAGAGCTGGGTCGCGACCAAACGTTCCGTTGGTCGTGAGCTGAACCGCGAACGGCATAATTATTACGCGACAAAAGCCGATTCGACGAAGAATTTCGGCGACTTTTCGCCAGAGCCAGCGGGCTCACGTTACGCCACCTGGAATCACGATATCGTCTCACCGGCGACCGAGTGGCTCAGCGGCAAAGAGCGCCGCATCGAGTTCGGACCGTTGCCGACTGCACTGCCGCGCTTCCGCGCAAAGCTCGAAGATGATCCTGTTGCCGGGGCGCTTGTGCGGGGCGACCTCGACCATTCAAGAGCTTATCTGATCAACAGCACGATGAAAGCGGCACAGCCGGGTCTGGCGCTGGTCCTCACTCGAGACCGGTGCACGTCGGGTCTTCGAGTGGACGATCGAAGGTCCTTGCTTTTCATCTCCGAGATCGAGGAGGAGCCCGGCCCCACAATCCGCGCGATGAATGAAATCGATTTCGCGGGCGTGTTGGTCGGTCGATCCGTCTCACAGGGCCGCACTGTTCTAGGCAATGTTGCCCGATTTGTCTCCGATGAGACGGTCATGAACGGCGTAGTTTATATCGCCGAGGCGCTGCGAACCCAGCTTTGTGCCGGCTCCTTGACCTTCGCCGCTCACCTGCCGCTTGACGCGAAAGATGCGGCGACCGTCCTTGCCAATTCGGCCAAAGAGGGGGAGCAGGGCGGGATCGCAGATTTTGTCGGCGGTTTGTGGACTGACGAAGCGTTCCAGCAATTTGCATCGGAGCGAGGCTGGAACCTAAGCGTCACACCTCGCGCGACGAACGCCTATCTCGCCAATTTCGAAGTCCGGATGAATGACCAAAGGGCCGAGCGCGCGGCAACAACGCTTCGCAGTGGCGCTGGCGCTTAGGATTTCCTGCCCAAAATCCCGACGCGGAGACCGTTCCGCTCCTGCCGCTCCGACCAGACGTCGATCTCGAAGTCTCTCTCTTCCAGCAGTTGCTTCAGATCGGATGTCTTGAGCCAGAAAGCGCCCGATCCGCGCCCCGAAAAGGGGTCATTCCAGCCCGCTTCGTAATGCTTGTGCCCAACAAAGCTTCGACCCCCGGACTCCAGAGTCGCGTCCTCCTGAGTCTCCTCGGCGACATGGGTATCGAGGTAAATCGCCTGCGTATGCGGCAGCAGTCGCTCGAGATGGCTGACGGGATCCTCAAGGTGATAGAGGACGCCGCAGTGGAACACGACGTCGAAGTCCGGCAGCTCGATGGCAGGATCCTCGACGTCCAGCGGGAGGACCGTTGCCGAATATCCGTAGGCGGCAAGCCGGACGCTCGTCTTGATGACGTTGATCGGACGCAGATCGACGGCTGTCACGTTGGCGCCGTAGCTGCACAGGCCGATGGTGTGGATGCCTTCGAAGCAACCGATTTCAAGGATGCGCTTCTCGGAAAGATCCAATGTCTCGTGAAGCCGCGTGATGCGCTTGTCGGGGATGGGCTGAACTGCCTCGCGTTTACCCGGTCGAGCCTCGAGCGATCCTAAGATACGTCCATCCGAAAGCTGCGTACCGGCGTGCCAGGGGAGCAGCCGGTTGAATTCTTCCAGATCCTCATCCTTCAGCTTCACTTCGTAACGGAACATTCGCTTTCCTTGTTCGGGTTGGCCACGGTCGATCGGCAGTGATGGACCATTGCGAAGACGGTTTAGGCCCCCTTAGGCGACTGCATGGGCGAGGTTCAACGGATTGATTGCGACAATTAAGGCCCTTGCCTAAACTCGGAAAAAATCGGCCGGGCGCATGTATTTACTGGCGGTGATGCGATTTGGCTTGAGTTTGCCTGTGGCTATTTCCTACCGCTAGCTTGACGCAGGGCAGCAATTTGCTCTGGCCCGTCGTATATCGCCACTTTGGGAGCAGTTCGAGTTGGGTTCGGCTTGTGGACTTGCAGTGGGGATCCGAGGCTCATGAGCGAGCGCGAATATCTGCCGTCCAAGACGGACGCACCGCATCGCCTTGAAAGCGTGGAACTCGACGTACGACGGACGGGCGCTCTGGTCAGCGAGCGCCCGAGGCCGATCGTGGTCGTTCTCGGAATGCATCGGAGCGGGACGTCTCTCCTCTCGAACGCTCTTCATGTCCTCGGTGTCGACATGGCCGACGAGACGGATCACGTCAGCCCGAAGAATCCCGGCGGCTTCTGGGAGCGGCCGGAGCTGGTCGCGATCCACGATGAGATCCTTGCGGCCATGGGCCGTCCGATCTCCTTGCCGAGCCACGTCCTTCCGTTTCGCCCGGCGTGGTGGCGTGCGAAAGAGGTCCAGGCGCTAAAGCCGAAGCTGAAAGCCTATCTTCGAGAGCAGCTCGCAGATTCGGAAAATCCGTGGGGATTCAAGGATCCTCGTACATGTCGGATGCTTCCCTTGTGGCGTGAAGTGTTTCGTGAGCTCAACTTGGAACCGGTC
The DNA here is from genome assembly GCA_025936675.1 of Sphingomonas sp. The sequence goes on from JAICSX010000008.1 coordinate 28,544, forward strand.
TATGTCGTTGCCGTCCGGAGACCGGCAGAGTCTTCAGTCTCAATGTCGCGGAAGAGCCCGGCGAGGCGGCTTTCGGTCGCGTCCGGCGAGCTCATGTGGCTGTCCTATAATTACGACATTGCCCGGCACGTCCTGCTCAAGTCCCCGGCAATCGTCGTCGATTACGACGAGTGGTTCGCGGACGCTTCGGCGGTCGGTCAGCGCTTGGCCGAGACTCTGGGGCTCGGGGAACTCTCGTCCGAAGAGATTTCCGAATGCATGAGCTCGATCGTTCATTCGGAATACCGACACCAGACTGAGAGCGATTCCGCGGCGATTCCTGTCGCCGCGATGCTCTACAATGCGCTTGGAAGCGGAGACGTGCGAGCGCTTCGAAGCCAGGTCCGGCTAGCCGAATTGTTCTTCAAATCGCTCGGTCCGGTTGCCGAGGATCTCGACGCTGCGGCAATGGAGCGCACTTCCCTTCTAGCCGAGCGAGACGAGCTCACCGAGAAGGCGGCACGGATACCGGAGCTGGAACAGCAGCTCAGCGACACTCGATCGCAGGTCTCGCGCCTCCAGGAAGAGAAAGGCGCCATTCAACTGCAAGTCGATGGCGCCGTGGAGCGGTTGCGGCAAGCCGAGAAAGCCGCGTCGGCATCCACGGCAGAGCGCGAGAAATTGACGGAACAGCTTTCCGGGTTGGGCAAACGCGCTGAGGAGCTGGAAGCTGGAATTGCGCGGGAGCGAAACCGCAGTGGAGAGCTCCTGAAGTCGGCGGAAAAGTGGCGCAGGAGCTACGAGGCGGAACATGGCGAAACCGCCGGCCGATTGGAAAGCGCCAAACGGGCGGCCGAGCTGCAGGCGAAACTCGAAACAAGCGAGGCGCGACTGAAGGTCGAGCAGGACCAGAATGCGGCGTTAGTCGCCGCGCTTGAAGCGCGCGACACTGCGATGAAGTCGCTTCGTCAACGGCGTCCAGAAGCTTCTGTCGCGTCAACTGCGGAAGAGCGAGCATTCGCCTGGCCGTCCGCGGGCGTGGAAGGGGCTAAGCCGCGCGGCGCTCTCGATGCGGTCGATGAGTCAGGACTTGCGGGGCACGCATGGATTGAGGGTCGTCCAGAGCTGGTGCCGATTCTCGAGGTGCGGATCGATGGCGCGGTAGTTCTCGGACAAAGCTGTTCGGCCGACGGCTCCGTACCTTCGGAGGAGGGGTGCCGCTTCTTCATCCCCTGGTCGCGGTTCGCAGCCGAGCATGCTGGCCAGGAGGCTGTAGTTCTTATTTCGGGTTGGGATCATGAGCTCGGCCGCGCGGCGATCCCGTCCGACCTCAACCAATTCCATCTGTCGCCAGCGACGCGAGCGGCGGAGATCATCGGCGGAACGATCTCGGAGGCGGCCGAATATCATCGCTGGATCGTTGAAACAGAAGGGCCGGAAGATGAAGAACTAGCCCGAGCCTACCGGGCGGAACGGACGACCGCCTGGCCGAAGATCAATGTCATCATTTATGGCGATGACCGGAAGCTCAGCGCACCCACGCTGCGGTCGCTACAGGAGCAAGTCTACGGCAATTGGGAGGCAATCTGCCTCAATGAGGATCTAGATATTCCTGAGGCGCGCCCTCGAATTCGTCGAGCAAGCAGGTCCGAACTCGATCGACTAGCATCGGAATATCCTCCCGACGCGCTGTTCACATTCGTAGAAGCTGGCGACGTGCTTTCTTCGACAGCGCTGCTTCATCTTGCTGAAGCTGCAGTCGAGAACCCTGAATTCGCTCTGATCTATTCCGACGAGGATCGGATCGAGCTCAAGTCGGGGCTCCGGGCGATGCCCTACATGAAAGGCGCGTGGAGCACGGACCTCGCATTGGTGCAGGACTATGCGACCCGACTCGCCTTGATTCGACGCAACAGCACAGGCACTTCGCTCCCGAGTGATGCGGCGGCGGTCTATCGGGCGACCATTGGCGCTGCGCTCTCCGGAACCGACAAGGTCGTTCACCTTCCCTTTGTTCTCTATCACCGCTCAGTGGCGAACGTGCGGCCCGCGGATCTTTCCGACGCGGTCGAGGACCTGATCGAATCCACACCCGAGCTCTCTGGAACCAAGCTCCTCCACGGCGATGACGGTCGGTTGAAGATCGCATGGCCAATTCCTGAGCCCGCGCCCTTGGTTTCATTGATCGTGCCGACACGGGATCAGGTCGATTTGCTGCGGGTCTGCGTCGACGGTCTGCTGCACGAGACGGATTACAAGAATTTAGAGGTGCTGATCGCCGACAACGACAGCCAAGAGGAAGCGACCAAGCTCTACCTCGAGAAAGTCGGTACCCACCCTCGCGTCAGGGTCATTCCATGCCCTGGGCCGTTCAATTTCTCGAGCATCAACAACCTAGCCGCAACGCAGGCCAAGGGGTCGCTGATTGGGCTCATCAACAACGATCTGAAGGTGCTCAATCCCAATTGGCTTTCGGAAATGGTGAGCCATGCTGTCCGCCCGGACGTCGGGATTGTAGGCGCGAAGCTGCTCTACGAGGATGGATCGATCCAGCATGCGGGAGTGACGTTGGGGATCGGGCTCGCGTCGCACCTTTACAAGTCTTTCCCGGGCGAAGCGGAAGGCCGCAACGGGCGCCTGGTTTATCCGCAGGATGTCAGCGCCGTCACTGCTGCGTGCCTGCTGATGCGTCGTGACGTTTGGGACGAGGTGGGCGGCTTGGATGAGGAGTTCCCCGTCGCTTACAATGACGTCGATTTGTGCCTGAAGGTAAGGGTTGCTGGTTATCGCGTGTTGTGGACGCCCGACGCGACCGTTTATCATCTCGAATCCCGCTCGCGCGGGAAGGACGTCACAGCTGAGAGGCGGGAGCGTCTCAATCGCGATAAGGAGCGCTTAGAAGAGCGCTGGGGCGATCTCTTGACCAGCGACCCGTTTCATAGCCCGAATCTCTCCGCCAAACATGTTGACGCGAGGCTTTCGATCCCGCCGCGCGTCAGTGCGCGCTGGCAACCCAAGATTGCTGCTGAGTAGCCATGGACCAGCTAAGCACGACATTGGCCGACGCGGAGACTGCTTCGTCCTCGAGGATCGAGGTTCAGTCCGGCTCGCTGGAGCTTGCAGGAAGGATCACGATTCACGCTCCAGACGTGAAGAATGCTGTCGCCACGCTACTCGCCGGTGATACTTTCCTAGGCACGCTTCGGCTGAGCGAAGACAAAGCGCACTCGCGTGAAGGAACAACTGAGCTTAAATTCTCCGCAGCCGACTTCGGCCTTGCGGCGTTCGCTCGAATCTGTGGCGTTGGCGAACTCAGTATCGCGATCGAGTCTGCCGGAGGGGGTTCCCAAAGGCACCCAATCACGAACGAGGGCGCTTTGAGCTCCTCTTTCGCTCCACTTGGCATGCGACTGAGCGCAGGCGCGGCCAATCTTCGACTGGCTGACCTGTGGCTTGAAAGCAGTCGCACTCTGGCTTTGCGATTCGAAGCGGCAACCAAGGTTTCGAAGACGGTGGACGTCTATCAAGGCAGAGCGGATCTGCCGCTCGTCCTGGTTGCTGCCGCGCAGCCGATCCTCGGCCTCACGTCAGTCGTCGAAATTCCGCTGATCAATCCGTTCGCGCCACTCCTTGTCGTACTCAAGGGGGAAGATGACTGCATCGACGCAGTGGATCTGATTCCCTTTCCGTCGCTGGCGCGGGGAGGCTTGCATCACCCCGAACTGCTTATTGCCTCGAATGGAGGCGACGAAATGGCCGGCGCAGCAAGCCTTTCACGCGACCTGCTTGCGGGCTGGCTCGAGCGGCTGGATCAACCCGAGCGATGCGTCTCGACGATCGAGATTGACCCAGCGGTTCATACCGGCCTTGAGCCGATCCTCAACCAGGATTTGCTGCAGTGGCTGAGGAAAGTCTTGCAGGTTGATGTGCGGCTGCACGCTGGCGGAGACCGCTCGGCAGTACCGGACTTCATTCGCGACATGGTCGGCGCGTCTGTTTCTCGAGGCGAGCCGGCGGGTAATACGCTTCAACTGCCGGCGTCCTCCGTGCCGACGATCGCATCGCTGGTGGCGGTCCTGCCGGCCGATGCCACTGCGGGGACCTTCACAGGCGGAACGGCAGTCGCCGACTGGAACCGCGGCGGTTCCGTGTGGTCGATTTGGCATCCGCCATTCAACGAGACCCTCGAAAGGCTGCAGCCCGCCAATGCTCATCGCTTTGCACCGGCTCTCACGATCCGAAGCCGAGGCAATGCAAGCGAACCGGGCAATGATATCGTCTTTCGCTATCCGCTTGCGATTGCATTGCGCGAGCCTTCGACGCGGATCGGTTCGGCCAGCCCGTTCGAGATTTCGCCAGAAGCCGGGGACTTGCTTCCTAGAACTAAGGACCTGGGAAAACACTCTGTCGATGTGATCATTTTCGCGGGATCGTCTGCCGAGCAGAATTTGGCGCTGCTCGAATCGCTCGCCCGACAGGAAGCCATCGAGGTGAAGCAGCTTGCTCTCTGCAGCGTTGAGGGACAGCCGTCACCCGCGTTGGAAGACGCGCTCCGAAACCTCTTTCCTGACCGCGCGGCAGTCCTTGAAGTCGCAAGAAACCGAGGCCGGCTCGAACAACTCGTCGCTGCTCGCGAGCAGCTTTCCAGCGACAAGATCTTGCTCCTCGGCGGCTCGACGGTGCTGACGGACGCCCGCGCAGTCTCGACGCTGTGCCGGATGCTCGACGTGCCGGAAGTGGCTTCGGTCGGGTGCTTGCTCAGGGCCGCGAACCAGAAAATGAGTCCCGTCTCCGCCGGTTATTCGTTTAGCGGCATCAACCTCTACGGCACGCCGACTGTGGCTTTCGATGTCATCGACCCCTCTGTTTGGCTTGCACCGGCGACGTATCCAGTCGTCGCGAACCCTCTTTCGATGCTCGTCACTCGACGCGAGGTGATCGAAGGCATTCGAGCCGACGGCTCGACAGCCATTCGCTCGGAAAGTGACGACCTGCTCTTTGGCATCCAGGCGATCGAGCAGGGCGGCGTAAACCTGTGCACCACGATAGTATCGGCGTTTGTCCCGCAGCCGGTGACGCGGGGATCGTTGATGTCCCTGTCGATACCGTACCGACTGTCGCCTGACGTTCTCCAGAAGATCGGTGAATCGTCCACGATCGTTCAGCGCGCCGCATGAGGATTTGCATCGTCATTCAGTCGGATGCGTTCCGGACGTCGGCGGGCATGCGCATTCGCTATGATCGCTTCCGCGATCATCTCGATCCAGACGACAGCATTGAGGCGCTGACCTGCGCCGAGCTCATCGCTGCGAAACGGCTGGAGCATGACGCCTACATCTTCTGCAAGACGTTCGACACCAGCGCGCTTCTCCTGGCGAGAAAGGTAAGGGCGTCGGGAAAAGTCGTCGGCCAGGATCTCTTCGACGACTATTTCTCGCAATATTCCGATACACGGCTGGCTCGTTTCCGGGACTGGCTGCGCGATATGGCGCCGGTTACGGACTTCGTCCTCTGCAGCACGCCGAGGATGGCGGACGTGATCCGCGCATACCTGCCGCAAGGCCGCATCACTGTGATCGAGGACCCGGTGTCGGAATTCGACAAAGCTGCAGTCCAGCTTGCGGTCGAAGGCAAGCTGAAGCGAGCGCAGGAATCGCGGCAAATCAACCTCGTCTGGTTCGGGATCGGAGACAATCCGTTTTTCGCGGTTGGACTGAGGGATCTCGCCGCCTGCGCGCCGCAGCTTGCGTCGATGGAACGGCTCGGCTGGGACGTGAAGTTGCGGATCGTCACAAATCGCCGGCCATTCGAAGGTGCAGGGGGCGAAGTGCTGCGCCCGCTAAGCATCGGCTTCGATCTCGTCGAGTGGACTGAGGAAGCCGAGAAGGAGGCGCTCTATTGGGCGACCGCGGCTCTTCTGCCGGTGAATGGACAGTCGTTCAGCGTCGCCAAGTCGATGAATCGGGCGATCACGGCCCTGAATGCCGGATGCCAGGTGCTGAGCGTGGGCTATCCGCTGTATCGACGTCTCGACAAGCTGATTTACCGATCCCCTAGTGAGCTGGTCAGCGACATGGACGCAGGTCGCTTGAAGTTGCGCCCTGAGACAATCGATGCCTTGAACGAAAGCTTCCAGCGGATGGCGGATCCGAAAGTCGCAACTGCCGCATTCGTTGGAGAGGCGCGTCGCGCAGTCGAGGCTCGCGGTCGCCGTCCGGAAGTTCAAGGAACATTGTGCTTGATCCACGGCCGCAACAGCACAATCGGGCTGCACAAGCTCGTCAACAGCATTGGCGGGCTGTCGGTCAAATCGATCTTCGCGACTGCGGGGTGGAATTTCCCGGTTCGGTTCGATCGCGCAGGCAGTGAAATTGTTATGCGCGTCACGCCGCAGCTTGCGCACAAATACGCTCTGCCGGTGAAAGATGGCTCGGCGAAGACTTCGTTCGGCACCCTGGAGTTCCTCGATATCGATGCGGCAGCGCTTGGTGTCCGCAGCCTCCACGTTCATCTCGGACAACAAGCGAACCCGGTCTTGGATCTTCCGATTTACGAAGATGTGATCAGGTTTGCGGAGGAGTGTTGCGCGGCGGCATTCTCGCAGGCGGACGTTCTGATCTCGGACACGTCCCCCTTCATTCGGTTGCCTCAGCGAGTATCTGCGAGCACCAAGGTGCCGGCGAGAAAACGGCGTGGAGCCGCCGCTGCGCCGACGAACGGCCGTCCGCAGCTTGTCCGGGGGGCGAAGCCGCGCTCAAGGAACCAGCCTTGGTCCCCGGTGCAGAAACTCGCATCGTTCGTGCGAGGTTCACAGGCGCTAGAGCTAGACCGTGCCGTGGCTTTGATCGAGACTTCGTCGCTCTTCGATCCCGACTGGTATTTGATGAGCTATCCTGATGTTGCCGCCAGCGGCGCGGACCCCGCGAGGCATTATCTCCAATTCGGTTGGCGCGAGAACCGCAATCCCAGCCCCGAGTTCTCAACCAAAGGGTATCTCAAAGCTCATAAGGATGTTGCGGCGCAAGGGTTCAACCCGCTGGTACACTACCTCGAATATGGCCAACTGGAGAACCGGAAAGTACCACCGGCAGTCAAGGGATCCGTGTCCCGGTGACGATTAGCCTGTTCGGCCAATTCGAATCTCTGAGCAGGAAAGCGTTCGGGGCGAATGGCCGCAAGCGGCGTCGCCGCGAGATGATGGAGCTCCTTCATTCGGGGCTGTTCGATCCGAGATGGTATCTCGAATCGTACACCGACGTTCGCGAAAGCGGGGTGGATCCAGCCCGCCACTATCTCGAATCCGGTTGGCGCGAGGGGCGCGATCCAGGCCCGCAGTTCTGCACGACGGCCTACCTGCGCGCGAACGCCGATGTCGCGGCGCAGGACATCAACCCGCTACTCCACTACATTCAACACGGGCAGTCGGAAGGGCGGGGCGCTCCGGATCTGGTTGCCCCAGTCCGCGCACTGGTCGACGTTCTTGGCCAGTTCGGTCCAGCGGCGCCTTGCGCGCACTTTCCGCTGCCACAACAAGAGGTCGCGCGATGGACCCGCGCCGCTCGTATTCCGAATGGTCGCCGCTCCATCGAGATAGATGATTTCGTCGTCGCGATCGGCGCTGATGACAGCAGCTGCAAGAAGGCGCGGGAAGCGATTTCTTTACTCGGGTGGCTCGCCAGCGGAAGCGGCAGCGACTCCGCGGGAGCAGGACTGTCAGAAGGTGCCTGCACGTCACTTATTGATGCATGGGACGCAGGCGCCGGGAGGTTTTGCACACGCTGGGCGACAGCCGAGCAGGCCATCGTAATTCGGGCGATACAGCAAATTGGCGACGAGCCGGAGCTAATCGGCGAGGGGTGCGTCACCCAAGAGCTCGACATCATTGACGCCAGGCCGAAGAATCCATTTTTTCCAATCCTCTTTCTCTTCAGCAATGTTGACGGGTGCTTCATTGGTTATCGCCTCCTGACGTTTCCGTCGCTTTGCCGCGGTGGACTGCACCATCCGGAGCTTGTTGCGATCGCCCACGACAAGGATGGCAACCGTAGGTTCGATATCGCCGAGAGCGACGAGCGCCTCGGCAGGAAGTTGATCAGTCTGCGAAGTGGCGAAGAAACGCCGCTGATTCAGATAGTCGAGATCGAATCAGAAGGAGCTGACGGGACTGATCCGATCTTTCAGGCCGACTTCCTTGATTGGCTGGCGAAGGTCGCGTGCGTTTCCGTCGCTTCGACAGATGATGCTGAGAAGCTTTTCACCTCGGACCGCGTGATCAGAGTCGCCCGTCTTCGAACCGGCGGTCGCGCCGCACTGAAGATCGCCCATGACATGGTTCCCACGGTCTCGATTCTCTGTGCCGGCCCTTCGCCGGGCGAGGCTGCGCATGAACTTCCCGGTTCCTTCATCGTGGCGTCAGACGATCCATCGGCTCCTGCCACACTCGTACGACTGCCCGCCGGAATCGAGGTTGTGGACACCCCGGGATATAGCTCGGTGTTCCCGACAATTGTCCCACTAGCAACGGATGTGCCGCTGCCGGCCGATCCAGGCTTGGTCGCCATCCGGAAGGCGGCGCCCGCGCCGAGCGAAGCGGAGCTGCTCGTGCCGAGATCGTGTTTGAATGAGGCTCCGGATTTGCCTCCAATCAGCGGCCTGATTTGGCCAGATGATTGGGATCAGGGTCACCTCGTCCAGGCGCTCGAGTCTCTGGCGCTGCAAATCGCTGTTCCGGAGACGATGATCTTCGTCGGCGAACCTCAGCCGAACGTTCGTCGTGCCGCTGCGCAGTTCTTCGACGATCGAGTGACGGTGGCCCGAGACGATGCCGAAGCGGCCGATCAGCTGGGGAGCGGAATTGTTATCCATGTCGGACCCGGCATCGTTCTTCATGACACGCGAACGCTGTCAGTTCTCGGATCACTGCTCTTGAGTCAGGGAGCGCAGTCGGTGTCTGCGCCTGTCGTGTTTGCAGAAACGCGCGGTAAAGGCTCGGTAGTCGCGCAGGCAGATGCATCGGGCATATCCATGGCGCTATTCAGGGGAGCGGCTATCCCGGTTGCCAAGCCGACAGGCGAGTTCTGGATGGCGTGCGCCGTCTCCGCCCGGGAGTGGCTTTCCCGACCGACCCCCAGGCTCGGAAACGGGCTGCACATCTATTCGACGCTGGTGTCGGTGAGCACGCTCGATCGACGACATTCGCGCGAGCCGCGGATCAATCTTCCGGAGTCTCGCTTTGGCGTTTCGACGGACCTGGTGTTCGGATGAAGCTCGTCGTTCTGATCCCATCTGCGGCTTACGCAGAAAGTGCTGGCGTTCGGATACGCTATGCGCGTCTCGTTTGTCCCTTGGGCCCGTTGGGGATCGAGCTTGAGACGATATCGATCGATTCTTTCGATCCGAATACAGCGGTCTGCGACGGCGCAATTCTCAGCAAGTGCCATGACGCTCGAGCACTCGTCATTGCTGCGCTGCTGTCGCGACGGGCCATCCCCGTCGGCGTGGACCTGTTCGACGATTATTTCAGCCAGAGTGACGATAGCCGCCTCGGACGTTTCCGATCCTGGTTCACTCAGGCAATGCAATTTGTCAGCTTCGTGCTCTGCTCGACGGAGGTGATGGCAAAGGTTGTCAGGACCTATGCTCCCGGCGTTCCGCTTCACATCTTGAGCGATCCGGCGCCCGAGTTCGACGAGGCCGTCCTTTCCCAGACTCTGGCCCGCAAGCTGAGCGCCTTCCACTCCGACGGGGTTCTTCGGGCCTGCTGGTTCGGGATAGGCGATAATCCGTACTTCCCGGTTGGCCTCAGCGACCTGTTATCGTTTTCGAGCGAGCTTCGGTCGCTCGTCTCGGACGGGGTGCCGATCGAGTTCACCGTGCTGACGAACGCTCGCGCGCTGGATGCATCGGGCCTGGCGAGGATCGCTCGGCTGCCAATTTCTGCCACAGTGGAGCAGTGGTCATTGGAGCGTGAAGCGCAATTGCTTCGCCGCTGCATGCTCGCCTTCTTGCCCGTCAACGCACAACCGTTCAGTCGAGCAAAGTCGCTGAATCGCGCAGTGACGGCGCTCACCAGCGGCTGCCAGGTGCTGTCGGCGGGGTATCCGCTCTACGCTCCGTTGGACAGCTTCATTTATCGAGAGTCGGGGAACTTCCTGCGCGACCTTAGCTGCGCAAATCTGAAGTTAAGTAAGTCGACGGTTCGAGATCTCTCGCTGAAACTCGAAGAGATCGCATCGCCGGAGAGGGAGGCGAGATCCCTGGCTCAATTGCTCGGTGAAGTAAGGTCAAGCGCTCGACGGGATCATTCTTCAGAGGCGATTTACGTGCTGCATGGCTTCGGCACCAACCCATCCGTCAATGATCTCCTCAAAAAAGGCGCTGGTATTTCAGTCCGCAGTCCTTTTTGCGCTGGTCCGATCGACTGCGAAGTGCTCGTCAATCTCACAGCCAGCGGTGAGCCGACGTTCTTGGTATCGGATAATGCCCGCTCGCGGCTGTCAGGTTCGCGGAGGAAGGAGGCCGCGTCAAAACAGCGCATCGGAGGTCGGAAGTTCTGGAAAATAGCGCCAGATGACGGCTCCGTACCTGATGAAGCGACGATATCGCCCAGCCTCGCGCTCCAGCTGGCGCGCTATGGGGCAGTGATGCGCCGCCTGATGGAGTTGCTGCCTAGTCTATTTGGACAAGGACAGACGATCGTCTCCGAGAATTCTCCGCTTCCGGTCGAAGTGCGCTAGGCGAGCAATGATTCAGCAGCCTGCGGCGATCTTTCTCGTCAACTTGATCCAGGACGTCACCATCTTGCGTCCCCTGGTGATCATGGCAGCGCGCGATTTCGGATTCGACACCCGAATTCTCGTCTCAACCAAGTTCCGGCGCCGAGACTTGTTTGGAATTTGGGAAGCTGAGCTTGAGGCGCTGCGGCAGGAAACGGGCGCGCGCATCATTCTCTATAACAGCGACCTCGACGCCTTTCGGGAGCTCGACGGGACGGGGATCATCTTCAGCGCCAGCGAATCGAACGTGCCCGAGCATTCTGCGGCACACGCCGTCTTCCGCTACGCGCCCCCAACCTTCCTCAAGGTAACCGTCCAGCACGGCTTCGAGTGCGTCGGTTTCCGGCACAGCGCCGCACACGACCGTGCATATGGCAAGCAAGTCTCCTTTGCCGCGGATATCGTGTGCGCGTGGCAGCCTGCCGCTTTGGAGCCAGCCTTGCCGCTTTCGCAGCGGGCGAAGCTGCAAGTCACCGGGCCGACAGCCGCGCTCCAGACGTTCAATGGTCCAATCAACCGCGACGGGCGACGCCGCGGGCTCGTCTGCGAAAATCTGCACTCCGTGCGACTGCGCTCATCGGAGAACCTCGGGCGTCAATTCCTCTCCACCTTCGAGCATTTTTGCGCTCAGATGGCCGAGGATGGCTCTGAGGTCGTTCTTCGGCCACATCCCGGCGGTCAATATGTCCTCAAGCACGGCGTTGAGCTTCCGTCGAACGTCGAGATCAACAACGCACCGATGTATCGCCTCGACTTGAGGAAGTTCAGCTATGGCATTTCCGCACCGTCGTCGGTGCTGGTCGACTTACTCTGCGCCGACGTTCCTACCGCCATCTGGCGAGACTCGAATGGCGATATCGACACGAGCAATTATCCAGGGATCACGCAGGTTTCCAATGCCGGCGACTGGCGGGAATTCGCTCGCGAGGCGATAGCAGATCCAAAGCCATTCATTCGGCTGCAACGGCAGTTTCTTGCCGATCAGCAGATGCCGATCGATCCCGCAGACGTTTTCGCCCGCTATGCAAGGATCTTCCAGGCCGCAGAGCGAATGTCCGTGCGAAGCCGCAGTGTTTCTGTGGATAAGCACCGCCTGCTCGTCGTCGCCAATGCGCACCTGCCGACGGTGCAGGTTTGTTTGGAGCGACCGCTGACTCAGCTCGTGCAGAGCGGCGTGCTCGCCATGACCTTGCTCACCGAAAGTCGGCTCAAGCAGGTTAGTGCTCGGATTGGACCGGAGCATATGAGAGGGTGGATCAACCAGGCCCTAGACCAGTTCGATCCCGGCGTCGTGATGTTCAGCCGGTACAGCGGACCGTTCTCGTTCATGATCGTGGATTGGGCGCGAGAGCGATCGGTGCCAATCATCTATCATATCGATGACGACCTCCTGGGTGTTCCGCTGAGCCTCGGCGAGCGGAAACATGCCTACCATAACGCACCGGAGCGGATATCCGCGGTCCGATCACTCCTTCAGTCAACCGATCTCGTTTACGCCTCAACCGAGGTGCTGCGTCAGCGATTGCTGGGATATTTCCCCGGACTTAATATCGTCGCGGGTCGAATAAACGCCTCGGGTTATGCAATGCGGGCACCACGCCCCGGTCGTGCCCGCAAGATCGGCTACGTCGCCTCTGCTGATCATCTGCCCAACCTCTCGATGATACTCCCGGTGATCGAAGGCGTGCTGGACCGGAATGCCGATCTTTCGTTCGAGCTTTTCGGTTCGATTCCTATTCCGTCGGTTCTCGATCGCTTCGGAGACCGGATCACGCGCATCGAGCCGATTGCCGACTATGAAGAGTTCCTCGAGGCCTTGTGTGAACGCGAATGGGATATCGGCGTCTGTCCGCTCACCGGAACCGATTTCAATCGAACCAAATCGAACAACAAGTGGATCGAGTATACCGCGGCAGGAATTGCGGTCGTCGCCAGTAGTGGCATGGCCTATGACCAGTGCTGCTTGGGCGGAGCCGGATTTCTTGCAAGCAATCTGGACGAATGGCAGTCGGCCATCGATCGGCTGATCGTCGATGATGCCGAGCGGGTCGCGATGGTCAAGCGAGCCCAGCAGCGCCTCGAATCCGACTACGGGATCGCGGCGCATCGGCAACAGATCATCGACATCGTGCAGTTCGCGACGGAGCAGGCGGCGCGCAGCTTGGTTAGGGAGAATGCATGAACGTCGCGAGCGTCACAGTCGGCGAGAATATCCAGTTCGCCAACGATCGGCCGTTCGTTCTCGTCGGTGGAATGAACGTCATTGAAGGGGAGGACATAACCCTCGCGGTCGCCGAACGCTTCGTCGAAGTGACAAGCGAGCTGGGAATTCCGTACGTATTCAAGGCGTCGTTCGACAAGGCGAACCGATCGTCGATCAACTCATTCCGCGGCCCCGGCCTCGTCGAAGGCCTGCGGGTGCTCGACAAGATCAAAAGCCGGTTTGGCGTTCCGCTTCTGACCGACGTCCACGAGCCCGAGCAGGCGGCTCCCGTCGCCGAGGTCGTCGACATACTCCAAGTCCCGGCCTTCCTCGCCCGCCAGACGGACCTGGTATCGGCCATCGCCCGCACCGGCGCGGCAATCAACATCAAGAAGCCGCAGTTCCTCGCGCCGCAGGAGATGCGCCACATCATCAACAAGTGCCGAGAAAGCGGGAACGACCGCGTGATCCTGTGCGAGCGCGGGTCGAGCTTTGGCTACAATAACCTGGTGGTCGACATGCTCGGCATGGACCTGATGAAGCAGTTCGCGCCTGTCATGCTGGACGTCACCCACGCGCTTCAGAAGCCCGGCGGGCGAGCCGATAGCGCGGACGGCAGGCGTCAGCAGGCGGCTGCACTGGCCCGCTCCGGAATGGCGATCGGCATTGCCGGCCTTTTCCTCGAGGCGCATCCCAACCCGGATGAGGCGCTTTGCGATGGTCCCTGCGCCCTTCCGCTCGATGCATTGAAATCGTACCTTGAGCAGATTCTTGCCATCGATCGGCTCGTCAAAGGGTTGGGCCCGCTGGTGATCGAATGAGTCCGCTCAAAGGGTTTTTTCGTCAAAATCGGAGCATCGCGCTTGGAGAAAACCGGGCGTGAGCCGTCAAGTGGTCGTCTTTGGCGACAGCCATGTCCACGCCATCAAGGAGGCTGTGGAAGCGCGGGGCGCTTCGGGCGCCGCCGTCCCGATCGAGGTAAAGCGGCTGCTCAAGTCGAAGGCCATCGGCTCGCATGGAGACACGCGACGGCCATTGGTCGAGCGCTTAAAGCGCGCGGTTCAGAACCTAATCCGAAGCGGCCGGCCTTCGTTTTCCGGACATCAATGGATCGGCGACACTTCCCTTGACGAGTTCCTTCCGATCGCTCGCCGCTTGCAGAAGGACGACATCCTCGTGTCGGTGATCGGCGGCAATCAATACGCCGTTTTCAGCACAATCCAGCATCCCGTCCGGTTCGACTTTTGCCTGCCTGAAGCAGCCGCGCCCGAGTTAAACCAAGACGTCGAGCTGATCCCATTCCGCGGCCTGTATGACTATTTTTTCACTGCGCTGCAGCTTGGCGACGGCAAGACGCTTGAGGCGCTGCGCAATTCCACGCGCGCGAAGCTTGTCCATCTGCTGGCGCCGCCGCCCAAGAGTGACAACAGCTACATCGAGCAGCATCACGATACGCAATTCGCTGCTGCAGGGATCTCGAACATGGGGGTTTCGGCGCCGGAGCTCAGGATGAAGTTCTGGAAGCTGCAAAACCGCGCGATCGAAGAAATCTGCGGGAAGCTCGGGATTCAGACCATTCGCCCCCCCGAAGAAGCCCAGGATCCTGATGGATTCCTCTTGCGTCCTTACTACGCAGGCGACGCCACGCATGCGAACGTCCGGTATGGCGAACTCGTTCTGCAGCAGCTCGAGCGTGAATTCGGAGATGGGAATCCAGCGCGGGCCGGCATCCAAGCGGCGGCGTGATGGCTAACCCCTACTCAAAGCTTCCCGATAGTGCGTTCTGGCGCCGTTCCGTTTCGTCCGTCCCGCCGGGCGAGGTTGACCCCGCGATCGGGTTCGACCTGGCAATTGAACGGGACACTAAGATCGCGACGGCCGGTAGTTGCTTCGCCCAGCATATTTCGAGGCATCTCAGCGCAGCCGGCTACAACCACTACGTCGCCGAACCCGGTCACCCGCTGCTGCCCGAGGAAGTCCGGCAGGAGCAGGGGTACGGAACGTTCTCGTGCCGCTACGGGAACATCTACACGGCGCGTCAACTGCTCCAGCTGTTCGAACGGGCGTACGGCCGATTCGAACCGTGCGAGGGCGCATGGTTCAAGGCTGGCGATATCGTTCTGGACCCGTTTCGTCCGACGGTTCAGCGCGGCGGCTTCATATCGGAAGCGGAGATGCTCCTCGATCGAGCCCAGCACCTGGCCGCCGTCAGGCGCATGTTCGAAACGCTGGATGTCTTTGTCTTCACGCTTGGCCTCAGCGAATGCTGGCGTTCCATCGAAGACGGGGCAGTTTTCCCGGTGTGTCCCGGAATTGAGGGGGGCACATTCGATCCGGCAAAATACGAATTCTATAATCAGCCGGTCGAGGACGTGATCGCCGACCTGCGGGCCTTCTGCCTGGGCCTGGCCCAGGTGAACCCACGCGCCGAAATCATTCTGACGGTGTCGCCGGTGCCGCTGATCGCCACCGCGCAGGAAGGGGAGCACGTGCTCTCCGCTACAACCTACTCTAAGTCGGTGCTCCGGGTTGCTGCCGACGTCACTCAGCGTGAGTTCGCTAATGTTCACTACTTCCCATCGTTCGAGATCGTCACGGGCAATTTCAACCGCGGCAGCTACTACGCTGACGACCTGCGGAACGTGACCGAGGCGGGAGTGGCGCACGTCATGCGCCTGTTCATGAAGCACGCGACGAAGGCCGGTACTCAGCAGGGCGTTTCCGGCGCGGCGGCTACAGTTCAGGCTGCAGATTATCTCAAGACTTCGCAGGAGCTTATAGACGTCGAGTGTGACGAAATTCTCTTGGACAGAAGCTAGACTGCTAGCTCACACATCCGAGGGACTGAACCGTTGAACCTCTTTCATATGCTGCTCCGCGACGATCCAAATCTGATCGTCGAAGGCGAGGCGCTTCCAGCAAAGCATGAGATTGGCGGCGACACGTGGCGCGGGCTCGAACTTCGCTCCGGCGGCGGCTTCACGATCCCGGACATCCGAAGGTTCGTGAATTTCCGAGCCTTCCCGCCGACCTGCGGCTGGATGGTCCAATCGCCGCGAAATCTAGAGCTCGAAATTTCCTTCCACCGCCACGGGACGGACGAAGAGCTTTCATCGAGTAGGTTGGGCGGACGCTTCCAGCCGGTACCGCTGCCTTGGCCCCGCGCACTGTCGGGAGCGGTCGATCTCAAGGTGAGGGCAGTTGGCAAGGGTAGGGGATCTCTGTTCCTGGCCAATCATCGAGCCCTTTCGCGCCAATGGCTGATCGACCTTGCGGTTGGCCGAGGCGTCGAGCTGGGGCCGGGTCCGCAACCGCAAATCCTCCCGAGCGACAAAGTCGACGTCGTCTACATCGAGCAAATGCCGCCAACCGAATGGAACCAATTGTACAACAAGAGCGGCAAGTTTCAGGTGAAGCCGGAACTCTGGGATAACTATGTCGTCGGCGAGGCCTCAAATTTGCCGATGCCCGACGGATCGCTGGATTTCATCTTTGGGAGTCACGTCTTCGAGCATCTTGCAAATCCCATCGGCCACCTGAAGCGCTGGAAACGCAAGCTCGCGCCCGGCGGTAAGGTCATCTGCGTCGTTCCGGACCTCGGTGGGACTAAGGATGCGGTGCAGGAGCGGAGTACATTGGAAGAATGGCGCCAGGAACTTGAAGACGACGTCTGGCTGCCTGTTGAGCGCCACTATGTGCGCCATCTGCGTCGTGCGCCCGATCACCCCTCGGTCATCGCGGCAATGGAGCGAAACGAATCAATCCATGCGCATTATTATGACAGCTTGAATTGCCAGATATTGCTGGATTTTGCAGTCAGCAACTTGGGGTACGTCGACTATGTGATCGAGTACACGCCTAACCACAAAGACTTCCATTTCGTTCTGAAAAACGGTGCGTAATCCATTCAGGCGAAACTGCCGATCTGTCCTCGCCCCATTTCCTCGTGCACGCGTTCGATCTGTCTATTGAATCGAAGATCCTGATTGGCCATCGATTCAGCATTCACGAGCCACATGTAAACGAGTGCCGCCTCACCGTAATAAACCTGATGCGAAACAAGCCGGGATTCGGCGAGCCAGACTTCCCCGGGCTCGAACGCCAAGCGATGCTTGGGTAGGTTCTCGCGCCAGGTTTGCGTCGTGCCGCCCAGCACCTCGGAATTGATATAGGACAGCAGCTCGTTGGGATCTGCGCCGGCAAAACGGCTGAGATCGTGCTCGTGATAAAGCGCTCTGATGAGCTGCGGGAACTGATGGCTGAGATGCCAGATGCGCGGACGACGATCGAGGTTGGAGAACACGCGCGCAGTGTGGAAATCGCCTTCGATCCAATGTTCGTCCCAATGCAGGTTTTCGAACAATGTCTGCGTCAGCCGAACGCTGGGCACCAGCCGGTAAGGCTCGTAGCCTGCAAAAGCGATGCGGAAGATGCGAAGAGCTTCGTTGTGGGCGTACCGAAGCGTCCGCGCACAGCGATCGAAGAGTCCGGCGTCGCCGTGACACAGCGTATCGAAAAGCGCCTGACGGACCGGATCGTCGAACTTCCGTCCGGACCAGCCGCGCCGGGGCCGCTCGCCCTCGAAGAACATCGTCGAAACGAGCTTCTTGAGCTGCCGGCGAATATTCTTATCGGAGATTGAATCTGTAGATTTCGCGAGCGCGCCGAGAGCTTCGAAATCGCAGTCGAGCCGGAAGTCGCTGAGGATGACTACGTTGCCTTCCTCAATCAGGTCGGCGACGCCGCCGCGCGCCTCGATTTCGGGCAGCGACATCTGAATGACATAATCATCAACGTCCGGATGAAGTTCGACAACGGCCATTATAAATAAGGTTTCGCGAGATTGGTCTTGCTACTGAGTCTTGTTCATCTCAGCGACCATTTCTTGCTTTGATTCAAACCCCTCGCCGATCATCGCTTTGTAAAGAAAATAGACGTCGTCGAAATTTTCGTGATGCTCCACCGTGCCATCGCGAAAGAGAAGGAAGCGATCGCAGGTTTCCTTCAGGTTTCGATGGCTGTGCGAGACGATGATCATCGCCTTGTGACGCCGCTTCTCGAACAGCTCCACCTTACACCGCTCGCGAAAGCGGGCGTCGCCGACGGAGAGCACTTCGTCGATCAGGTAGCAGTCGAAATCGACGGTCATGGAAATGGCGAACGCGAGCCTCGCCTTCATTCCCGTCGAGTAGCTCGCGACCGGCTCGTTCATGTAAATGCCGAGTTCGGAAAATTCTTCGACGAACTTGAACCGCGGCTCGAACTCCACGCCGTAGATGCGGCAAATGAAACGGACGTTATCCGCGCCGGTCAGGGCGCCGCTGAAGCCGCCGGAGAAGGCTAGTGGCCATGAAACGGACATATTGCGCTCGATCATTCCAACCGTAGGCGGTTCGGCGCCGCTGATCAGCCGCACAAGCGTGGATTTCCCAGCGCCGTTGCGACCGAGGATGCCAATCCGTTCGCCGGGTTCGATCGTCAGGTTCACGTTGTCGAGCACGCGACGCATTCCCACGCGCGTGGGGTAATCCTTACAGACGTTCGTCAGCCTGATCATTCTTCCTCGCCGGTCTGCATGCCGATCTGACGCACCAGCACTAATCCGAGGAACGTCAATACCAGGTTTGCGACGAGCACATATTGCATGTCGTAATGCGCACTGAAGGCTGATCCAAACCACCCATCGCGGACGAATTCGAGGATGTTCACCATCGGTAGGCAAAGCACGATGGTTCTTATGGAGGAGGGCAATGCGTCGACGAGAAAACCGACACCCGAAAAGGCGAAGAGAATGAAGGCAAAGGGCGGCCACAGGCGTCCAATGACTGGAGCCTTCTCTGACAACCCGCCGACGGTTAGCGCCAGAGCCGCACCGAACCAGCAGAGGACCACCCAGCCTTCGATGACTTGAAGTGGATCCTCTGGCGGCGGCGACCAGCCCACGAAGTAAAGCACGATCGCAAGGCCAACGAAGCTCGTCGACACCGCCAGCACCTCGAGGAGGAGGCGGGCGAAATAAACGTCCGTGATGGTGACCGGCCGATGATAGAGCAAAGCCTTGTTGGAGAAGATGGCATTGAGGCAGCGAGCGACCATGTTCCTCCACAGGAGCACAGACGAATAACCCGTCAGTGCGAAGGCCCCGATCGGAATGTCGGAGCCATGGATCGACCGCGTGGCGGCCCAGAACAACGTGACCGCGAGAATGAATAGGCTCGGTTCGAGGAACAGCCAAAGGAACCCGATATTGTTGCGTCCGTAGCGAGTGAGCATCTCGCGGAGGAGTAGGGCCCTCAAGACACGGCGATTGACCTGCCACGGGCTGGATCGGAGGAGAATCCCGGTCGCCGCGCCCGATCTTTTAAAGCGCATGTTCTCTTACGCCGGCGAGCAGCATCTTGAGGATGCCGTAAGCGAGCAAGCTGAGCGCGAGCGTAGCGAAGATTCCGCGCAGGCGCCTCGGCTCGACCGGCGAATCCGGAAGGTTCGGCTGGACGATGCGTTCGATATAGGCCTGCTTGCGCTGAGATTCGCTCTTCGCATCCTCGAGTGTGGCGAGCGCAGCGGCAAGCTGCTTGTCGGCGAATTGGCTTTCCAGGAGCAGGCGCTGATACCGAACGGCGCTCGCTGCGAGAGAGCCCCGGTTACCCGCGACCTGTCCCATCGTTCGGTTGATCTCGCCCTGGAGCGTGCCAATCTGAGTCTGGATGATCGGAATCCGCGGGTTTTCGGGCGTGTATCGCTCGAGCTGGGCTAATTCGGTCTTGGAAGCGATGAGCTGATCCTGCAGCTTCGAGACCATCTCCATCTGCGCCTGCGCCTGCTTCTCAGGGTCAACGACGCCCTGGTTGTTGCGGTAGGCCGCTAGAGCGAGCGCTGCTGATTGGGATTGCGCCTTTGCTTGGGCCACCTCTTGCTCGGCGTACCGGACAAGATCGAGCTTGCCCGGTTCGTTGAGCTTGTTCACGGTGGCTTCGGAAAGCTCCAGCAGCTCTTCATTGAACTTCTTCGCATCTTCCGGCGTGTAGGCGGCGACCGCGAGGGTCGAGATCGAAGTTGAGTTGTCGTTCGAGAGACCGACCTTCCCTTGGAAATATCGGTAGAGCTGTTCGAACGAGCCGGAGTTGCCGAGCGGGTTGAAGCGGTCGAAAATGGAAATGCCGGGGCGCGTGTATGCCTTCAGGAATGCGTCGTTGCGATTAATTGCCCGCAAGGCATCGCGAGATGTGGCGAAAGTCTGGGCGGCATAGACCTCGTCACCGGCGTTGGTGAAACCGGCGGTCTTGAGGATCACACCGAGGCTAGTGGCGGCGGGCTTTTCCGGGCTTCGAACGACGAACTTGGATTCGGAAATATAAACGTCCGACGCAAAGAAGCCGAAATAGAGGATCGCCAGCGAAACGGGCAGAATGACCGTCAAGACGAACAGCAATGGCTTGCGCTTGAATTCAAACCTCGAAGTTTTGAATTCTAGCTTTGGATTGATCAGCATTATTGGCCTGTTCCCTTGTCGGCAGCCGCCGATGGGCGCGGAAAATGGGCGGGTTTACCCTAATTTGCAACGTCCACGGACCGCCGCGTCGGAGAGCGTGGCTGCTTGCGGCGCTCGGCTGAACCGGGGTTGAATGACATTTCCTTAATCTGGCGGCCAGAAGGCTTTAGCGTTGAGCGAGAGCGCCAACCCTCTTAGAACGCTGATGAATCGAGATCGGAGCTCTAATGGAAGTTGTTGACTTGGTTCCCGGACGACGGGAGCGAGACACATTGCGCGCCATGGTCATTGCGCTGACCTTCCTTTCGACCGCAGGCTGTACTGCGTTCGGGGCAAGCGGACCCACTTCACGCGCGGTCCACAGTGCCGAAAATCGGCCACTCGCAGGCTCACTTATCAAGGTGATCGACGTCAACGACGCGGTTACCCGCCAGGTCCTCAGCGCCAACCGGACGACGATGTTCTCTGAAACTCTCGGAGATGCTCCTCCCATAGGCACGATCATCGGTCGGGGCGATGTGCTGGGAGTCACGATCTGGGAAGCGCCTCCGGCCGCCTTGTTCGGTTCACAGGCCGCATTCGGAGCGACCAACACCGGCTCGCTCCTGTCGTCGACCGCCGGGGTGAGCCAGCAAACGGCTCTCCCGGAAATGATGGTCGACAGCGACGGCATGATCCAGGTCCCCTTTGCAGGCTCGATTCCAGCTGCCGGCCGAACGCCGGAGCAGGTTCAGCGCGAGATTGTCAGGCGGCTGACCGGAAAGGCGCACGATCCTCAGGTCATCGTCCGGCTTGTCCAGGACGCAAATTCGACGGTGACGGTTGTTGGCGACGTCGGTGACAGCAAGCGCGTCACGCTCACTCCCCGAGGTGAACGGCTGCTCGATGTCCTTGCCGCTTCGGGCGGCGTAAAGCAGCCCGTCGGCAAGACCACAATCCAGATCACGCGTGGCGATAAGGTCGTTTCGCTGCCGCTGGAGACGGTCATTCGCGATCCGGCGCAAAATATTCGTCTCGCATCGGACGACGTCGTCACGGCACTCTACCAACCCTACAGTTTCACCTCGCTCGGTGCGACCGGGACGAGCGCGGAAGTGCCGTTCGAAGAGACCGGAATCACCCTGGCCCAGGCGCTTGGCCGCGTCGGCGGCCTGAAGGACGACCGTGCAAATGTGCGTGGCGTCTTCATCTTCCGGCTTGAGAATCCGGCGGCAGTAGATCCTGCAATCGCCGCGACTGCACGGCGAACTCCCGACGGCCGCATCCCGGTCATCTACCGGGTCGACCTCGGCAACCCAGCGAGTTTCTTCGTCGCCCAGAGCTTCCCGATCCGAAACAAGGATGTGCTCTACGTCTCGAGCGCTCCGCTTGCCGACCTGCAGCGGTTCGTCAGCATTGTCTCGTCGATGGCCTTTTCGGTGATCGGGATCGGCCAGGCGATTCCGTGACGATGAACGCTACGCGCTGACCATTCCGCTATCGTCGAAGCGGCGAATCCGGCCGCTCCGCGTCTGTCCGAACACCTCGGCCCATTCCTCGCGCAGGTTGGGCGCGCTGGTGATTGCGGCGGGGGGGAAATAATTCACCTTCGCGGTCTCCTGGCCGAGCGGGACTTTGAGGCCCTCGGCAAAGGCGCCGCGAAGCTTCTCGGAGAAGGTGGGCCGTAGGCCCGGGTTCTCCGCATGCGGGATTTTTGCGTAGATCGACAGGACGCGGTGTCCTGAAAGCACCTGGTGACTAACGGTACGACCGTCCACGATCCAGACGTCGCCGGGATCGAAGTAGACCTGGTGCCTTGGCGCCCGCCGTTCGGTCGCTCTCTGGTTCCATCCGCCATAAGCGCGGCCGATTGCGCGCTTCAGGATGATCTCGCTCTTCTCATTCGGATCTAGTCCGCCGAGCAGGCGCTCTCCGCCTTCGCGAAACAGGCGCGTCACCTGGTAGCTGGTCGACCAAATGCGCGGATACGCGTCCAGGTTGATGTACAGCCGAAAGGCCTCGTGATCGTCGGAGTCCTGGTCGATGTCGTAATGGAGATTCTCCATCCGCGTCTCTGAGAAGCGCGTGACCATGATCTTCGTGCCGACCGTGAGGCCGCCGAGCAGGCGATCGAGGAGCCTTTGCGCTATTCCTTCGATGATCTCGAGCTGTCCGAGGAAATAGTCGAAGCGCCCCTGATCGCCGTCGAAGCTCTCTTCCAGAACTTGGGCATAGAGCCCGCCGCGCTTCCCCATCCGGGCGACCATCAGCAGGTCCGTGAACTGGAACTTCTTCATTCCCCAGGTTTGGGGAAATCGAACGGTCTCCAGGAATTTGAAGTCGATGCGGTTGGTATCGAGGCCGTGCAGCACGGCAAT
The DNA here is from genome assembly GCA_025936675.1 of Sphingomonas sp. Next base: position 51,350 of record JAICSX010000008.1, read on the forward strand.
CCGTTCGTTCAGATAATCGTTGATAACCGCATCACGCGCCGCATCCTCGGTCGAGATGTCTGACCACTCATGAGCGCAGAAGTAATCGTCGAGGCGCTTGTCGAGGAATACGTCAACCATGGAAGCGTCGCCTAAATCCCTGCATCCAATGACGAACTAGCCCCGTCCCGGCCAGCCGCCAAGTTCCAATCGCCTCGCCATGGCCCACGAAGAAGCAGCCGAAAATGGGCGGCTTGCAACAATCGGCGACTTATCTAATCGACCATCGCGCCCAGAACATTATCGGATGAACATGGAATTCCGCAGCTTCGACATCGAAGGCCCCGCCGAGATCATCCCTCCCAAGTTCGAGGATGAACGCGGCTATTTCTCCGAGATTTTCCGGCTGAATGTCTTTGCCGAGAAGTTTCCTGGCGTGGAATTCGTCCAGGAAAACCAGTCGCTGAGCGTCCGCACCGGCACGATCCGCGGGCTCCATTTCCAGACCAAGCCGGCGACGCAGGGGAAGCTCGTCCGCTGCATTGCCGGCCGCTTGTTCGACGTTGCCGTCGACATCCGCTCGGATTCGCCGACCTACGGCAAATGGGTCTCGGTCGTGCTTTCGCCCGAGGAGAACAATCAGCTTTGGGTACCGGTCGGGTTCGCGCATGGCTTCTGCACGCTCGAGCCGAACAGCATCATCAGCTATCGTGTGACCGGCTACTACAGTCCGGAGAACGACAAGGGCGTCGCCTGGAATGACCCCGACATCGCGATTGACTGGCCGGACATCGCAGATGGTGAGACGCTCTCGGTCAAGGATCGCAGCCAGCCGCGGCTTGCCGATCTGCCGCCCTATTTCTCAATGAAAGACAGTTGATGCGCGTGATCGTTACGGGAGGCGCCGGGTTCATCGGCTCCGCACTGGTGAGGCATCTCGTCCTCGAGAAGGGCTATGAGGTCCTCAACGTCGATGCGCTGACTTACGCCGGCTACTTGCCGTCGCTCAAAGAGGTTGAAGGAAAGCCGAACTACCGCTTTCTCCACGCCAACATCTGCGACCGGGCTGCGATGGAGCAGGCGATCTCCGGATTCCGGCCGGACCGAATCATGCATCTCGCCGCTGAAAGCCATGTCGACCGGTCGATCACGGGCGCCGCCGATTTCATTCAGACCAATGTGATCGGCACCTTCACCTTGCTCGAAGCGGCGAAGGATTATTGGGCTGGGCTCGACGGTCCGGCGAAGGAAGACTTCCGGTTCCACCACGTCTCAACCGACGAAGTTTATGGCTCACTCGGGCAGGAGGGTCTTTTCACCGAGGAAACGCCGTATGACCCGAGCTCCCCTTACTCGGCATCCAAAGCGTCGTCCGACCACCTCGTTATGGCCTGGCAGCGCACATATGGGCTCCCGGTCGTCGTCTCGAACTGCTCGAACAATTACGGGCCCTATCACTTCCCAGAGAAGCTCATCCCGCTGGCGATTCTCAACGCACTCGCCGGCGAACGGCTGCCAGTCTACGGCAAGGGCGAGAATGTTCGCGACTGGCTTTACGTCGAGGACCATGCGCGCGCCCTCGACCTCATTGCCGAGCGTGGGCGGGTCGGCGAAACGTACAATGTCGGCGGCCGCAACGAGCGGCGGAACATCGATGTCGTGCGGCGGATCTGCGCGGTGCTGGACGAACTGGTCCCGGCGAACCGCCCACGCGAGGAGCTCATCGAGTTCGTGACCGACCGTCCGGGGCACGACGCCCGCTATGCGATCGACGCGACCAAGCTGGAGTCGGAGCTCGGCTGGCGCGCCCGGGAAGATTTCGACAGCGGGATCGAGAAGACCGTCCAATGGTATCTCGACAATGAATGGTGGTGGCGCCCGCTTCGAGAGCGTTATGCCGGCCAGCGGCTCGGCCTGCTCAATTCCGGGAAGAACTGACGGGCGATGCGGCTTGTCGTCACCGGCCGGCAAGGGCAAGTCGCGCGATCGCTCGTCGAACGGGCGGCGGGTACCGGCATCGAAGTGATCACGCTTGAGCGGCCGCAGCTGGATCTCGCTGGACCGTCGGATCGGATCACAAAAGTGATCGAAGCAGCTCGGCCGGACGTAATCGCGTCTGCCGCCGCGTATACCGCCGTCGACAAGGCCGAGAGCGAACCCGAGCTAGCCTTTGCCGTCAACGAGGGAGGCGCTCGCGCGGTGGCCCAGGCTGCGAACCGGCTTGGCTTGCCGCTCATCCATTTGTCCACCGACTATGTCTTCGATGGTTTGAAAGACGCCCCCTACCTCGAGGGCGATTCAACCGGGCCGACCGGCGTTTATGGAGCATCCAAGCTCGCCGGGGAGAAGGCGGTTCTCTTCGAACATCGAGATAGCGCCGTGCTTCGGACCGCTTGGGTCTACAGCCCCTTCGGCGCGAACTTCGTCAAGACGATGCTGCGCCTCGCGGGTGACCGCGACGAAGTCGCCGTGGTTGCCGACCAGCGCGGCAATCCAACGAGCGCCCTCGACATCGCGGGCGGCATTTTGAGGGTAGCGAAGAACCTGGCCGGCAGCGCGGACCCAAATCTTCGCGGAATCTTTCACATGACCGCTGCGGGCGAGGCAAGCTGGGCCGAATTCGCCGAGGCGATCTTTGCGGCATCAGGTGAATACGGAGGGCCAACGGCTCACGTCCGATCCATCCGGACCGCAGATTATCCTACCGCTGCGAAGCGACCCCCGAATTCGCGCCTGGATTCCTCGAAGGTCGCTCGTTTGCATGGAGTAAGCTTGCCCGACTGGCGTTCATCCTTGAAAGAGGTGGTATCGCGGCTGGTGCAGACCGGCGCATGAGGAGCGTTCGAGACTGATGAAGGGCATCATCCTTGCCGGCGGGAGCGGGACCCGGCTGTTTCCAATGACGCTCGCTGTCTCGAAGCAGCTGATGCCGGTCTACGACAAGCCGATGATCTATTATCCGCTGAGCACCTTGATGCTCGCGGGCATTCGCGACGTGCTGATCATCACGACGCCGCACGACGCCCCATTGTTTCGGCACCTGCTCGGCGACGGATCGCAATGGGGAATCTCGATCAGCTATGCGGTGCAGCCCCAGCCAAAGGGCCTCGCCCAGGCCTTCACGATCGGTGCCGACTTCGTGGCCGGCGGCCCGTCGTGCCTCGTCCTGGGCGATAACATCTTCTTCGGCCACGGCCTGTCGGATGTTCTTGAACGGGCGCGCAATCGGACCACCGGGGCGACAGTCTTCGCCTACCACGTCGCCGATCCCGAGCGTTATGGCGTGGTCGATTTCGACTCCGACATGCGTGCGCTCAGCATCGAGGAAAAGCCGGCGCAGCCGAAATCGAACTGGGCGGTAACCGGCCTCTATTTCTATGATTCGCAGGTCGTCGACATCGCCGCGAACCTGAAGCCGTCCGCGCGCGGAGAGCTGGAAATCACCGACGTCAACCAGGCCTATCTCGACAAGGGCGAGCTCCGGGTCGAGGTAATGGGCCGCGGCTATGCCTGGCTCGATACCGGCACGCCGGAGAGCTTGCTCGAGGCTGCGGAATTCGTCGGTACCCTCGAGCGGCGGCAGGGGATGAAGATCGCCTGTCCGGAAGAGATTGCATGGCGGGCCGGGTTCATCGATGACGCCGGGCTGGAGCGCGCGATCAGCGCACTCGGCAAAAGCGATTACGCGTCGTACCTCCGCAGTCTTCCGCAGTCGGGCTAGAGTGGCTGACGCTCGCTTGGCGCGGCTGCAGTTGTGATGAGTGAAGCCTTACCGCTGCTTCGCATTCCGCCCTTTCCAAGGGCCCGGGCCTTCGGTTTCGCCAGCCCCACGGCCGATGCATCATCTCCTCCGGGCAATGCCCAGTTGGATGAGCTTGTCGTTCGGGAGCGGGTAGGCGGCACGTATTGGGGCGCACAGCCCAAGCTGCCCGAACCTGGCTACATCCTAATATCGGTCCGCGATCCCCAAGTTCGCGGCCGCCTGTTGCAAGAGCTTCCTCGCGAGCAACGATCATATTGCCCTGATCGAGAGCTGGACTGCGATCCGTGGCACCTAGTCAGCGGCGCTTCTGAGGTCATTGCTGACGCTGACGACGAGCTCGCGATGATCGCCGGGATGGCAGGCCTGATGGTGCGTTGCGTCGGTACCGGGCGCTTCGGCGGTGTGGAGACTGAGGAGGGCCGGAAGGAGCTGTTTGCGAGGCATCTCTTTGGGTTTGCCTACACCGATCCCTTCACCGGAGAGCCGATGACCCCTCGGCAAGCAGTGGAGCTGAGCGGCTTCTGGAGAAAGCTGATCGATTCTAATCGCCCGATTAGCGCGATCTATGGCATCGCCTCCTGGAAGCGGGAAACTTTGGAACCACTGATGTGGGCTGGCGAGGGCAGGCCAGCTTTTCGTTCGGATGTCAGGGGCATTTCAGCAACCAACAGCGTCGCAATATGGCGGTCCCGAACGCCTCCGCGCCTGCTTGCTGACCTCGAACGCCAGCGCGCCGAGATCATTGAGATCGAGGACGGATTCATTCGTTCCGCCGGTCTCGGGGCCGATTGCATCCCGCCCTCGTCCATCATCGTCGATCGGCTGGGGATCTATTTCGAACCGGGCCGTCCGAGCGATCTTGAGCGAATTCTCGAAGAGGGCAGCTTTGCGGAGTCTCTCCTCGAACGGGCAAAGCGCCTGCGAGAGCTGATCGTGGAGCGCGGAGTCACCAAATATACTTCGGGCGAGCGGCTTCCCGTCGATCGCCGTTCGAACAAGCGCGTGATACTGGTCCCTGGGCAGGTGGAAGACGATCGCGCCGTGGTCGAGGGCGGCGGGCCCAAGAGCAACGTCGAGCTGCTACGTCGAGTGCGCGAGCGCGCGCCGGAGGCCTACATCATATACAAGCCGCATCCCGACGTTGAAGCAGGCCACCGGCGTGGCTCCATCAACGACAAGGCGAGCTTGACCCATGCTGACGAGGTCGTCCGCGATCAACCGATCATGTCGCTGATCGATGCTGCCGATGAGGTTCATGTGAACACGTCGCTCGCCGGTTTCGAAGCACTTCTGAGGTCGAAGCCGGTCACGACCTATGGTGTCCCGTTTTACGCGGGGTGGGGGCTTACGGCGGATCTCGGAGCCGTTCCGAGCCGCAGGACGGCGCGCCGCTCCCTTGACGAACTCGTGGCTGCAGCACTGATTGTTTACCCGCGCTATCTCGATCCGAAGACGAGTCTTCCATGCCCACCGGAAATATTGATCGCACGGCTTGCAGAGGGCGTGCCGGCAGGCGGCAGTTCGGCGCTCATTTGGTTGCGTCGCCTTCAGGGACGCTTAAGACGTCAGCTTGCCAATGTCGCAAATGGCTAGTCAGCGCGCGTTCCTTTTCCTTCAGGGGCCACCGGGACCATTGTTCCGGCGTCTCGGCATTGCGCTCGCCCAACGCGGTGCTGCCGTCTATCGGATCAACCTGTCGGGAGGGGACCGCTACGACTGGTATGATGCCAGCCATGAATTTCGCGGCCGATTTTCCGACTGGGCGGTCTTCTTCGATAATTTTCTTCGCGAGAATCGAATCACCGACGTCGTACTGTTCGGGGACTGCCGTCCGCACCATGTGACCGCTCTCGGCCTGGCGGCGATGCGCGACGTTCACACGCATGTGCTGGAGGAGGGATATCTCCGGCCGGATTGGATGACCTTCGAGCGTGAGGGCGTGAATGCGCGCTCGACCCTCAGCCGCGACAAGAGATGGTTTCTGAAAGAGGCGCAGGGGCTTCGGTCGGAGCCGGAGCTGCCGTCTGTGACTGCAGCCTTCAAGCGCCGTGCCCGCGATTCCTATTGGCACTATCATCACGTGCTGAACGGACGCTTCCGCTACCCGCATTATCGCTCGCACCGCTCGGGTTCGATCCTTCTCGAAGGCTTCGGCTGGCTGTGGAGGTTCAGGAACGAACGCTCCCGGGCGCTAGCGGCGGCCGAGGTTCTGCAGGGACTCGAGGGCAAGGAGATGTTCCTGCTGCCGTTGCAGCTTTCAGGCGATTACCAGATCCGCGCCCACTCGCCGTTCCCCGATATGCAAAGCGCGGCGAACTATGTGTTCGAGAGCTTCGCTGCTCATGCGCCGATCGGCACGCATCTCCTCGTCAAAGCCCATCCGATGGATGTGAGCTTCTTCAATTGGAAACGCTTCGTGCGCCGCCAGGCGGATCGGCTCGGCTTGTCCGGTCGCGTGCACTTCATCGACGGCGGAAATCTCGATTCGATCGTGGCGATGTCCATGGGCCTCATCTGTGTGAACAGCACGTCGGCGACCCTGGCGCTCGGCCAGGGCGTTCCCGTCTGCACCATTGGCGACGCGATCTACGACATCCGCGGGCTAACGCATCAGGAGCATCTCGACAGCTTCTGGACGAACCCGACGGCGCCCGAACCGGGTGTCTACGAGGCGTTCAGGCGGGTTCTGGTGGATCGCTGCCTCGTCCGGGGCGGGCTCGCGAGCGAATCGGCAGTGACGACTCTCATCGATTCAATGTTGTCGCGCCTCGGATTTGTTGCCGAGGGCATCGAGCCAGCCTTCGACTTTCGCAAAGTGGCTGCTCCAGTCGGGTAAGCGGAACGACTTCAGTCGCTGCAGCTGTGCGTCGCGCGCGGCGCTGTCGGAACTGGCATAATCGAGGATCGCTTCTTCCCAAGCGGCGCTATCTAGCGGGTCGATGTAGGTCGGGATGCCACCGGCAAGCTCGCGAAAGGCCGGTAGATCGCTGGCGATGACCGGAACGCCCGTTCCAAGGGCTTCGGCGAGTGGAAGGCCGTAACCCTCGGCTTTGCTAGGAAAGAGCAATGCGCGCGAGGAGCCAAGATGGCCTGCCAGCTCTTCGTCGGAGCAGGTGCCGAGCTCGATCACATGGCCGCGTAGTTTTTCGCTGCTGTCGAGCATTCGGAAGACATCGCCCGCCTCCCAGCCGCGCTGGCCGACGATGATGAGCTGCGGCGCAGCGGCTCCCAAGCGATCGATCAGTCTCGACCAAATTTCGAGAAGGAGCAGGTGGTTCTTCCGCGCCTCGAGGGTCCCGATCGTGACGAATGTCGGCCGACCCTGGTTCGCGGCCGCCTGCTTTACGGGAAGCCCGTCTACGCCCAGTGGCGCCACGAGCATCGGGGGCTCCGGCAGATTCTCGGCACGTCCGAAAGCCCGGAGCTCGTCGAGCGTGGCCTGGCTGTTGCTGATCACTCCGGCGGCAGTGGCAAGCACCGTTCGCATTCGCTCGCCATGCTTATCGGCTTCGCCTACGCGGCAGAACTGCGGATGCGTGATCGGGATGAGATCGTGGACCAGGTAGATCGGCCGCACATCAGCATCCCGAACCCATCCTCGCAAACCCGGCGAGTTCAGGCCGGTATGACCTACGTTTAGATAGAAGCGTCCGTGGCCCCGGCCACTTGTCTGCCCGAGATGCTTCAACGCACCCAGGACCAGCCGCGACTTGAATGTTCCGCTTGGATCGTCGAGCAATCCGAACAGCTCTTGCGAAGCCTTGTCGTTCAGGATGCGGCGGAAGCCATCGCGCTGGACGACCGCCTGGGCATTCGGCGCGAAGTGACGAAGATAAGCGAGGCAGACGCGGTCGATCCCGGTCGGCAGCCGGCCTTTCCAGCGGCGCCAGATCAGACGCGTCACGTCGAGAAGGAGCGGGGGCTCGTCCGTCAAGGTCGGCGATATCGGGCGAGGCGTCGGAACAAGACCCGCTAATCACCGCAAGCTTGTGCGCCAGTCAACCAGCCCGCCGTTTCGAGATACTCCGCGAGATCCTCGCTTCCGCCGATCCGCTCGCCGTCGATGAATATCTGCGGCGTGGTGCTGACGCCCTGCTCCGCCTGAAAGGCATCAACTTGCTCGCGGGACGTGAGCAGTCGATCCTCGAACGGAATGTGCGAATCCTCGAGCATGCGCTTGGCGAGGAGGCCGTACGGGCATTCATGGTCAGGAAGCTTCATTCGATAGAGGACGGCTTTACGCTGGGACATACAGACTCTCTTGGCTTTGTTTCCCAGCCAATGCGGCGATCGCCGGAAGGTTGCCACCTCTCGCGATGAATCGTGCACCGCGCTATGCGAGCGCCAATGAACCCGCTCTACGAACAAATGGCGACCAGCGTCTTTGAGCGCATGTCGCTCGCTGCCACGCGCTTCGGCGCCGTCAATCTTGGCCAGGGCTTCCCCGAATTCGGCTGGCCGGATGAGATCCTCGAAGCCGCCGCGCGCGCCGTCACCGACGGTTCGAACCAATATCCGCCGTCGCGTGGCCTCCCCGCGCTCCGCGAAGCCGTGGCTGTCCATTACAACCGACATTTCGGCCAGAACCTGGCGCCAGACCATGTGTGCGTCACCAGCGGGGCGACCGAAGCGCTGAGCGCCGCGATCCTTGCCACGGTGCGGCCGGGCGACGAGGTCGTCATCTTCACGCCGGCCTATGACTGCTATGCCCCGACGATCCGACGGGCAGGGGCGACACCCGTCGAGGTCGCGCTCCAGCCGCCGGGATGGCGGATCGACCGCGAGCGCATCGAGGCGGCTATTGGCCCCAAGACTCGCGCAATCCTGTTCAACAATCCGCAAAATCCGGCTGGGCGCTTGTTCGACCGAGAGGAGCTCGAAACGATCGGCGCCCTAGCGCAAGAGCACGACCTGGTCGTCATCAGCGATGAGGTCTGGGAGCATGTCCTGCTCGATCGGCGGCAATTCACGCCTCTGGCGACGCTTCCGGGAATGGCCGAGCGAACCATCAAGGTCGGCTCCGCCGGAAAGATCTTTTCGCTGACCGGCTGGAAGGTGGGGTGGATGATCGCCGCGCCTGAGCTCACCAACCTTGTCGCGCGCGCGCACCAGTTCCTGACTTTCTCTACGGCGCCCAACCTTCAGGCCGCGGTCGCCTATGGTCTCAATGAAGGCGATGCGTGGCTCGATCCGATGCAGGCCGGGTTCCAACGCGCTCGAGACCGAATGACCGAAGCGCTGCGACAGGCCGGCTTTGTCGTCCTCGACGCCGCCGCAACCTATTTCCTGTGTGTCGATCTGGCCGCGTCCGGCATCGATCTCGACGACGAAAGCTTCGCGATGGCGGCAGTCGAACGTGCCGGCGTTGCCGTCGTGCCGCTATCCGCATTCGCCGAGCAGGACCCGCCGCGCCACCTTGTCCGACTCTGCTTCGGCAAGAAGGACGAGACGATCGATGCCGGGGTAGTGGCGATGGCCAAAGCGAGGGAGCTGCTCGCTTGAGCCCCGCCGAAGAGGCGGCGGAGCTTCTCGGCGCCTTCGGGATCGAATCGTCGGGCGATCTCGTCAGCTTCTCGCCCATCGACCGTCAGCCGATCGGCCGTGTGACCGTAGGCGATCCCAGCGCTGCCTCAGCTACCGCAGCGGATGCTTTCCTCAAGTGGCGGACGGTGCCCGCTCCTCGCCGCGGCGAGCTCGTTCGGCTGCTCGGAGAATGGCTCCGCGAGTTCAAGCCGCAGCTTGCGCAGATGGTCACGCTCGAAAGCGGCAAGATCCTCCAGGAAAGCCTCGGCGAAGTGCAGGAGATGATCGACATCTGCGACTTCGCCGTGGGTCTTTCGCGCCAGCTTTACGGCCTTACCATCGCCAGCGAGCGTCCGAGCCACCGGATGATGGAGCAATGGCACCCGCTCGGCCCAGTGCTGGTGATCAGCGCCTTCAACTTCCCTGTCGCGGTCTGGGCCTGGAACGCGGCGATTGCGCTGGCCTGCGGAAATCCGGTTATCTGGAAACCGAGCGAGAAGACGCCGCTCGTCGCCGAATGCGTCATGGTTGGTGTGCGATCCGCGCTCGAGAAGTTTGGAGAAGCACCGGAAGGGCTGGTGCAGCTGGTTCAGGGCGGCCGCGACATCGGCGAAGCGCTGGTCGACGATCCGCGCATTGCCTTGGTCTCGGCAACCGGGTCGACGGGGATGGGCCGATCGGTTGGCCCGCGGGTGGCTAATCGGTTCGGCCGCGTGCTTCTAGAGCTTGGCGGGAACAACGCGACGATCGTCTGCCCATCGGCCGATCTGGAACTGGCGACGCGTGCGATCCTATTCTCTGCGGTTGGAACGGCGGGTCAGCGCTGCACGACGCTGCGAAGGTTGATCGTCCATGAGAGCATCGCCGACGATGTGGTCGCCAGGCTGCGATCGCTCTTCGCCCAGGCAAAGGTTGGCGATCCACGTCAGCGGGATATCCTGATCGGGCCGCTGATCGACGAGGCGGCGTTCGACGCGATGAAGTCGGTTCTTGGGGCCGGGATCGAACGGGTGGGGGCGGTTGGCGGGGGTTTCTACGTTCGGCCGGCGATCGTCGAGGTCACGAGCCAGGATTCCAACGTGCTCAGGGAGACGTTCGCACCGATCCTCTACGTTCTTCGATATACCAGTATCGAACAGGCAATCGCAATAAATAATGAGGTTCCCCAAGGTCTTTCATCATCGATCTTCACAAATGATCTGAAGGAAGCCGAGCTGTTCATGTCGGCCGCGGGCTCGGACTGCGGCATCGCCAACGTGAACATCGGCCCGTCCGGCGCGGAGATCGGTGGCGCATTCGGGGGAGAGAAGGAGAGCGGCGGCGGACGCGAGAGCGGGTCGGACGCTTGGCGCTCGTACATGCGGCGGCAGACCAACACGATCAACTACGGCTCAGATCTGCCGCTCGCTCAGGGAATCCGCTTCGACGTCACCCCATAGAGCGAGCTTCTCTTCCGAGATCATCGCCGGCCATGCCCTTCGGAACTTTTTCACCCAGCCAGGCAATGCCTTGGGCTCGAGCGGGGCCGAGACGAGGTAACCCTGCACCAGGTCGCAACCGAGCTCCCGCACCGTCCTTAGCTGGTCGATCGTCTCGACACCCTCTGCGGTCGCCAAGAGGCCCAATCCATGCGCGAGATCGGTCACCGCCTGTACGATCAGCCTCGAATCGCGTGACCGCGGCACGTCCGCGACGAAGGCCTGGTCGATCTTCACCTCGGTGAAAGGCAGCTGCCGAAGCTGCATCAGCGACGAATAGCCGGTTCCGAAATCGTCGATCGCGAGGCCGATCCCCTTGATCCGGAAGCGGGTCAGGGCGTCCATGAGCTTGACCAGCGGCTGCGTTGCGCCCTCGGTCAGCTCAAGGACGATGCGGTCGTGCGGGACGTCGAGGCCGCGGCACATGCGCTCCACCAGATCGGGAAAATCGAGGTTCTGAAGACTGAGCGCGGAAATGTTGAACGCGATGCAGGTGTCGAGGCCGGTGTCACGCCATTCGATCCATTGCCTGAGGATCGTCCTCAGGCCCCACAAGGTAAGCTCGTCGATCAGCCCATGCTCTTCGGCCAAAGGCACGAACATCGACGGCTTTACGGGGCCGAGGTGCGGGTCGTTCCAGCGGACGAGGGCCTCGACCTGCTTCAGGCTGCCATCGAGCAACGAGACCTTCGGTTGGTAGACCATGTTCAGCTGCTGCTCGCTGAGCGCTTCTTGGAGGCCGCTGAGCAGCTGCAGCTCGGCGTGGGCGTTCACGGGACCAATGTCGCCTTGAGCCTGGTCAGGAGCTCCTCGAGCACTTCGAGCCGCACAGGCTTCTCGACCGGCCCGACCATATTCAGCCCGAGGGCCGTGCCGAGGCGGAAAGCCGACTCGAGCACTCGGCGGTCGAAGCCGCTGACGATGAGCACGGGGCCGCGATAGTTCTGATCGGCAAGGAAGCGGGTCAGCTCGACTCCGTCCATGCCGGGCATTCCAAGGTCGAGAGCGACCATTTCCGGCGCGTTGGCGACGAACGAATCGCGGAATTCCTCGTCGCGCGCGGTGATTACGGGGTCGAACCCGGACGTTCTGGCGGCGTTCGCTAGGAACTCGGCCAGTCTGGGCTCGTCATCGATCAGCAGCAGACGCGGCTGCGACATTAACTAAGTCTCCCCCAGTGGGGCGTAGGCAGCAACAACGCTCCAGATCAAGCTTTCTCAACGCCTTTTTAACCGCACTACAAATAAAGTCCCAATTTGGCGCCATTTGCGCCGTGCGGAGGCAGTTTTCGGCATGTTCGAATCGCTCATTCGGCGGAAATTCCAGGCATTCAGCAACAGCGAGGAGGCTTTTGAGTCGACCACGGTGTCGCTCTCGACGGGCGTGCCGCGCCCTGCCGAGCGTCGTGAAGAAGAACGCTTCTCCGCCATGCTCCGGGTCGGAAAGCTCACCGATTCCTCGGGCAATGAGCAGCTGATCAAGGTGAAGAACCTCTCCGCCGGTGGAGTCATGGCGATCCTGACGCGGGCTCCGGAGGTTGGCGACCATGTCCAGGTCGAGCTTTCGTCGGAGCGAATTCCCGCCTCGGTCGTGTGGATTCGCGAGAATGCGGCAGGCCTGAAGTTCGATCAGAACATTGACCTTGGCGAACTCCTTGCCGGCCGCAAGCCGCGGCACGGTTTCCGTCCCCGGCCGCCGCGGCTGGAAATCCCCTGCAAGGCGTCGGTTCGCGTCGGCAAGACCTATTACACAGTCGACGTCCACGACATTTCGCTCGGCGGAATGAAGGTCGAGCCGATCGAGGAATATTGCGTCGGCAAGAATGTCGTCGTCGCGGTCGAGAGCCTGCGGCCGATCAAGGGCGAAGTTCGCTGGTACAGCGACCGCCGCGCCGGCATAATCTTCGAGCGCGCGCTTGAGTTCGACGAGCTGGCGGAGTGGGTCGGCAAGCGTCTCGAGCTCGCCAGCCTCAAGGCTTCTTACAAACCGAGCTGAGCAATCCTATCTGCGCTCCAGCAGCAGGAGCGCAAAGATATGGCCGAACAAGTCGCAGTACTCGCGGGCGGATGCTTCTGGTGCACGGAAGCCGTTTTTCTCGACGTCGTCGGCGTGAAGTCGGTCGAAAGCGGCTACACTGGCGGTACGGTCGCGAATCCGACCTACACGCAGGTCTGTGGCGGCGACACCGGCCATGCCGAGGCGATCCGAATCGCATTCGATCCCGATGAGCTCACATACAGCGACCTGCTCGATATCTTTTTCGCGACGCACGACCCTACGCAGCTTAACCGCCAAGGCAATGACGTCGGGACCCAATACCGCTCAGCGATCTTCCCGCAGGACGAGGCACAGGAGCGCGACGCGCATGACGCGCTCGCTCGTGCAAACGGAGAGCTCGGCGGTAGAGTCGTAACGACCATCGAGCCGAAGGGCGAATGGTGGCCGGCCGAGGATTATCACCAGGATTATTGGGCCAATGAGGGGCAGCGGAATCCCTACTGCATCGCGAGTATCCCGCCAAAGCTCCAGAAGTTGAGGAAGAGCTTCCAGGCCAGGACGAAGAGCGCGGCCGCGACGGCCTAAGCCGCCGCCCGGCGCAGGCGGTCGTTGATCGCGGCGCCGAGTCCTACGTGCGGCACACGCGCCACGGCGATCCGCGGCTTCGGTGACTCGTCAGCTTCGTGGAGCAGGTCAAACAGTCGCGCAGCGGCTTCGACCAGATCGCCGGATTCGCTGAGGTTCGAGTCGCCCTCGATCTCGCCAAATCCGATCAGATATTCGTCGGCCTCACCGGTCGCCGCATCGATCCGCAGTGGCTTCGACGGTGCATAATGGCTCGCAAGCTGGCCCGGCGCTTCGATTTCCTCGCCTGAGGTCATTTCCGCGTCGATCTCAATGGGGCCTTTTCTAAGCAGCCGGAGGGGTCCGCCGGTCGCGGCGACAATGGTGGATTCGATCCCGCGTTCGGTCGGCCCACCGTCGATGATCAGCGGAATTCGCCCTCCGAGGCTCTTCAGGACATGGTTCGCGCGTGTAGGGCTGATCGACCCGCTCGCATTGGCTGATGGCGCCGCGAGCGGGCGTCCGGTCGCGCGAAGCAGCGCCTGAATGGCTGCATGGGCCGGAACGCGGAGGCCAATCGTCGGCAGCCCCGCGGTCACGATCGACGCTACTCGCGCATCCTGCCGCAACGGCACGACCAGCGTGAGTGGGCCCGGCCAATACTGCTCCGCGAGTTTGCGCGCTTCATCGTCGAACTCGCCGATGCGCTCGGCCGCGGCGATGTCCGGCACGTGCACGATCAATGGGTTGAAGCTCGGTCTTCCCTTGGCTTCGTAGATTCGTGCGACGGCTTCGGCGTTGGTTGCATCGGCCGCGAGTCCATAGACCGTCTCGGTCGGAACAGCGACCGGCTTGGCAGCGAGAATGAGCCGCGTGGCTTCGGCGATGCTCTCATCGGTGAAGGGGAGGACCCGCGTCTCCATCGAGGACGCGGCTAGAGGATTCTGCTCTCCGCCGGAATACTAGGCGCGTTCACGCTCCAGCAGTTGAGTAGGCTCAATCCCGAGGCGCCGCATCCGCGCGCGGATCTCCGGCCATTCCTCCTTGAGGAAGCGGCTGCGCTCGGATTCGCTCAACCGAGCTCGCGCGCCCGCGGCGACGAACATGCCGACGCCGCGCTTCACCACGATCAGCCCCTCGTCCTGGAATCCCTGATAGGCCTTCGCCACGGTGAGCGGGTTCGCCTGCTCCTCAGCGGCGAGTGCGCGGACCGAGGGAAGGGGGTCGCCGTCGCCATATTTGCCCGCGAGGATCGCATCCGCGATCGTCTCCCGCAGGCGGACGTAGACCGGTTTGTCATGCTGTCTGCCGAGCGTCATGCTGTAGTAATACAGCGGCTCGCAAGAAGATTCAATAGCTTAGGTGAGTCACGGCTCCGGCGGCTGCCATGGCCTCGCAACGTCCGAAAGCGCGGGCCGTTCGCGCTCTTCGAGCTCGCGGCTCGGATGGCCGATAAAGATGAAGCCGGCGATCCGCTCTCCCGGCGCGCAGAAGGCGGCGTTCACCATCGGGGAGTAAGCACGCCAGCCAGTGACCCATCCCGCGACATAGCCCAAGGCATGCGCGCCAAGGAGCAGGTTCATCCCGACCGTCCCACACGACAGCTCTTGCTCCCACACTGGGATCTTGTGGCCCTGGACGGGCGCCGAGATCAGCACGACGAGCTGCCCGGCATAATGAGCAAACTCGTCCTCCTTTTGGAAATGCGCGTCGCGAGCGTCCGGGTTCTCCGCGGCGAGTGCGCGCTTCAGTAAGTCGGCGAGCGCATTGCGCTGGTCTTCGGCGACCGTCACCAGCCGCCAGGGCGTGAGCTTGCCGTGATCCGGCACGCGCACGGCGATACTGAGGATGCGCTCGAGCTCCTCCGCCGTTGGGCCGGGCCCGACGAGCTCGCGCGGCTTGGCCGAGCGGCGGGTTTCGAGGAGCGAGAGGGCGGAGAAGCGGTCGTTCAACATTGGCTCCTCGCATCTACTGACGCCCACGCTTCGCAACAATCTGCTTCACAAGACCATTTAGCTCGTTACGAGTCTGGTCCGACCGCGTGAGGGCTCACGCGAGGGGAGAAAATATGGTCGATACGCCCGGGGCGGAACTACCGTCCTCGCCTGACATCACGCACGTCGATCCTTCCGCCGAGAAGAGCTGGATGGGACATCCGCGCCAGCTGGCTCGGCTGTTCTCGGTCGAGATGTGGGAGCGGTTCGGCTTCTACGGCATGCGGGCGCTGCTCGTCCTCTATCTCACCAAGCACTTCCTCATCGCCGACTTCCAGGCGAATGGCATCGTCGGTGGCTATCTCAGCCTCGTCTACCTGACGCCGGTGATCGGTGGCTGGCTAGCCGATTATTATCTCGGCTCGAAGCGTGCAGTGAAATGGGGCGCGCTGGTGATGGCGGCCGGATATCTGATGCTCTGTTTCGGCGGAGAGCAGGCCAAGCCCTTCGCGACCATCGACGGTCAGCGGTATGAAGTCGAGGCCGAACGCGGGGCCTCGGTGCTCGACCCCACAACGAAGCAGTGGGTCGTCGCCAATGGCCAGCAATTGACGATCCACGGCATGCCCGACGGTTCCGTCCAGCTCGTCGCCGACAACGGCCAAGTGGCCAAGACCATTGCAAAGGATGCGTTCCAGCCCGGAGCCGAGCGTTCGCCTTTCTATCTGACACTGATGTTGGTGGCGCTCAGCCTGATCGTCATCGGCAACGGCTTCTTCAAGCCGAACATCTCGACGATCGTCGGAACGCTGTACGCGAAGGGCGATCCGCGCCGCGATGCCGGTTTCACCATCTTCTATATGGGCATCAACGTCGGCTCGATCGGCTCGCAGCTCTTGTGCCCCTGGTTCGCCGCGATGTGGGGCTGGTGGGCCGGCTTCGCAATCGTCGTTGTCGGAATGCTGATCGGCTACTGCCTGATGCAGTTCGACGGAGGGCGGCTGGCCGGCTACGGTGAGCCGCCGGAGCGAAGCGGCCCGGACCGGGCGCTCATCATTTACATCCTGTCGCTGGTCTCGGTGCCGGTCTTCTGGCTTATCTTCCGCAACGTCATGAACACACATGAAGCAGCCGCGGGAGCCGGTCTGTGGGGCTACATCGTAGCGACGCCGTTCCTCGGGAAGGTTCTGTTCCTGACCTTCCTAGCGGCCGTGGTCGGCATTCCGATCTGGTCGTACAAGGTGGGCACGAAGGCCGAGTTCCAGATGATGCTCGCGGCGATCATCCTTGTGGTGTTCAACGTCACCTTCTGGACCTTGTTCGAGCAGGCAGCCTCGTCGCTGACATTGTTCGCAGACCGGAACACGACGCTGGAGCTGTTCGGGATTCCGATCTCGGCGCCGCAGACGCAGAATTTCAACCCGATCACGATCGTGATCTTCGCGCCGATCCTGAGCTGGTTCTGGCTCGCGCTGAACAAGAAGGGTTGGGAACCGTCGATACAGGTGAAGTTCGGGATCGCTCTGCTGCTGGTCGGCTTGGGCTTTGTCGTCCTCTCGTGGAGCACCGGTACCGCGAACGCCGACTTCCGGGTCGCGCTGTGGTGGCTGGTGCTGACCTACTTTCTCCACTCGATCGCCGAGCTGTGCATCTCGCCGGTCGGCTTGAGCATGATCACCAAACTAGCGATCGCGCGCGTCGTCGGCATGATGATGGGCGTGTGGTTCCTGTCGATCTCGATCGGCGAATATCTTGCCGGAGCCGCCGCACAGGCTGCTTCCGTCCAGACCGTCGGCGGAGAGGTGACGAATCCGCAACTTGCGCTTCAGACCTATGCCCACACCTTCATGGTCGGCGGCGAATCGACGATGGTCGCTGGAGTGATCCTGCTCGCAATCTCGCCGTGGCTGAGGAAGATCATGCACGGGGTGAAGTAGCGGCACTGCTCGAGCGGCGCTAAGAGGCCGCCATGACGCGTAAATTTTTCGGCACCGACGGGATCCGCGGGACCACCAATCTTGAGCCGATGACGGCCGAGACCGCGCTTCGCGTCGGCCAGGCTGCGGGCGCCCATTTCCTCCGCGGGGATCACCGCCACCGGGTCGTGATCGGCAAGGACACGCGCCTTTCGGGTTACATGATGGAATCGGCCATGGTCGCCGGCTTCACCAGCGTCGGAATGGACGTGGTGCTGCTGGGGCCGATGCCGACGCCGGCGGTCGCGATGCTTACGCGGTCCATGCGCGCTGACCTCGGCGTGATGATCAGCGCGTCGCACAATCCGTTCGCCGACAATGGCATCAAGCTGTTCGGCCCGGACGGCTACAAGCTTAGCGATGACGATGAGCATGCGATCGAGAAAAGGCTCGAGAAGGAGCCGAAGCTCGCCAAGTCCGAGTTGATCGGGCGCGCGTGGCGCATCGACGATGCTCGCGGCCGCTATGTGCAGTTCGCGAAGGACACCTTCCCCGAGCACCTCCGCTTGGACGGCCTCAAGGTCGTCGTCGATTGCGCCAACGGAGCCGCTTACCACGTAGCGCCCGATGCCCTGTGGGAGCTGGGCGCCGAAGTCGTGCCGCTCGGAGTCGCGCCCAACGGTCTCAACATCAACGATGAATGCGGTTCGACCCATCCGCAGCTCCTCCAGGAGACGGTCGTCGCCAGCGGCGCCGACATCGGGATTGCACTGGATGGCGACGCGGACCGGCTGATCGTCGTCGACGAGAAGGGGCAAATCATCGACGGCGACCAGCTGATGGCGCTGATCGCGCTGGGACTGCAGGCTCGTGGCGAGTTGAAGGGCGACGCCGTCGTCGCAACGGTCATGTCCAACCTCGGACTCGAGCGGAGGCTCGGCGACGCCGGCCTCAAGCTAGTGCGAACGAAGGTCGGAGACCGCTATGTCCTCGAGGAAATGCGCAAGTCCGGCTGCAACGTCGGCGGCGAGCAGTCGGGTCATATCATCCTCGCCGATCATGCGACCACCGGGGACGGTTTGGTCGCGGGGCTCCAAGTTCTCGCAGCGCTGGTCGAGGCGAAAGCGCCGGCGAGCGAGCTCCTGCGCCAGTTCGAGCCGCTTCCGCAGCTGCTCAAGAACGTCCGCTTCAACGGGAAGGCCGAGCCGCTTGAAGCGGATTCCGTCCGCAAGCGCATCGCTGCTGCCGAAGCCGAGCTCGAAGGCCGCGGCCGTCTTGTCATCCGCAAGTCGGGGACGGAGCCGCTGATCCGCGTGATGGCGGAGGGTGACGATCCGGCATTGGTTGAGCGCCTCGTCGACGAAATATGCGAGGCGGTGCAGGCCGCCGCGTGAACCTTTTCTTCGTATTTCGCGGCCTAACGAAATCATCGTGCACATGGATAACTTCGCCCCGCGGAAGGGGTCGAAGGCGGGTAGCGTGACGCCGACGGCTCGGATCCTGATTATCGCCGGCTCGGACTCGGGCGGCGGCGCGGGGATTCAAGCCGACATCAAGACGGTGACGATGCTCGGCGGCCACCCAATGACCGCGGTGACTGCCGTCACTGCCCAGAACACGCTCGGCGTCACCGCCGTCCACCCGGTCCCCGCCGAGATGATTCTCTCGCAGATTGAGGCGGTTATCGGCGATATCGGAGTCGACGCGGTAAAGATCGGGATGATCGGCAGCGCGTTTGCGGCGAAACAGGTCGCGGTGCGCCTGCAGGAGCTGAAGTCGCTTCAGCCGGACCTTCCGATCGTGTTCGATCCGGTGATGGTGTCGACCAGCGGCGCGCCGCTCGCGGATGAAGCGACCGTCGCCGCATTCGGCCGCCTGATGGACGTTGCGACCATCACGACTCCCAATCTGCCCGAGCTCAATCGCCTGACCTCTGAGGAGGACCCGGTCGCGGCCGCGCTCCACCTTGTCGGGGCGCACGGCTGCGCGGTGCTGATCAAGGGTGGCCATGAAGAAGGCGACGCGCTCGCCGACGCGCTAATCGAAGAAGACAATATGACCAGCTGGCAGGGCCAGCGGATCGATACCACCAGCACGCACGGCACTGGCTGCACGCTCGCCAGCGCCATCGCTTACTTCCTTGCGGGCGGTGCAAGTCTCGCCGATGCCGTCGCCAAGGCCCGCGAGTTCGTCCGGGTCGCGTTGCACGACGCGCCCGGACTGGGGCAGGGCGCCGGCCCGCTTGGTCATTCCAATGTCAGGCTCGACGTAGGATCTGGACCGCGACTCAATCAGGTGACCGTCACCGGGACCGACTATAAGCGATCGGTCGACTTCTATTGCCGCCTCGGCCTCAAGCAGATCGTCGACAGCCCGGAGACTGGATACGCGCGCTTCGAAGCGGCGGGCGGCGTCACCTTCTCGGTCCAGATCGACCCCGACGAGAAGATCATCGCGACGACGGCGATCTACTTCGAATGCGACGACCTCGATCGCCGCGTCGAGCAGCTCGCGCGAAGCGGGATCAATTTCGAGCATGGCCCCCGCAACCAGCCCTGGATGTGGCGAGAGGCGCGGCTTCGCGATCCCGACGGAAACATCATCTTCTTCTATCATGCGGGTGAAAGCCGCCGCTTCCCACCCTGGCGAGTGCCGGA
>JAICSX010000098.1 GCA_025936675.1 Sphingomonas sp.
GCGATCTTGCGCACTTCGAGGATTCCGCCAGCGTGGCTGAGGTCGGGCTGGATGATGTCCACGGCGCCCTGCTCGAAGAACGGCTTGAACTCCCATCGGCTGTAGAGCCGTTCGCCGAGCGCGATCGGAGTGACGGTGCTTGCAGCGATCTCCGGCAGCGCGTCCGGGTTTTCGGACAGCAAAGGCTCCTCGATGAACAACAGGCCGAGCGGCTCGAGCACCTTGACCAATTGCTTGGCCAGCGGGCGGTGCACCCGGCCGTGGAAGTCTAAACCGACATCCATGCCGTGCGCCTGCGCGGCCGCAACTCGCTCGACCACCTCATCGAACAATTTCGGCGTGCCGATCCACCCGAGCTCGGCGGTCGCGTTCATTTTGACCGCGGTGAAGCCCTGGCGTTTGCGGGCCTCGGCGGCTTCGGCGACCTCATGCGGCCGGTCGCCGCCGATCCAGGCGTAGGAGCGCACCTTCTCGCGCACCTTGCCGCCGAGCATCTGCCACGCCGGCAGGCCGAGGACGCGGCCCTTCAAATCCCACAATGCCTGCTCGAGGCCCGAGAGGGCCGACATCAGCACCGCGCCGCCGCGGTAGAATCCGCCGCGGTAGCCGACTTGCCAGATGTCCTCGATGGCGAATGGATCGGCGCCGACGAAGCGATGGCGGAATGCCTCGAACGCGCCGTCGACCGCTTCGGCCCAGCCCTCGAGGCTAGCTTCGCCCCAGCCGAACGCCCCATCATCGGCCTCGACCCGGACGAACAGCCAGCGCGGCGGGACGTAGAAGGTCTCGATCTTGGCGATCTTGCGCTTACTCACGGGCGAGCCTCGCTTCGTTCATCGTCCGTCCGGCGGCGTCGTCGTCCTCCTCGTCCAGTCCGCCGACTTTCTTGATCGGGACGATCAGGCACACGCTCTGCGCCGGGAGGACGCCGCGCCAATCGGCGATCAATTGCTTGTAGGCCTTGCCCACGTTGCGGATCTTGCGGTCGAGGTCGAACAGCCCAAGCGGATTGACGTTGCCATTCTTCTCGCGAAGCGCGGTATCCCAGTCGACCTGGTCGGTCAGCGAATACCAGGTGAAGCCGACGGTCGGGATTCCGACGTTCCTCAGTCGCAGGACGTTCGCCCATTCCTTCCACAGCCATTTGACCGCCTCGTCGCCGTGCTGGCCTTCCCACAAATTGGTTTCGGTGTGCATCACCGGCAGCCGGTAGCGGTTGTAATATTGGCGAGTGATCTCGGCGTAGCCGAACGTCTCGCCGGCGGCGACCGTGTGCCCATCAGCGAACACCCGGTGCTCGTTCAACTGGTAATAATCGTTGCCGAGGATGCAGTGCTGCTTGAGCCGGTGGTTGAGGAACCACTCATATTCGTCACGGGTCATGCCGTTATCCAGCAGGTACTGGTACATCCCGCTGTCGACCCGCCGCCCGTAATTGAGGTCGAGGCTGAGAAAGCGGATCTGGTTGAGCACTTCGGCGCGGCCGATCGCGGCGGGCGAATCCGCGTGATAATATTCGGTGCTCTCGCTCTGGATGAAGATTGCGTCGTGCCGGCGCTTGAGGATCTCGATCATCCCCATGACATTGGCTTTGACGATGTGCTTGATTGCCGTGACGAATGAGCGATCGTCCTTCTTCTGCTCGTTCCACCAGCCGTATTTGGCCGAGAAGATCGAGCAGATCAGCATCTCGTTGATCGGCGTGTAGAGCTGCACCCACGGAAACCGCTCGGCGAACTCGCCGGCATAAGCGGCGAACAGCCGCGGGAAGTCGGGGTTCTGGAAATTCTCGATCCAGTCGGGCACCCCGAAATGGCAAAGGTCGACGATCGGCGTGATCTCGCGCCGCTTGAGCTCGGCGAAGGTGAGGTCGGTGAACTCCCAGTCGAACTTGGTCGGGCCAAGATAGGTCTTATGGATCGGCGGTCCGTAGCGGAGATAGTTGATGCCGATTTCCTGGACGCAGTCGAAATCCTCGCGCCAGCGTTCGTAGTGGCCGCAGACCTCCATCTCGTCGACGCGGGTCTTGCCGTGATTGATCGTGGGGTAACTGTTCTCGATCCCCGTCGCGAACATGAAATTGGCGATGACTTAGTCTCCGTCGATGTTCGTCATGTCTCGTTCAGCCCGCAAACGGGGAGTCGGCAAGTCCCCGCACGCCCGGTCTGAACATAAACAACCCCCCGGCTTTTGGTTGCATTGCGAGGGCCTGCTGGTCGAGCCCGATTCTTGCCGACGTGACATAGAGCAGGTCCAGGTCCGTCCCTCCGAACGCGCAGCTGGTCGGCCGCGCCACCGGCATCCGGATCGTCTGCAGCCACTCTCCGCCAGCGGAGTAGCGCCGAATGCACCCGCCGTCCCAGAACGCGATCCACAGGCACCCTTCGCAGTCCACCGTGATTCCATCGGGAAAACCGTCGCCCTTCCCGAACGTGAGGAAGACCTGTCGCGCACCCGTTTCCCCGTCCGATTGAAGGTCGAACACATAGCTGACCTTCCGCGCCGAATCATTGTGGTACATGCGCGTTCCGTCGGGGCTGAACGCCGGCCCGTTGGTTACCCGATAGCCTTGATCGACAGCGGTGACGCTGAGATCGGGGTCGACGCGGTAGAGAGTGCCGCTGTCTGCCCGCTCGCCGTCGTCCATCGTACCGGCCCAGAAGCGGCCCCGGCGATCGAGCTTGCCGTCGTTGAAGCGGTTGCCGGGCTGGTCCGCGTCCGGATTGGCGATAATTCCGAAACTGCCGGCGTCGAGATCGATTTGCGCGATGCCGTCCTCGGTCCCGCCGATGAAACCCCCGCTCCTGCGCGGCGCCAGCGACCCGACCCGGAGCGGCGTCGGCCATGACGTGACCTCACCGCGCGAATCCAGGCGGAAAATCTGTCGACCTTTGATGTCGACCCAGTAGAGCGCCGCCTCGCGCGCCACCCACACCGGACCTTCGCCGAGCACAGCATTGACGTCGGCGACGCACTCGACGGTCGATTCGGCTGTCATTGCCGCGCGGGATAGCTGCATCGGATCCAAAACGAAAACAGCTGGGAGCCATGTTGCGCGCGCCCGGTTGTAAGGCCCATGAGCGACAGCATGAGGTGGAAGGACGGCTACATCGCGGTCGACTGGGGCACGACCAACCGCCGCGCCTATCTCGTCGACGGCTCGGGCAAGACCATCGACGAATTCGAGGACGGCAAGGGTGTTCTGTCGGTCCCCGACGGCGGTTTTCCCGCGGCCGTCGCCGAAGTGCGGCAGAGGCTTGGCGACAAGCCGCTTCTGCTGGCCGGAATGATCGGGTCCAATCGCGGCTGGAAGGAAGCGCCGTACGTGCCCTGTCCTGCAGGACTGGACGATATCGCCGCCAAGTTGGGGTGGATGGGCGCGCGCGAGGCGATCGGGCCCGGCGTTTCGTACATCGGCGACGGCCGCGCCGACATCATGCGCGGCGAAGAGGTCCAGCTGCTCGGCGCAGCGGCCGCCGGGATGGTCGATCCACAGGCGCTCGTCTGCCACCCCGGCACGCACAACAAATGGGTGCTCCTGCGCCATTGCAAGATCCAC
>JAICSX010000095.1 GCA_025936675.1 Sphingomonas sp.
AGCTGACGCAGATCGCCTGGAAGAAGGGCTGCCAGGTCATGATCGAGGGCCCCGGCCACGTGCCGATGCACAAGATCAAGATCAACATGGACAAGCAGCTCAAGGAATGCGGCGAGGCGCCGTTCTACACGCTCGGGCCGCTGACGACCGACATCGCGCCCGGCTACGACCACATCACGTCGGGCATCGGCGCCGCCATGATCGGCTGGTTCGGCTGCGCCATGCTCTGCTATGTCACACCCAAGGAACATCTCGGCCTGCCCAACAAGGATGACGTTCGGGCCGGCGTGATCGCGTATAAGATTGCCGCACACGCCGCCGACCTCGCCAAGGGCCACCCCGCGGCGCGCCTCCACGACGACGCGCTGTCCCGCGCAAGGTTCGAGTTCCGCTGGCGAGACCAGTTCAACCTCTCGCTCGACCCGGAAACCGCCGAGCAATACCATGACCAGACGTTACCGGCGGAGGGCGCCAAGACTGCCCACTTCTGCTCGATGTGCGGCCCCAAATTCTGCAGCATGAAGATCACGCAAGAAGTACGGGAATTCGCCCGCCTAAATCCTCCCCGGGACGGGGAGGGGGACCATTCGGCCCAGCCGAATGGTGGAGAGGCCGCGTCAGCACCAGCTGACGCGGAAGCCGGCATGACCGAACCCGACACCTCCGGTCAGGATGTCGACGCGAGCTTCGCTCAAATGAGCAAGCGCTTCCACGACGAAGGATCCGAGCTCTACGTCCCGGCGGCGGAGTAGAAGTTAATCCGGCCAGCGAAGCAGCGCCCAATCGACTAACAAAGTCGATCGATCCTGCAGCCGCTCCGGGGTCCAGTCGGAGTAAGTCTTCGCGAATTCGCGGGCTGACTTGAACATTGCGTCCGATTCATAGATCGGTCGCTTTACCCCATAGCCGGAGTTCGCGAGATCGCCGTTCATCGCTGACGAAAGTGGAATGAGGTTAGCCCAAACGTTGGTCAGCTTCTGTCGCTGGTCCTTGTCGAAAACACCATCCCAGGCTTCATCCGGGTTTCGCGGAAGCACATGTTCGATTTGAGACGGGTTGACGGGTACGTCCCCTCCTAGGGACTCGTCATATTGGCGAATCACGAATGCAGCGACTGTGGAGCCGTAAAGCGCTCTGGACCGTATGGAGCGCGCAACAAATTCGTCATCGGGCCACGTGACCGTCGTGCGCTCCTTGATTTTAGCCGCGACCGCGTTTGCAGTGCGGTTCTCCTTCGTGTCTTCCCACAGCCGCTTAAAGACCGCATGCAGTCCTGTTGGCTCGATTCCGCACAGCGCGCGTCGGATCAGGAACGCTTCGATTTTATTTAGAATTTCGAGGCCGGTAGCTTGATCGATGCGTTCGTCCGCCACTGCCTTGGTCAGTTGCATCAGAAACGGCAGAGCCGAGGCGGGGAAGCCGAAGTCATTATAGCGCTTAACAGCGGCAGCGACGTCTTTCGTCAGGCCTTGCCGGTTAGACCCGGTCATCAGGTCAAGGAAAGCGTCCTGGTAAGTCGCCAGCTTGACGATAATCTCGGCAGGATCGCTGTGTTTCTCCCACTCTTTCCGAAGATAACCATAAACCTGCGATTTGCTCAAATTTGAGTTCTGAATAAGGCCGTAGGGAAAAAAATAGCCTTCAAATAGCGTGGTCGTATCACTGATCTTAAATCGCTCGTAGAACGGCTGCCAAGTGTGCGTGTCTACATAGTCGATCTTGTCCGGGCCGAGATCGGCTACCCGAGAGAAGATTTCGTTTCGAACGAGATCACCAACGGTCATGGGCTCCTGGCGAGAGTTTAGACTATCGAAGATTTTCGGTCCGTTCGTGGGGTCCACCACATCAATTTGTACCACACTCACTCTTTCGAGAAGTGCGTTGATAATCAGCGAAACGCGATCGGTGCCGTACTTGTTAACCTGATCTTTGAAGAACACTTTAGCAGCCTGATAGTTCTTCCAAAGAGGTCCGCTGTCCCAACCTGTTGGACTCAACTTTTCGGGCTTAAACGATCCAAGCTCAACAGCGAAAGCGGAGTTCTTTTGTAAATCTTCCATCACCTTGTTGAGCTGATTGCGATCTTCCTTGCACGAATGCAGTTTGAAATTCGATTCAGCTTTTACGGAACGACCAATCGCCAGATATTTTTGAAAAAGCGACACTGCCTCGCCGATCATTCCGTGATCCGACAGAGTCTTAAGTCCCGCAGACAGATACAGGTATATGGTCGTAATTCGCTGCTGCCCGTCGATGACCTCGTACAGAGTCGGATCAGACGGCGAGCTCCGACGGCCGTGAATAATGACAGCCCCTAGAAAATGGGTCAGTGTCTCATCGTCAACGAGGTCAAGGAGATCACTTTCGAATTGGTCGAGCCGCGCCTTCTTCCACTTATACGGCCGCTGGAAGTACGGGATAGAGAAAATGGAATCCCCCGAGAGCAGGCCCGAGACATCGGATTCCTCCGAATTGTTCGTGAGCTTTCCTATTGCGGCCATTCTTCCCCCTCACTCGGCGCGCAGGAGTGAAGCTGAACGAACATTCATTGTCCAGGCTCAACGAAAACAAAGGCGGAGCGCATCGCCCGGCCTTCATCCCCACCGACAGCAATTGGAAGGGTCTCATTGCCCGGCAGCAGTTCGGTGAAACTGATTATCCGCGCGCCGGAACGCCGATGGCGCCGGCGATCGCAGGATCGAGTTCGTAACCAACAGCGGACCGGCCGCCGATCTTGATCGTGTTCCGGCCGTTGGGAGTGACGAAGCGGCCGCTCTTTCGGCGCTTGATCACACCCGACGCAAACGCCGCGAGATCGGTTGTGCCTTCATCTTTGCTCTTGCCGAACCGGTATTCGCCTCGAACAACCGCTGCCGGCATTCGGCCGCCACTCGGGGAAACTAGTTTGAATCTATTGTCTTCGAACATTCTAAGCCTCCGTGTCTGAAGAGGCCTAACCAGCTACAGGCCGACGGGATAGATTGCCAATGGCTTTTTATCGTTCCCTAAGTGTCTGATATAAGAGATGAACAGCAGATCAGGTTGGACGCGGACGAAACCTAGCCATCTCACCGATACACCTCCCGCCGATGCGCTACCCGCACCACCAGGATGGTGATCCGCTCGTCCTCGATGCGGGCGATCGCGCGATAGTCGCCAATCCGCCAGCGCCAGAGGCCGCCGAGTTCGCCGGCTAAAGCGCTGCCCAATTGTCGTGGATCGTCCAGTGTTGCGATGCGGGTCTTGAGCGTCTGGATGATGCGTTTCGCTTCCGCCCGGCCGAGCTTGGCAAGTTCCTTTTCGGCGGCTGGAAGAAATTCAATCCGCCAGGCCAAGCCGCTTCTCTACCTCCGCAAGCGGGATCGCGTCCTCGCTCCGGAAATCGCGCAGCCGCTCCTCGGCGAGGAAGAAATCCTCGAGGTCGTCGAGATGTGCCTCGATCGCCTCGCGCGCATAGAAGGTCTTCGTACGCCCCGTCTTAGCGGCCAGGCGCTCGAGCCGTTCCTCGATGTCCTTGTCCAACCTGACCGCAAGCACCGCAGCTTCTCCTTTGCTATACATATATAGCATTATCGCTTTTCAAAGGCCAGCAAGACGCCCGCAACCGGGTCGCTTTCGTCCCATGCTGACCATGCACGAGGCCGCACCGTCAGAAGCTGGATCTAAACCGCTGTCCTACAGCACCCCACTTGTGCTCCAAGCTGCCCGATGCGCCCGACTCGAACAGGCGTCCGCCCCGCCCGTGCTCAGCGGCGGCGAACAACTGCTTTCGGGCTGCCCCGGAGGCGGCCGGACCGGAGTCGCCCGGATCGGATTCCGACACTTCCGACAACCCCCGAAATCGACGCGCCCAACCCGGCAGGTGTCGGATTGTGACGCCGCCACCGCGAACATTCGCGAACATTCGGATGGCGCCGCCCGCGCGTGCACGCGCCCGCGCACGCATACGCCTGCTGCAATCGCTGCGTTTCGCGCTTCTGGCCTCGCGTGTGCCCGCGCGCGGCACTGCCAACCTTGGCAACGTCGAGCGTCGCGGATCGGCCGGCGGTCTTGCCTAGTCGTTCTTCAGGTTCTCGAGCCCGCGCGGCCCGCCCTTCTGCGACGGCTGCGACGCGTTGGTCTTCACCTTCGCCTTCTTCGGCTTGCGCGCTTCCTTGTTCGATCGTTGCTGACCCTTGGCCACTGCTCGCTCTCCTGCCGGGGCGCACACGCGCCGCACCGGCGCATCATAGCCGTTCGACGGCGCCGCTCCTAATCGGCGTGGGCCCGCTCTCCAGCTTCGCCGGAAGAGGCCGGTGCGAAACGCTTC
>JAICSX010000074.1 GCA_025936675.1 Sphingomonas sp.
GGTTGTCACCCGCAATCTCGGCCTCACGGTCGCACAGTCCACGGACCTGCGACTGAAGATGCGTGACGCCGGCGCCCAGTTCAAAGTTGCGAAGAACCGCCTTGCCTTGATTGCGCTCGAAGACACGCGTTACAAGCCGATCGGCGACCTTCTAAAGGGACCGACCGCGCTTGCGACGTCCGGAGACCCCGTTGCGGCCGCCAAGGTGGCGGTCGATTTCGCCAAGACTCACGACAAGTTCGAGATCGTCGGCGGAGCGATGGGCGACACGGTCCTCGACGTGAACGGGATCAAGGCGCTTGCCGCGCTTCCCTCGCTCGACGAGCTGCGCGCGACCATTGTGGGCCTCATCCAGGCGCCCGCGAGCAAGATCGCACGCACTATCAATGAGCCCGGCGCGCAGCTGGCACGTGTCTTCGGCGCTTATGGCGCCAAGGAAGCCGCATAAGCGGCAGGTTTTTCATTAACGCACGGCAATCGGGGCGATGGCCCCACCAAGGAGTATCAAATGGCTGACATCACCAAGCTGGTCGACCAGCTTTCCGAACTGACGGTTCTCGAGGCGGCGGATCTCGCCAAGGCGCTCGAGGAGAAGTGGGGCGTTTCGGCGGCGGCTGCGGTCGCGGCTGCCCCGGCGGCCGGCGGCGGCGCTGCCGCTGCGGCTCCGGCCGAAGAGAAGACCGAGTTCGACGTCATTCTCACCGGCGACGGCGGCAAGAAGATCAACGTGATCAAGGAAGTCCGCGCGATCACCGGTCTAGGCCTCGGCGAGGCGAAGGCGCTGGTCGAAGGCGCACCGAAGCCGGTCAAGGAAGGCGTCAACAAGGACGAGGCCGAGAAGATCAAGAAGCAGATCGAGGATGCCGGCGGCACCGTCGAACTGAAGTGACCCAGCGCGCCGCAAGGCGCGCGCGGAGTCATCCCGGACTTGATCCGGGATCCATCTGCTACCGATGAAGGAAGGGCGGCTCTTCGGGGCCGCCCTTTTCTTATGCGCCTAGTGGCAGGAATGGGTGGAAAGCTGACGCTAAGGGTAATTCACTTTTTGGCGGTCGCTTGGCCTTTCAGCAGCACTTCAACGGCCGCTAGGAGCAGAAACATGAGGCAAAGGTCTATTGAGCCGCCGCCCGCAAGCGCTCCAGTCGCCACCCGGTCAGAACTCCAAGGGATAGACCAGACCAACCCGATGTGAAGTACGGCGAGCAAGGCGATCACGCTCCAAAAGAGCGGCTGCCGTCTCAGCTCCCACTTTAGATAAATGAAGAACCCGAACACGGCGATCATCATCAACAGCGGCATTGACATACTTAGTCTGCCAAAATGATCGCAGATCGCGATCACTGCGAGGCAGAAGATGCCCCACGGCAACAGCACACGCCAGGGCAGCCAAATCTTCCGAGCTGCTTTGATGTCATTGCTGACCTGTAATTATCGGGTGCTTCACCCGATCAAGATTCCCGAAACGCCGGATGTCTGCAATGGGTAGAAAGCTGCCATTGGACACGCCACAGTGTGCATCGATGAATCGCACAATGATCACTTTAGCTCTGTGCGTTTTCCCAGCGCTCGTTGGATGTGGCAAACCTGAGCCATCCGGCGTCCGCTTGGTGAAAGCAGGTCCAAGTGATTGCCATCTTACGCTTAACGGGATTCGTATCCCGGATGATGTCCTAGAGGCTAAGGGAAGGGCGCACCGGGGCAAGAACGCAGCCGCAAATGACGAGTCTGATAGGTGCGAAGGCGCTACTATCGTGGTGCGACAAACGGGCATGAACACCGACGAGATGCCATCAATTAACTTGAGCAACTAGCGTCCGCTTTGGGTCGAGAACAGACACTAGCCCGGCTCTGTGGCGGAGGATCAGCGGAAGATCGACAGGTTGAGCTCTTCGCTTGGGCCGAACCAGATGACATGCTCGGTGTGGTCGGCGAGGTCGTCGCCGGTGTTGGCATGGGCGAAGATCGTCAGGCCGCCGCGGTTCAGCACGAGCCATTGGGCGACCTCGCCGAACTGGTGGGCCGGGACTGTCAGCTGGCAGCTTCCGCGCGGGTGCGGGCCGACCGGGCGCAGGTGGTAATGGCCTTCGGGCACACCGAATTTCTCGTGCGCCGCGGCTCCCAGCGCCCTCGCCTGCTCGACCTCTTCGGGATCGAAATAGATATGGGCGTGGAAGTCGCGGATCACGCCGCGCGCATTACAGCGATCGGAGGAATTGGTCGATGGCCGCGACCGCCTCGGGCTCGCTGAGCTCGGGCGCGTGGCCGACGCCCTCGACCACGGCTATCTTTACGTCCGGAACGACAAGCTTCATCTTTTCGGCCGTTTCGGCGGTGAGCAGGTCGCTTTTTTGGCCCCGGATGACCAGTAGCGGTTTGCTGCCGAGGGCCTGGAACAAGGGCCAGAGGTCGACCTGCGGCGTGGGGCCTGCAGCCTTGAACGGCTCGGCAATTGCCATGTCGTAATCGAAGCGGATTTCGCCATTTTCCTCACGGCAGTTGCGCTTCGCCATCTTCACCCAATCCTGGTGGGTGAAGCGGTCGAATGCGGCGCCATAATTGCTTGCGATCTTCTCCGCGGCATCGTCCCAGCTTTTGAAGCGCACGTCCTTGCCGACATAGGTGAGGATGCGGTCGATTCCGCCGGGGGCGACATCCGGGCCGACATCGTTAATGATCGAGGCAGCGATCCTCTGCGGCGCTGTGGCTGCAATGATCATTGTCACAAGCCCGCCGAGCGACGTGCCGACGAAGATTGCTTTCGGAATGCCGAGCTGGTCAAGCAGCTCGACGACATCGCCCGCATAGGTGATCGGAAGGTACCGCGCGGGGATCGGATCGTAATCGCTTGCGCCGCGGCCGCGGAAATCCAGGGCTAGAACCCGGAAGCGCGGCGAATAGCGCTCCGCGAAATCGGCGAAATCGCGCGAGTTACGAGTGAGACCATGGAGGCAGAGGATCGGCGGCTTGCCGCTCTCGCCCGGATAGTCGCGATAGTGAAGCGTCAGGCCGTCACGAACGACTAAGCTGCGTTCCCGATAGGCCGCCGATGCATCCTGTTCGCCGTCGCTCATGCCGATATGCCCTTCCGAAACATGCGGTTCGCGACAGCTGCAACATGTTCCGGATCGGAGCTGTCCCAGACTGAGTAGCGAAGGCCGAGGAAGACGTTCGCACCCATCGAAGCCCAGGCGAGGATCTCAAGATCGGCGTCGCTCAGGTCTGCGGCGATCTCGCCTTTCTCGCGGGCGGCGATCAGCCTGCCGGTGATGCGTGTCGCGGTCGTCTCATAATGTTCGCGGTATGCCGCCGGATCGACGAACTCGGCCTCATCGATGATCCGGTAGATGTTCCTATGCTCGCGGGCGAAGCGGAGGAAGAGCTCGAGACCCTTGCGGGCAGCGTCCAGCGCATTGGGGAATTCCCTGAAAGCCGGCGCGGCCGTGTCGCGAACCTGCGCCGACATGTCGCGGACGAGCGCTTGGAACAGCTCCTCCTTGGAATTGAAGTAAGTGTAGAAGGTGCCGAGCGCGACTCCTGCGCGCTGAGTGATCCCGACGATCGAGCTGTCGGAAAAGCCCCGCTCGCCGAACTCCTCGCGCGCGGCGTCGAGGATCTTGCGAAGCGTGCGCTCACCTCTCGCGGTCCGGGGCGGCTTGCTGGCGCCGGTTGCGCGGAACAGCGTCCTATCTTCCACGCTTCACCCCCATTTACGCTCCCCCTAGGGCAAGTGCCTGCATAAGCAAGTTGAAAGCTGTTTCAAGTTTCAGTATCACACGATTCTGACTGCGGGCGCAACCTCGCGTCCAAAGGGGGAGAAACAAGACATGCGCGTTATTTCCGCACGCGCCGCGTTGCTCGGCACCGTTGCCGCCGCGGCGATTTTCACGACGCCAGCGGCTGCCGCAACGCAGGAAAACACCAACACCAATCCTAACGCGCCGAGCAACACCCAGACGCAGGCGCAGGCCGCCACCGGTAGCGACCAATCGATCGTGGTCACGGCCCGCCGGCGTAACGAGCTGCTGCTCAACGTGCCCGTCGCGGTATCGGCTTATTCGGGCGAGCAGCTCGACCGTCAGGGCGCCCTCACGATCACTGACGTCGCGAAAACCACTCCCAACGTGACGCTCAAGGTCAGCCGCGGCACCAACAGCACGCTCACGCCCTTCATTCGCGGCATCGGACAGCAGGACCCCGTCGCAGGCTTCGAGCAGGGCGTCGGCGTCTATATCGACGATGTTTACCTCAACCGCCCACAGGCGGCGGTGCTCGACATCTACGACGTGGAACGCATCGAGGTGCTTCGCGGGCCCCAGGGGACGCTCTACGGGCGCAACACGATCGGCGGCGCAATCAAATATGTGACGAAACGCATCCCGACCGACGGGCCGCACATGAGCATGCGTACGAATATCGGCACTTATGGCCAGGCCGATTTCATCGCCGAAGCGTCAACGCCAATCACCAAGGAGCTGCTCGTCGGCGTTGCTGCCGCGCGGCTTAAGAACAATGGCTTCGGCAAGAACCTCACCAATGGCCTCAGGAACTACAACAAGGACATCTGGGC
This sequence comes from Sphingomonas sp., assembly GCA_025936675.1. The sequence goes on from JAICSX010000074.1 coordinate 4,568, forward strand.
GACGCGCGGAAGCATCGAGTTCCTTCCCACGGATACGATCCAGGTTCGCCTCACCGGCGACTACATCTGGGACGACAGCAATCCCAAGGGCGGGCACCGCTTCTATCCGAACCTGTGCGCCAATACCGCTGGCGGATGCGGAACGGCCGCAGGCAGCTTCCCTGTCCTCAGCAACGTCTACGATACCCAGGGCAGTCTGAACGATCCCATCCAGAAGGTTCGCGCTGGGGGCCTCGCGCTGCATATCGAAGCCGATCTCAACGACTGGCTTAAGTTCCGTTCGATCACTGCATATCGCCAGGACAGCGGTTATACGCCGATCGACTTCGACGCGACACCGCTCGCCGACACCGACGTGCCGGCGATCTACCGGAATCACCAGACCAGCCAGGAATTCCAGCTGGTCATCGACAACAAGAAGCTCCAGGGCGTCGCAGGCTTCTATTATTTGAAGGCAAGAGCCTTCGACGAGTTCGACGTGCGCCTCTATACTTCCCTCCCGGCGGCGGCCCCCGGACTGACCGCGTCAACGGAGGGTGACGTCCACACCAAGACCTGGGCCGCCTTCGCCGACTTCACCTATAATTTCTCGCCTCAATGGGCCGTGTCGCTCGGCGGCCGGTTCACCAACGACAAGCGAACCTCCTTCATCCTGGCGCAAAACCGGATTCTCGGCGGGCAGCCGGACCTCGGCGGATCATTCGGTTACGGCGTCGGCATCCCGTACCTGACCGTTACGAATTTCACGGGGAGCCGCACCGACAAGGCGTTCACGCCGCGCGCGTCGATCAACTTCAAGCCAAATCCCAACAACAACTTTTACATAAGCTATTCGCGTGGCTTCAAAGGCGGCGGCTTCGATCCGCGGGGCAAGTCGAGCCAGGCGCCGACCCAGTCGTATCAGGACATTTGGAACTTCCTGACCTTCAAGCCGGAGAAGGTCGACAGCTACGAAGCCGGTTGGAAGGCGGCACTGTTCGACCATCGACTTCAGCTGGCGACGGCAATCTTCGATGCCGAGTACAAGGATGTGCAGGTGCCGGGGTCAGCTGCGTGCACCATTGGCGGACAGCCGAACTTCTGCGGTACGACGACGAATGCCGGCAAGGCGCGTATGCGTGGCGTCGAGATCGAGACCAATGCTCGGCTTGCGCAAAATCTCGCCACTGCAGGGGACCGGTTCAGCTTTGCGGGCTCTCTGGGTTATCTCGACGGCAAGTACGTGACGTACATCACCCAGATTCCCGGTCAGGGGCCTGTCGACGTCGCCTCTCACCGAAGGATCCAGAACACGCCCAAGTGGACGCTCAGCGGAACCCTCGATTACGACACGCCGGCGTGGGGCGGGCACCTCGACGCGAATACAACCGTTTCCTACCGCAGCTTCAGCCAGCAGTTCGAGCTTGCGTCGCCGTTCCTCGATCAGCCCGGCTACGCCCTGTGGGATGCGAACATCATCTGGCGCTCGCGCGGCAATCGGTACGAGTTCGGAATCCACGCGAAGAACATCAACAACAAGAAATATGTTGTTGGCGGCTACAGCTACCTCGCAGGCGATCCGGTCACCGGCGCTTTGACCTACGCGGGTAACGGCCTTCCAATACCTGTCCTCGGAAAGACTGGCGTGGCGACTGGCTTCTATGGCCCGCCGCGGCAGGTATTCCTTTCCGCCGCAGTGAACTTCTAAAACTCTCCTGGCGGGGGGAATCGAGCGGGGCGCTTCGGCGCCCCGTTTTGTTCGGGCGCCGAGGTCTTGCACGCCTCCGAAATAGGATTATATGAGGCTCATCCAAACATATCGGCTCTGGCCGCACCTCGTCGTGCGTCCGGGGCTTTTCCCGTCCTCTCCGGGACAGGGTCCGACAGGCGCACGGACCGAACGCATTGGAGAGGGTAGCGGGGCAAGCGCTCCAAAAATCGTCTCGGCTTTGGCCGGGAAACTCAGGCGGGGGCGCTCCCAGCGCGTCTTCGCAACAGCGCAGGGAAGCAAATGGCCACCAAAGCGATCGACGCACCCCGTAAGACCTCAATCGGGCTAAAGACCCAGCAGCGGCGAATCCGCAAGATCTTCGGAAACATTCACGAAATCAGCGAGATGCCGAACCTCATCGAGGTTCAACGCGAAAGCTACGAGCAGTTCCTCCGCTCGGATCCTAAGACGGGCTATGTCTCGGGGCTTGAGAAGACGCTCCGCTCGGTGTTCCCGATCGTCGATTTCGCCGGCACCGCTCACCTCGACTTCGACCATTATGAGCTCGAAGAGCCGAAGTACGACACCGACGAGTGCCGCCAGCGTGGCCTCACCTATGCCGCGCCGATGCGCGTCACCCTGCGCCTGACCACATTCGAGATCGATCCCGAGACCGAGGCCAAGTCGGTCATCGATATCAAGGAGCAGGACGTCTACATGGGCGACATGCCGCTCATGACGATGAACGGCACCTTCATCATCAACGGCACCGA
>JAICSX010000006.1 GCA_025936675.1 Sphingomonas sp.
GAATGTAGATGTAGGCGGCTCGAGCCCGCATGGCGAAGCTGGCGATCAGCGCGCCTTCCAGGAGCTTGTGCGGATCGTGGCGGATGATCTCGCGGTCCTTGCACGATCCGGGCTCGGATTCGTCGGCGTTGATGACCAGGAAGTTGGGTTTGCCAGGCTTGGGCTCCTTGGGCATGAAGCTCCACTTCATGCCGGTCGGGAAGCCGGCGCCGCCGCGGCCGCGCAGGCCCGACGCCTGGACCTTATCGATGATCGCGTCCTGCCCGACGGCCATCAGCGCCTTCGTGTCGTCCCAGTCGCCGCGCTGCTGCGCAGCCTTCAGATAGGGCGACTGGAAACCGTAGACGTTGGTGAAGATGCGGTCCTTGTCCGCCAGAGGCCCCGTGTAGCCCATCAGAACGCCCCCGCTTCGTGGGCGATCAGGGCGCAGATCAGGACGATGACCGCAAGTACGGCGAACTTGATCATGCCCTTCACGAACTTGAAGGCGAGAAAAGCCAGCACGATGGCGGCGACGATGGCGAGAAGGATCGTCATTTGAGCCGCTTTTGCCCCACGTTCTCGACGAGCTTCACCGCGCCGTAGACGACCAGCCCCGCAACCACGAGGCCGATGAGCAGGCCGATCAGCCCCTTGAGGATCTTCCACACGATGACGATCACCAGGATCGCGACGATGATCTTGCCGACGTCCTTCATTGGGCGCCCTCCCGCGCCGGACCGGCGGTCGGCGTCCATTGCGACCGATAGTCGTAATTGCGCTCGGCCATCTTCTTGAGCGTCGTCGGGCCGCCGACGGGGCAACTGGTCTGGCGGTCGATCTGCGGACCCGGTTTCGGCGACTTGCCGGCGGGAAGCGCGTCGAGGATCGCGCCCATGCTCTCCTCAGTCAGGTCCTCGTAATTGTCGTCGTTGATCTGGACCATCGGCGCGTTGGCGCAGGCGCCGAGGCATTCGACCTCGGTCAGGGTGAACAGCCCGTCCTTCGTCGTGTGGCCCTTCTTCAGCCCACGCTTGTAGCAAGCTTCGAACACGTCGTCCGAGCCGCGCAGCATGCACGGCGTCGTCCCGCACACCTGGACGTGGAATTTGCCGACCGGCTCGAGGTTGAACATCGTGTAGAAGGTGGCGACCTCGAGAATGCGGATGTAGCTCGTGTCGATTTCTCTCGCGACGAACTCCATCACCGGGATCGGCAGCCAACCCTGAGTGTTTGTCTCCGCGCCGACCTGCCGCTGCGCGAGGTCGAGCAATGGGATCGACGCCGACATCTGCCGCCCCTCGGGGTAGCGCGCGATGATCTCCTTTGCCGACTTTGCATTCTCGGCCGTCCACTGGAATCCTTCCCAGCGCGCGCGTTGCTCTGCGTCGTCGATGAATGAACCGCCGCCACTCACCGGTCCACCTCCCCGAAGACGACGTCGATTGCAGAGAGCACCGCGGTCGTGTCCGCGAGCATGTGGCCCTTCATCATGAAGTCCATCGCCTGGAGGTGCGAGAAGCCGGTCGGGCGGATCTTGCAGCGATAGGCGCGATTGGTGCCGTCGGCGACGAGATAGACTCCGAACTCGCCCTTCGGGCTCTCGGTCGCGACGTACACTTCGCCCGCCGGCACATGATAGCCCTCGGTGTAGAGCTTGAAGTGATGGATCAAGGCCTCCATCGAGGTCTTCATCTCGGCGCGGCTCGGCGGAAACACCTTGTTGTCGGCGCCGATCGGCCCCGATGGCAGCTCCTTCAGGCACTGGCGCGCTATCTTCCAGCTCTGCCGGACTTCTTCGACGCGGACCATGAAGCGGTCGTAGCAGTCGCCGTTGGTTCCGACGGGGATCTCGAAATCCATCCGGTCATAGACTTCGTACGGCTGGCTCTTGCGGATGTCCCAAGGGATGCCCGAGGCACGGATCATCGGGCCCGAGAAGCCCCAGGCGATCGCGTCCTCCTTGCCGACGATCCCGATATCGACGTTGCGCTGCTTGAAAATCCGGTTGTCGGCGACCAGCGCGATCGAATCCTCGAACAATTGCATGCGGTTGTCGAGGAATTCTCCGATCTTGTCGAGGACTGCCGGAGGGATATCCTCGCGCACGCCGCCGGGGCGGAAATAGTTGGCGTGCATCCGCGCGCCGGACACATGCTCGTAGATCTGCATCAAATCTTCGCGGATCTCGAACAGCCACAGGTTGGGCGTCATCGCGCCCACGTCCATGATATGACTGCCGAGGTTCAGCATGTGGTTCTTGATGCGGGTCAGCTCCGCCATCATCGTCCGGATGTACTGGGCGCGAAGCGGGATCTCGAGGCCGAGCAATTTCTCGATCGCCAGCACGAAGCTGTGCTCCATGCACATCGGCGAGCAATAATCGAGCCGGTCGAAGTAAGGGATCGCCTGCGTGTAGGTCTTGTACTCGATCAGCTTCTCGGTTCCGCGGTGAAGCAGACCAACGTGCGGATCGACGCGCTCAACGATCTCGCCGTCGAGCTCCATGATGAGTCGAAGGACTCCGTGGGCGGCGGGATGCTGCGGGCCGAAATTGATCGTGTAGTTGCTGATCCGCTCGTCACCGGGGTCACGGACGTGGCCGAGCTCGTCGCGAAACTCCTCGCCCTCGCCAACCGCGCCATAGTTGAACTCGACGGTGCGGATCTTCGGCCGAACGTCGGTGCGCGTATCGGTCATGGCTTCTTGCCCCGGCTATTGCCCTTTGGCGCCTTTTTGCTGACCTCGCTCTCGGCCTTCTTGGCGCGCGGCTTTCGCGCTTCCTTTGTCGCCTGGACGTCGCCCGGCTTGCCTGAACCGGTGTCCGCCGGCTTCTCGGTCGTCTGCGGAGACTCGGCTGGAGTCTTTGCGTTCTGCGTGGACGTCCCGGTCGGCGCCGGAGCGGGTGACGGAGCGCCTGGCGCCTCGGCTGTCGCCTTCTCGTCTCCCGGAAGGCGGTACTCCGGCCCTTCCCAGGGCATCAGGAAGTCGAAGCTGCGGAAATCCTGCGGCAGCGACACAGGCTCATAGACCACGCGCTTCTCGGCTTCCGAATAACGAAGCTCGACATGGCCGGTGAGCGGAAAGTCCTTGCGCTGCGGATAACCTTCGAACCCGTAATCGGTGAGGATTCGCCGCAAGTCCTCGTTCCCGGCGAACAGCACGCCGTACATGTCATAGACTTCGCGCTCGAGCCATCCGGCCACCGGCCACAGCCCGGTGACGCTCGGGACCGGCGTTGCTTCGTCGGTGGTGACGTGGACCCGGACGCGATGATTGCGGGTCAGCGAGAGCAGGCAATAGACCACCTCGAACCGCTCCGGCTGATCGGGATAGTCGACGCCGGCGATCTCCATCAGCTGCTGGTAGCCGTGCTTGTCGCGAAGTGCCGTCAACAAAGGGACGAGATTGTCGCGCTCGACATTGAGCGCCGCCTCGATGCCCTCGCGGACCGTCGCGTGCGGCTTGGCCATCTTGGCCAGCTCGTCGGCCGAAACAGCCGCATATCGCGGGACGTGGGTAGCGAAGGTGACGGGCATCAGCGCGAACCGATCATCGCTCGATGGTCCCTTCACGACGGATCTTCCGCTGAAGCTGAAGGATTCCGTAGAGCAAAGCTTCGGCGGTCGGCGGGCAGCCGGGAACGTAAATGTCGACCGGCACGATCCGGTCGCAGCCGCGAACGACCGAATAGCTGTAATGGTAATAGCCGCCGCCATTGGCGCAGCTCCCCATCGAGATGACGTAGCGGGGCTCGCTCATCTGGTCGTAGACCCGCCGAAGTGCCGGAGCCATCTTGTTGCAGAGCGTCCCGGCAACGATCATCACGTCCGACTGGCGGGGGCTCGCGCGCGGCGCGGCGCCAAATCTTTCAAGATCATAGCGCGGCATGTTCACATGGATCATCTCGACCGCGCAGCAGGCCAGGCCGAAGGTCATCCACCAAAGTGAGCCAGTCCGCGCCCAGGTGAACAGGTCCTCGGCCGTGGTGACCATGAACCCCTTTTCATTGAGGCTCTGGCGAAGCTCCTCGAGCTTCTTCTGATCGACCTCGCCCGGGACCAGGCCGGAGATCCGCGCCAGCTCCTCTTCGGTCGGCATCCGGTCTTCGCGGCCACGGAGCATCACTCCCATTCGAGCGCTCCCTTCTTCCAGGCATAAGCGAGGCCCAGACCGAGCTCGATCAGGAAGACGATCATCGCCGCCCAGCCGGTCCACTTGGTGAAGGCGAGGCTGACCGCCCAGGGAAAGAGGAACGCCGCTTCGAGATCGAAGACGATGAAGAGGATCGCAACGAGGTAGAAACGCACGTCGAATTCGGCGCGGGCGTCCTCGAACGCGGGAAATCCGCACTCATACTCACTGAGCTTGGCCGGGTCGGGCCGGTGCGCGCCGGTGAAGCGCGCGACGATCATCGGCAGCACAACGAACGCCGTGGAAAGCCCCAGCGCGACGATGAGGAATAAGAGGATCGGCAGATAGCCTGCGGCAACGCTGGCCAAGGGGGATACTCCAGGGGACTTCGAGACTTGGCGGCTCTCTAGGACAGCATATTGTGCGCCGCAACCGTCTCAAGGAACAGACCGCACCTCATCAGCGGAGATCACGGCAGCAGCGCAGTTTGGAAGTCGGTGTCGGGTGGCGTACAATCCTTTCTTCGCAGCCGGGACAGCATCGGAACTCGACCATGAGAATGCTTCTCGCCGTTGCGCTGCTCGTCGCCACCGGCCCGGCTTCCGGCGCGCGCCTCCCGCCGCCAGTCATCGACATGCACCTTCACGCTTATAGGGTCGGCACGACGGCAGGCGCGCCGACGTGTCCAGGGCGCGTGCGGAGTTTCTATCGCCCCATCGACCCGAGGCAGCCGCTGGACTTTTCGAAGTCGGTCGCGTGCTCCGCTCCGTTTCGTGCGCCGGCGACAGACGGCGCGCTGATGCGCGAGAGCATCGCCATGCTCAAAAAATATAATGTGCGTCACGCAGTCACGTCGGGCGGACTAGCGGATGTTCGGGCCTGGTTTGCGGCGGCACCTGACCGCATCGTCCCGGCAATCGCCTTCGCCGACGATGAAAACGAGTTCTCGGTCGACGAATTCAGGCAGCTGCATGCTGGAGCATCTTTCTCGGTCTTTGCCGAGGTCTCGAACGAGTATCTGGGTGTCGCACCGAACGACCCCCGATGGGAACCTTATTTCGCAATGGCGGAGGACTTGGACATTCCCGTCGGCATTCACATGGGTGAAGGACCGGTCAACAGCGCACACTTCCCCGGCTACGAGGCGTATCGAGTTCGCTTCACCAGTCCACTGCTGCTCGAAGACGTGTTGGTGCGTCACCCGAAGCTCAGAATTTACGCGATGCATTATGGCTCGCCGATGGTCGAGCAGATGATCGCGATGATGTTCACCTACCCGAACCTCTACGTCGATGTGGCATGCAACGACTGGCTGATGCCGCGCGCCCAATTCTACGCGCAGCTCAAGCAATTAGTGGATGCCGGGTCCGAAAAGCGGATCATGTTCGGATCGGACCAGATGTGGTGGCCCGATGCCATTGGCGAAGCGATCGGCTCGATCGAAGCGGCACCGTTCCTGAGCAAGTCGCAAAAGCGCGACATTCTCTACAACAACGCAGCGCGATTCCTCCGATTGTCCCCCGCACAGATCAAAGCGGACAACCAGTGAGGAGCCTCTAAGCTAGCGGAGCGCACCCGCGATCAGCTTCTGCAGCTTCGAATGGATTGCGGACGATGCCGCGACATATTCGCCGCGCTCGAACGCCCGGTCGGAGCCGCGATAATCGGTTACGAAACCGCCCGCCTCCCGGACCAGGAGCATACCCGCCGCCGTATCCCAGGGGTCGAGATCGTCTTCCCAGAATCCGTCCATCCGCCCCGCGGCTACCCAGGCAAGATCGAGCGCGGCGGAGCCGAAGCGTCGAATTCCCGCCACGTTCGACGCAACGGCCGTGTAGATTTTCGCCCATTGGACAGGGTCGCCGCGACCGAGGAAGGGAATTCCGGTGCCGATCAGGCTGTCGGCGAGATCGCGGCGTGCCGACACGCGCAAGCGTTGGTCCTGAAGCCAGGCGCCCCTTCCCTTCTCGGCCCAGAAGCTCTCGTCGGTGAGCGGCTGGTAGACGAGCCCCTGCGTGATCTCGGTGCCGCCGCCAGGCTTCTTCTCCTCGACCGCGATCGAGATCGAGAAATGCGGAACACCGTGGAGGAAGTTGGTGGTCCCATCGAGCGGGTCGACGATCCAGCGCGGCTTGTCCGGATTACCTTTGACCTCGCCGCCCTCCTCGAGGAGCATCCCCCAGTCGGGCCGCGCGTTGCGAAGCTCGTCGACGATTGTCTGCTCGGCGCGCTTGTCGGCGAGCGAGACGAAGTCCGCCGGCCCCTTGCGGCTGACCTGGAGTTGCTCGACCTCGCCGAAGTCGCGACGAAGGCGCGGCGCAGCCTTTCGAGCGGCGCGCTGCATGACGGTGATCAGGCCAGAGTGGGCAACCATGAGCTAGTCCGCGCGGCGGACATACTCGCGATTATAGACGTCGACGACGATCTTCGTGCCGCTGGTGATGTGCGGCGGGACGAGCACCTTCACGCCATTGTCGAGGACCGCCGGCTTGTAGCTGGATGAGGCCGTCTGGCCCTTCACCACGGCATCCGCCTCGACAATGGTCGCCTCGACCTGGTCGGGCAGCTGAACGCTGATCGGCCGCTCGTTATAGAGCTCCATCACCACGTCCATGCCGTCCTGCAGGAAGTCGGCCGCGTCGCCGAGGAGATCCTCGGGCAGCATCACTTGCTCGTACGTGTCCTTGTCCATGAACACGAGCATGTCGCCGTCGTGGTAGAGATACTGGAAGTCCTTGGTGTCGAGCCGGACGCGCTCGACCGTCTCGGCAGAGCGGAAGCGGACGTTGGTCTTGCGGCCGTCAATGAGGTTCTTCATCTCGACCTGCATATAGGCGCCGCCCTTGCCGGGCTGAGTGTGCTGGATCTTCACAGCGCGCCAGATGCCGCCCTCATATTCGATGATGTTGCCGGGACGGATGTCCACGCCGCTGATCTTCATGTCGCTCTCTTGGGATTTGAGAAAAGTCGGCTGGCCTTTAGTGGCGCCCAAACCGGCGGGCAAGTCAGCCGGCCCGGGCCGCCTCAAGGCGCGCGGCTGCCTCGTCGCTCATCAGCGGTGGGTCGCGGTCGGTGGGTAGCGTCTCGAATGCCGGAATGCCCTCGGGGATCGTCACCCATGGATGCTTGCTGCGCGTAAAGAAATGCGCGTCGGGCTTGATCCGTTCGGCCTCGTCGAGCGTGCCCAGGCGCACGAACTTGATCCCATCGCCGAACAGCCGGTGTGAACCCCAAAGGGCAGTATTGCAGGCGCCGCATCGGCTATCGTTCGAGAGCGTGTCCCCTCCCTCGAGGATCTCGAGCCGATCGGCCTCGATCATCCCGTTGATCGCAAAGGCGGAGCCCGTGATCTTCTGACACTGACGGCAGTGGCAGCAGTTCACGAACATCGGGTCATCGGTCATTCGATAGCGAACCGCCCCACATTCGCATCCACCTTCATAGGTCGCCATCCAGCCGGCCTAGGGTCAGCTCCTCTTTCCGGCAAGCAGCGGATAGGGATTGATCGGCGTCCCCTGCCACCAGCGTTCGCCGGCAGCCATGGAGTTGATTGCGAAATGGAGATGCGGCGCCGAAGCAACCGCGTCACCAGTATGATCGACGCGCGCAATCACCTGGCCGCGTTTCACCTGCTGCCCCTCGGCGAGGCCCGGCGCATAGCCCTGGAGGTGGGCGTAATAGTACATCCACTTCTGGTCGGGCGAGCGCTCGTAGATGGTGATCCCGCCGCCGCCCTTGCTGAAGAACAGCTTCTCGATCGTCCCATCCGCAGCCGCGATCACCGGCGTTCCCTCGGCGGCCATGATGTCGATGGCGTCATGACGTCGCCCGGCCGAGCGCGCGGAATCGAAAGTGTCGGTAAGGTCGTTCGGCTTCACGCCGACGACCGGGATAGCGAGACCGGACGGTGCGACCTGCACTTGCTCGGCAACGACCACCGGCGGGGCATTCTTGGGAGCGACCGTCACGACCGGTCCGCTTCGCGCCACTTGCGGAGCGCCCTGCGGGACATGGTTGTAGAACCAGATCCAGAAGGCGCTCACCAGCACCGTCGTCAGAAGCGCCGTCCCGATCACCCTCAGCATGACACGCAACTCTCCGACCGTTGACGTTGTTGAAGTGCAACGATGCAGGCAACAACTGTTTCCCAAATCCGCGTCGGCTGCTCCGGCTGGGTCTACAAGCATTGGCGTGGGCTCTTCTATCCAGAAGGGCTGCCGCAGCGGCTGTGGTTCCAGCGCTATGCCGAGGAATTCGACACCGTCGAAATCAACGCCAGCTTCTATCGGCTACCGCTGGCGACAACGTTCGAGGGTTGGCGCGACAAGGCGCCTCCGGGTTTCCGCTACGCGGTCAAGGTCAATCGCTTCATCACCCACATGAAGAAGCTGCTCGACAGCGAAGAAGCGGTGGACCAGTTCATCGCGCTCACCCGGCCACTCGGGGACACGCTCGGGCCGCTCCTCTATCAATTGCCCCCGAGCCTCCATAAAAACGTCGAGCGCCTTGATGCCTTCCTGTTCCGGTTGCCCAAGGACATCGAGCAGGTCGTCGAGTTCCGCCACAAGAGCTGGTACGACGAAGAGGTCCTCGCTTTGCTCGACCGTCATGGGATCGGCTTCGTCTGCCATGACTTGAGAGGACTCATCTCGCCGCGCTGGGCGAGCGGTCGCACCGCCTACGTTCGCTTCCACGGCAGCAGCGGCCGCTATCACGGACGCTATTCCGACGAAGCGCTTCTCGGCTGGACCGACTGGCTGATCGAGCAGGCGCGCTCCGGAAAGTCCTGCTGGTGCTACTTCAACAACGACATTCACGGTCACGCGATCGATGATGCACAGACGTTGAAGGCGATGGTCCGCCAAATGAGCCGCTGATTGGCAATTCAGCCATTCTCAAGCAAACTGCCGAACATGGCCGACGCCGAACCGCCGCCCTACTACGAGCCGCCTACGCCGTTTGCGCAACAGCGCTCGGACCTCCGCGCGGGCGTCGGGCTGAGGATCGGCGAGAAACTCGAAACGACGCTGCGATTGTGGCGGCTGTGCTCGTCGCGGCGCCAGCCAATTCAACTGTTCATCGGCGACGAGTTTCTCGACGCCGAGACTTGCACACAAATGTGCTCGAAGATTGATGAAGGAAGCTATCCATCTCCTTTGTACGAAAAAGAAAAATTCGAAGGCGTTCGGACGAGTTACAGCTGCAACCTTAACACTTATGACCCGCTCATTGTCGACGTCGATGCTCGCATCGCTGCGCTGCTCGGCATCGAAAAATCGCACGGCGAACCGCTTCAGGGCCAGCGCTACCAGGAAGGGCAGCAGTTCCGCGAGCATGCCGACTTCTTCTACATCGACGAGCCTTATTGGGCGGAATATGAGCCCCACGGCGGTCAGCGGACCTGGACCGCGATGATCTACCTGAATGAGCCCGAAGCGGGTGGTGCAACGCGGTTCAAGCTGCTCGATTTCCAGGTTGAGCCGAAGCTCGGCCGAATCCTCATCTGGAACAATATGGCGCTGGACGGCAGTCCCAATCCTTGGACACTGCACGAGGGAACGGCGGTTGAGCGCGGAACCAAATATATCGTCACGAAATGGTACCGCGAACGGCAGTTTGTCTAGGCCAGCACCTCGGCGAAGGCCTGGACTGCAGCCGCAGGATCGTCCTTGCCCCATACCGTTTGGCACACAGCCAGGAAGTCGGCGCCAGCATTGACCAGTGCTTTCGCGTTGGCCGGCGTAATCCCGCCGATCGCGACGCAAGGAATCTCGAACAATGTCGACCACCAGCTGAGGATCGAGGGGTCCGGGCGGTAATTCGAAGGCTTGGTCGTGGTCGGATAGAAAGCGCCGAACGCGACATAGTCGGCGCCGGCCTCGCCGGCCTCCATCGCGAGATGGCGGCTGTCGTGACAGGTCTTGCCGATCTGCGCTGAGGGTCCGAGCAGCGCGCGCGCCTCGCGAATGTCGCCATCCGATTGGCCCAAATGCACGCCGTCGGCGCCGAGCCGCTTGGCGAGCTGCATGCTGTCGTTCACGATGAAGGCAACGCCGGCATCGGCGCAGATGGGCTGGAGAGGCTCCGCGAGACGCGCGAGCTCATGCTCGTCGACGTCCTTGACGCGCAGCTGGAACGCGGCGGCAAGTCCCGGCTCGAGCGCGGCCTTCAGCCGGTCAGGAAACGCACCGCCGACCTGCTGCGGACTGATAAAATAGAGCTTAGCCGGCTGCTTGCGCTCCGGAGGCGGGAAATCGATAGGGTCGAACTCGGCTTCGTCCAAGGTCAGGCGAGCACCTTCGATGTCGAGGCGCTGTAAATCTCGTTGATCGCCTGACCCAGCGTCGCATCAAATTCCGCGTCGCTCTGCTGCGCGCGGAGATCGGACAAGAGAGCGCGGCTAAAGCTCGCAATCATTCCGGGGTTCTTTGCGAGCTCGCGGCATGCGTCCTCGCGGCTGAAGCCGCCAGACAAGGCCACGACCTTCAGCACTTTCGGGTGATCGACTAAAGGCTGGAACTTGCCCGGCTCGGCGGGGATGGAAAGCTTCAGCATCACCTGCTGGCCTTCGGGAAGCTCGTCCAGCTCCTCGAGGATCGCGGAAAGGAGGAGATCGTCGCTCTCGGCGCGATCGGCGCTCTTGATGTTCACCTCTGGCTCGACGATCGGCATGAGGCCATGCGCGATGACCTGCTTGGCAAGCTGAAACTGCTGGGCAACCGCGACGGCAATGCCCGACGGATTCGCGGCATTGATAACCGACCGTTCCTTGGTGCCGAAGACGCCTAGGCCCTTCGCGCGCTCCAGAAGCGCGTCGACATCGGGCATCGGCTTCATCAGCTGAACGCCGTTCTCTTCGGCTTCGAGACCCTTGTCGATCTTGATGAAAGGCACGATCCCGCGATCGATCAGCGCCTGCGGCGTCGGCTTGCCGTCGACCGTCCCGTCCATGGTCCGCTCGAAGAGGATGGCGCCGAGAACCTTGCCGCTGGAGAAACAGGGGGCGGTGATGATCCGCTGCCGCATCTGGTGGATGAGGTCGAACATCTCCTCGTCGTTCGACCAGGAGCCCGGTTCGATGCCGTAGCCGGCCAGTGCTTTCGGCGTAGACCCGCCCGACTGGTCGAGCGCGGCGATGAACCCGTCACCCTCCCTGATTTTCGCAGTCATCTCGGAATTGGTCATCGACATTCGTGCACCCCTGTTCAGCGGTTCGGGACCGGCGCCCACGGCGGCCCCTTCAGTTCAAGATTATTGCCTTCCGGATCGGTCAGATAGATCGACGGTCCGTATCCTTCGGCGCCATAGCGCGAGACGATTTCGCCTTCGATACCGTGCGATCCCAGATGCCCAAGGATCGCTTCTTCATCCCACGGCAGCACCCGAAAACAGACATGATCGACGTTCTGCCCTCCGGTGCCGGGAGCCGCCCCGCCCATCTGTCCGAGCTTGCTGTCGATCGGCACAAGATCGATCAGCGAGGTCCCGGCGCGGAGCTGGTAGAGGCCGATCGACTCCTGCTTTTTTTCCCAGCGGGCGCCAAGCACGTCGATGTAAAAGTCCGCCACCTTCTGAAGATCGGTGACTCTGAAGACGACATGATCGATCGCCTGGAGATTGATCATGCCCGCTCGAGCGCCGCGACGCCCGGAAGCGTGCGGCCTTCCATCCATTCGAGAAATGCTCCGCCCGCAGTCGAAACGAAGGTGAAATCCTGCGCGACGCCGGCGTGATTCAGGGCCGCGACGGTGTCTCCGCCTCCAGCCACAGACACTAACGACCCTTCCTTGGTCAGCGCTGCCGCGGTCTTCGCAAGCGCGACGGTTGCCGCGTCGAACGGCGGGACCTCGAAGGCGCCCAGAGGCCCGTTCCACACCAACGTCCGGCAGGTCTTCAGCACATCGGCGAGCGCCTCGACCGCTACGGGGCCGACATCGAGGATCATCTCGTCGGGCTGGACCTCATGCACGTTGCAGGTGCGGACGCTCGGCGGGTTGGGCACAAACTCTTCCGCGACGACCACGTCATACGGCAGATGGATCGTGCAGCCCGCCTTCTCGGCGGCATCGAAGATGCAGTTGGCTTCTCCGGTCAGCTCATGCTCGCAGAGGCTCTTGCCAACGTTCACGCCGCGCGCCGCGAGGAAGGTGTTGGCCATCCCTCCGCCGATGATCAGATGGTCGACCTTGCCGACCAAATGTCCGAGCACGGCAAGCTTCGTCGAGACCTTTGCGCCCCCCACGACTGCCGCTACCGGCCGCTCGGGATTCCCGAGAGCACGTTCGAGCGCCTTCAGCTCGGCTTCCATCGCGCGGCCCGCGAAGCTTGGGAGAAACTGGGTGATACCTTCCGTCGAAGCGTGTGCCCGATGCGCCGCCGAGAAAGCATCGTCGACATAATAATCGCCGAGCGCCGCCATCGCTTTGGCGAGCTCGGGATCGTTCTTCTCTTCGCCGCTGTGGAAGCGGGTATTTTCGAGGACGCCGATGTTCCCGGGAAGCATGGTCGCGACTGCGCGCTCGGCTTCGAGGCCCTGGCAATCCTCGATGAAGCGCACCGAACGTCCCGCCAGCCGATGGATCGGAAGCACCAGCTGCGCGGTCGACATGTCCGGCCGCACCTCGCCCTTCGGTCTGCCGAAATGCGCCAGCAGAAGGACGATCGCGCCGCGGTCGCTGAGCTCCAGCACGGTTGGAAGCATCGCCCTCAGGCGAGTGTCGTCCGTCACTTTCGCGCCATCCATCGGCACGTTGAGGTCGACACGGACGAGCACCTTGTTGCCCGTGAGGTCGGCCGGCAGCTCGTCGAGGGTCTTGAAGCGGCTCATTTCGGGTCAAAAGTCGCAAACGTCGCACGTCCACGGGCGCTCGCGCTTGGAACGATCCAACTGACCAATGTACGGCGACGCGGTCGGGTGCCCATTGAGAGGCCTTTAGTCACAGATCGGCCGTGTAGGACAGTCCTCAGCCGAGCTGCCCCATTGCATGAGCGGTATCGACCATGCGGTTCGAGAAGCCCCATTCATTGTCGTACCAGCTGACGACGCGGACCAGCTTGCCGTCGAGCACCGCCGTTTCGAGGCTGTCGACAGTCGAACTCGCAGGGGTGTGGACGATGTCGACGGAGACGAGGGGGTCCGAGCTGTAATCGAGAATACCCTTCAGCCGCTCGCTTTCGCTGGCGGTCTTGAGGATCTGATTAACATCATCGCGGCTTGTCTCGCGGCCGGGCGTGAAGGTGAGATCGATGATGCTTCCGTCCGGTACCGGAACGCGGATCGCGGACCCGTCGAGCTTGCCCTTGAGCTCCGGGAGAACCTCGCCGACGGCGCGTGCAGCGCCCGTTGTGGTCGGAATCATCGACATCGCCGCTGCGCGGGCGCGGCGAAGGTCGCTGTGGATCTGGTCGAGGATTTTCTGGTCGTTGGTGTAGGCGTGGACCGTGGTCATCAGGCCCCGCTCGATCCCGAGCGCATCGTTGAGGACCTTGGCGACAGGCGCGAGACAGTTGGTCGTGCACGAGGCGTTGGAGACGATCCTGTGCTCCGCCGTGAGCTTGTCGTCGTTTACACCGTAGACCACGGTCAAATCGACACCCTTCGCCGGAGCGGAGATCAGAACGCGCTTGGCGCCGGCCTGAATATGCGCCTCCCCTCCGGCGCGGTCGGTGAAGAAGCCCGTACACTCGAGCGCAATATCGATGCCGTTCGCGGCATGCGGAAGCTTTGCTGGGTCGCGTTCAGCCGTCACGTGAATGCGCTTGCCGTCGACGATGATATCGTTGCCGTCGGTAGTGACGTCGCCGGGGAATTTCCCATGGACGCTGTCATGCTTGAACAGCCAGGCGTTCGCCTTTGCGTCGGCAAGGTCGTTGACGCTGACCAGTTCGAGCCCGCAGCCCGGCCGCTCCAGGATGGCTCGCGCGACCAGCCGGCCGATGCGGCCGAACCCGTTGATGGCGACTTTAGTCATTGGATTCCTCGCTGTTTCATGAAGTCGGTGATGCGCTCTGCGATCTTGTCGGGGGTCAGGCCGAAATAGGCGTAGGCATCCGGCGCTGGCGCAGAGACGCCGAAGCGGTCGATGCCAATCCTCAGGCCATGAAGACCGGTGTAGCGCTCCCAGCCGAACGTCGTCCCTGCTTCGATCGAAACGCGCAGGATCTCACGGTTGCTCACGTCCGGCAGGATGTCCTCACGATAGTCCCAAGGCTGCGCGTCGAAGCGCTCGGTGCATGGCATCGAAACCACGTCGGTGCCGATGCCCTGCTGTTCAAGAAGGCCAGCGGCGGCTAATCCGATTTCCACTTCGGAGCCCGTCGAGAGGATGATCACCTTCCGGGCATTCTCGGCAGCCTTGAGTCTATACGCTCCGCGAGCGCTCAGGTTCTCGTCGTTTCGTTCAAGCCGAACCGGCGACAGATTCTGGCGTGTCAGTGCGAGGATCGATGGTCCTTCGGTCGCCAGTGCAAGCGCCCAGCATTCTGCGGTCTCGACGGCATCCGCTGGCCGGTAGACCTCGAGTTGCGGAATCGCGCGGAGGCTCTGCAAATGCTCGATCGGCTGGTGGGTCGGGCCGTCTTCGCCGAGACCGATCGAGTCATGGGTCATGACATAGACGACCCGCGCCTTCTGAAGCGCTGAGAGCCTGATCGCCGGTCGCGCATAATCCGTGAAGACCAGGAACGTGCCGCCATAGGGGATGACGCCGCCGTGGAGCGCCATTCCATTCATCGCCGCCGACATGCCGAACTCGCGGATGCCGTAGTAGATGTAGCGGCCGGCATAATTGTCGTGTGTCAGCGGCTCGAGCGCCTTGGTCTTGGTGTTGTTGGAACCGGTAAGGTCGGCCGAGCCGCCAATCGTCGCCGGAATTGCAGCGTTGATTGCCTCGAGCGCCATTTCGGACGCCTTGCGGGTCGCGACCGGCTTCAGGTCAGAGAAGAGCTTGTCGAGATAGGGCCTGAGCCACGCGTCGCTGACCTTGCCGTTGAGCCGCGCGAGGAAATTATCCTTTGCGCCGCTTGCCTCCAGCCGCTCCTTCCACAGTGCGTGATCGACCGCGCCGCGCTTGCCCGCCGCGCGCCACGCGGTGAGAATGTCCTCGGGAACCGCGAACGCCTCGGCAGGCAGGCCGAGGCCCTCTCGCGCTGCTTCCACTTCGTCCTTGCCAAGCGCCGCACCGTGGGTCGCCGCCGTGCCCTGCTTGTTGGGAGCGCCGAAGCCAATGATGGTCTTGCAGCGGATCAGGCTCGGCCGCGGGTCGGCGACGGCTTCAGTGATCGCGCGACTTACGTCATCGGCGTTAAGGCCGTCGCATTCGCAGGTATGCCATTGCGCCGCCTGGTAGCGCGCGACGACATCCTCGTTTCGCGACAGGTCGGTCGAGCCGTCGATGGTGATGTGGTTGTCGTCCCACAGGACGATCAGGCGGCCGAGCTTCAGATTGCCGGCGAGGCCGATCGCTTCGTGGTTGATCCCCTCCATCAGGCAACCGTCGCCCGCGACCACGAAGGTCCGGTGATCCACGAGCTCGTCGCCGTAGATCGCGTTCAGGTGCCGCTCGGCGATCGCCATTCCGACCGACATGCCGAGGCCTTGCCCCAGCGGACCGGTGGTGACCTCAATCCCCGGCATCTCGTGATTCTCGGGGTGCCCGGCGGTCGGAGAGCCGAGCTGTCGGAAGCGCTTGATGTCGTCGAGCGTCGGCCGCTCGTACCCGGTCAGGTAGAGCAAGGCATAGAGCAGCATCGAGCCGTGTCCGGCCGACAAGATGAACCGGTCGCGGTCGGGCCAATACGGATCCGCCGCGTCAAACTTCAGATGCCGCGTGAACAGCGCCGTCGCGGCATCGGCCATGCCCATCGGCATACCGGGATGGCCGCTGTTCGCGGCCTCCACCGCATCCATGGCCAGGCCGCGGATGGCGTTGGCGAGACGGCGATCGGTCGGCTGCATCGGGTCTCCGCTTGCGGGTTCGCGCTCGCCCGGGAGTCCAGGCGGGTTGGCGCCCCATTAGCCGCCCTTCGCGCGCCGTCAAACTTGCATCGCACGCGCTTGCCGTGAATCGTGAAAATGCTAAGCGAACAGCTTATGGACGATAGCGAACTTGTGTCGGCACTGAACCGCGCCGACAACGCCCTTCAACGCATCGAGCGCGCCCTTTCCAACCGCCGGCCGGAGCCTGCGCGTGACGATGAGTTGCGCGCGAAGGTCCGGGAAGTGGTGGAAGAGCTCGACGAGCTCATTCGCGCGGCCGCCGCCTAATGGCCGCGCTTGTGGATCTTTCAATCGCGGGCCGGACCTATCAGGTCGCCTGCCGCGAAGGCGAAGAGGAGAATCTTCGGGCCGCCGCTCGCCTGGTCGATGGCAAGAGCCGGAAGGCGCTCGCCGGACTTGGCACTCTTTCGGAAGCACGGCAGTTCCTGTTCGCTTCGCTCCTTCTAGCAGACCAGCTGATCGACAAGGCTCCACGAAGCGAAGCGCCGCCACCTTCCGCACCGCCGCAAGAAGCGGAATCCCCCTCGCGCCTGGAGCCCGCGTTGATTCTTCAAGCCGAACGGCTCGCGGACCGGCTCGAATCGCTCGCCATGGCGCTTGAGAACGAGGGGGCGAACGCCTAGATTGGTTAGTGACGGGCACTACCCGGTGCGAGCCTTCGGAAAATCCCTGAGGCGATAGAATCCATCTGGGAGCTGTCCCTGCCTCGGTCACTTCATTGGGATCGGGAGCATATGGCGCCCACCTGACGTTTTGGCGTCAGAGGATTTTAGGGCAAACGGCCATGGTGGTCCCGTCACCTCCCTTCTCCCCCGGCCCCCAAAGTCACATGGGGCCTGAGATGGAACCGCTCGGCAAGGAATCGCTGCGCCGCGCCGCGCTTGAAACGCGCAAGGCGTTCGTCCGCACCCTTTCCGATGCTGACCGCGCGATGCTCGAGCACAAGCTCGCCGAGCATCTGACGTCTTTATTCGCGGGCGTCTCGGTCGTTGGAGGCTATTGCCCGCTGGGTTCGGAGATCAGCCCGCTTCCGGCGACCGAGGAGGCGCGCGCTGTCGGTGCGATCGTCGCTTATCCCTGCTTCGCTAATCCCGCCAAGCCATTCCGCTTCCAGGCGGGGGACCCGCTCGAACCGGGACCGTTCGGGATCATGCAGCCGGCAAAGCGCCATCCTGTCGTCCAGCCGGACCTGGTGCTCGTCCCGCTGATCGCGGTCGATGCCAACGGGACGCGGCTCGGTCGCGGCAAGGGGCATTATGACCGCGCCCTCGTCCGCCTCAAGAAGAATGGCGCTCGTTTGATCGGGGTCGGATGGCCGATCCAGCGACTGCCGGAGACGATCCCGACCGACGAATGGGATATTCCACTCGATGGATACGCGTCGCCCGATGGACTGGAGCTGTTCCAGCCTCGGCGCTGATCGTCAGAGCGTATAGGGAACGAAGTTGCCGAGGATGCAGGCAGAGCCCGGAAGCCCGCTCGACCGGTCGACGGTCTTGACCACATCGCCCCGGCAATAGGAACCCGCGGACGGCAAGGTGACGAGGAGGTCGTCACGGTCGATACGGCACTGTCCTAGGTAGTTGGCGAACATGGTTCTGCCGTTGCCGTAGATCAGCGTGTGGTTATTGTTCTCCGAGACCCTAAGCGACTCACCTTGCCTCAACGAAACGCAAGCCGTGGGAGCGCCCGCCGCGCGCCCCGCGAGCTCAATCGGCGGTCCCTGCTGGTCGGCGCCCGGCGGCGGTGCCGCACATCCCGCGAGCAATGCCGTAGCGACGAGCATCTTTGGTTTCACGGCCCAACACTACTCCAAATCATCGCGTTTAGAAACGCACGGCCTTGTCTGTTCGTGCCCGGCTTGCCGTAAACGGTTCCAATTTATTCGACATCGCATTGGTATGTCCGGACACTTCGCCAGATGAAAACAAAAAAGCCCGCGAAGCAGCGGCTCTTTCGTGACCGGAAAGCCACAGCTGCTTCGAAACCCGCACTCAAGAAGCGACCGGCTCAATTGACTTGAGCACGGCGAAGGAGTTTCAGTTCCGGCAAAAGAGCCAAGCGGACAAATGTTAGTGTAACCGGTTACATTGCCGAATTCGAAAGAGGGGACCTGAGTGAACAACGCTCTCAACAAGCGCCGGCTGACGTCTGGCATTTCCGCAATCGCAATTGCAGCTTCTCTCGGCTTCGCGAGCCCTGCCCTGGCGCAAGCTGGCACATCTACCCTCCGTGGTCGGGCACCCGCGGGAACCGAGGTGGTTGCTACCGAAGTGAATACCGGAGCGGTCCGAACGACGACCGTCGGTTCGGACGGCAACTATGTCATCGCAGGTCTTCAGGCCGGGAACTATCATGTCACGGCCGGGGGAAAGGCCGCCGACGTCGTTGTCCCCGTCGCCTCTGAGCAGGTTCAAAACTTCGATACAGCTCCTGCGACCGCCGCGGCGGGCGCGATCGTCGTCACGGGTACGCGGCCGACGTCCGAGGTGCACACCTCGCAGGTCAACCAGTTCGTCACGCTGCACGACATTGCCGTGCTTCCGCAGGTCACGCGCAACTTCCTCGAGTTTGCGGATACGGTCCCGGGCATGCAGTTCCAGGTCGACGCGAACCACAACACTTCATTGCGCGGCGGCGCTCAGCTCGCCTCGGCAGTGAACGTCTACATCGATGGCGTGAGCCAGAAGGACCTGGTCGGCGGCGGCTCGGGCATCACTGGCAGCGGCGGCCCGACGAAGAATGGCGATCCGGGCAACCCCTTCCCGCAGCTGGCGATCGCCGAATATAAGGTCGTCACGTCGAACTACAGCGCGGAATATGGCGACGCAGCGAGCTCGATCATCATCGCTCAGACCAAGTCCGGAACCAACAGGTTCCAGGGCGAAGCATTTGGCACGTTCACCAACCAGGATCTCCGTGCCAAAACGGTAGCTGAGGAGGCGGCCCACAAGCCGAAGGGTAAATCGCCGAGCAAGGAATATGGCGCGGCGTTCAGCGGCCCCATCATCAAGGACGTCGCCCACTTCTTCGTCACTTGGGAGCATAAGAGCCTATCCGACCCGAGCTCCGTCTTCCCCGGCAGCGGCATATCGCCGGAGCAGGCAGCTGCATTGCTTCCGGCCGACGTGGCTGCGCAATACGGGCCCGTCACCAATCCGTTCACCGAAAATCTCTATTTCGGAAAACTGGATTTGGAGCCGGGCATCAACGACCGGATCGAAGCCACCGGAAAACTCCGGACCGAGCACAGCTTGTCGGGCGGCAACGGTCAGGCCGCTGCGTCGACGAGGGCACCATACGTCAACAATGACAAGCGCGCAGACATAAGGTGGCAACACAGCGGCAATAACTGGGTGAACCAGATCCTGCTGGCCTATCAGAACACCAACTCGTCATCTCTCCAGACGTCCGGTCAGGCGACGCCGCGGATCGAATACACTTTCTTCCCGAACGCGGCGAACTCCGCAGGTGGCACGCCGCTTATCCAGGTTGGAGGGCCGGGGCTCGGTGTAGGCTATATCAACCGCCAACGCGGATGGACGCTGAAGGACGACTTCACATACACTGGTCTGCACCTCGCCGGCGACCATACGCTAAGGGCGGGCGTCAGCTTCAGCTCGATCAAGCTGAACACGCAGGACACCAGTTCCGACCTCAACAACGCGGTTTATTCCTTCGCCGTGCTGCCTACGGGCGTCATGCCGACGCCGTTCGAAGTGCAATATCCGGCGCTGACGCCTGGGGTCTCCTCCGCCAACGTCACCACCACGGACAAGCAATATAGCGCCTATGTCCAGGACGACTGGAACGTTAACCGGCACCTGACTCTCAATCTCGGACTGCGGTGGGACCATGAAGTGGTACCCGCATTCTTGGACTTTAAGACGCCTGACTTCATCGTCAATGGCATCAACAGCCCAACCTTCGCGGGAACGACGGAGACTTTCGCCCAGGCCGTGGCGATGGGGTCAGGACCCAATCCGGGTTACAACATCTTCGACTATGTCAGCACGGGTCACAACCGAAAGGCGCCGAACAATTTCTCGCCGCGTCTGGGCTTCTCCTATGATATCAACGGCGACAACCGGCACGTGATCTTCGGCGGCTACGGCCGCGCGTACAACCGCAACCTGTTCTCGATCTTATCGCTGGAAGTGACCAAGATCGCGTTGAACAATAACCCGCAGATCTACTTCCCGTCGCCGCAGACACAGGATTCCTTCGGAGCATGCGCCACGCCCGCCGACATCAATCCGGCGAACCACTGCTACGCCTGGAATCCGGCGTATCTGACGCCGGAGGGTTTGGCGGGGCTGCAGATCGCGCCGAACTCACGTGAGGCCGACCTCCTCAACAACAAGCTGAAGACTCCTTATTCCGATCAGTTCACCCTCGGCATGCGCAACAGGATCGGTGACTGGAATACCCAGGCCTCCGTATCGTTGATCAAGAGCTATGACTCGATCATCGGCCGCTTCGGAAATCGATATGCGAACGGTGCCTACTTCCAGAACGGCTCGCAGTGGGGCGCCCAGGGCATACCGAACGTAGGCACCGCCATCCTGTGGGACAACGGCGGCAAGGATCGTCTCTTCCAGATCGGTCTGGGAGCGCAAAAGCCGTACACCGTCCAATCGGGCTGGAGCGCGACGATCTCCTACACCTTCTCGGCGGCAAAGCAGAACAATGTCGCCGGCGGATCGAATCCCTATTCAATCGCGAACAATCAGTATCTCTTCGACCTCCCCTATCCCTCCGACTATCCGATGATCAGGGCGACGGCAGTGCCTCGCCATCGGCTGGTCGCGACCTACAGCCGCGACATTTTCTGGGGCATTTCGATGGCGAGCAAACTGGAACTGGCAACGCCGCCGGCAGCTGCCCGAATCTACTGTTGCACGGCAACGTTCAATCAATGGGGCAATCCCCTGCTGTTCCTCAGCAAGGCGCCGGACAAGTTCATCGGCTACAAGGACCTGGATCTCCAGTTCACGAAGAACTTTTCCATCGTCCGCCTGGCCGATGCATACGTGCGCGTCGACATTCTGAACGTGTTCAACTGGAAGAATTACGATCCGGGCGCGCTCTACTACATAGACGGTCCCGAAACCCGGCCGCTTTACGACAAGAATACGTTCACGGGCGTCCCGCTGACGGTAAAGCTGACCGCTGGAATCAGGTTCGGTGAGGCTCCGCCGCCGCCGCCACCGGTTGCGGAGGCACCGCCTCCGCCTCCACCTCCGCCTGCCCCGGCGCCCGCTACCCAGACGTGCTCCGATGGTTCGGTTATCCTGGCGACTGCGACGTGCCCAGCTCCTCCGCCTCCACCGCCGCCCCCCGCTCCGGCTCCGGAACGCGGCCAGTAAGGCTCGCTACGACAAACAAGCATAAGGGGCGGCGCACGGGCGTCGCCCCTTCGTTATTGCGCCTGTATCGTCAATTCAGCGCGCTGCCCGAAGTTTACTCCAGAGAAACTGCAAAGATCAGTCCATTTTCCGGTTTGTTCGGTCGACTGGGCTATATTCTTGTTCGTTCCGATTTTATCGCGTGAATATGACACACGCGAGCACGGAACGTCCTGTTCGATCCGTCGCCATTATCGGCGGCGGGACTGCTGGCTGGATGTGCGCTGCAGCGATCTCTAAGGCATTCGGGCGCCAGATCGATGTCGCCTTGGTCGAATCTGAGGAAATCGGCACGATTGGCGTCGGCGAAGCGACGGTTCCCCACCTTGCGGCTTTCAACCGACTCCTCGAGATCGATGAGGCGGAGTTCGTCCGCCAGGTCCAGGGCACCTTCAAGTTGGGTATCCAGTTCAACGACTGGAGCAGGCTTGGAGACAGCTACATCCATGGGTTCGGGACGATTGGCCGCGACCTCGGCCTGATGCCGTTTCACCAATATTGGCTGAAGGCCCGAGCTTTAGGACAAGCTGCAGACATTTCTCATTATTCGCTCAACACGGTCGCCGCGCCGATTGGCAAGTTCATGGCGCCGCCGGCCGATGCGCCGGCTAATTCGCCATTGGCCGAAATCGCCTATGCCTATCATTTCGATGCCGGGCGATACGCACGCTTCTTGCGTCAACACGCCGAAGGCCACGGGGCCAAGCGCATTGAAGGCAAGGTTATACGCGTCGATCAGAACGCCGAGAGCGGCTTCGTCGAGAGCGTCACACTTGAAAGCGGCCAGTCGATCGCCGCTGATCTGTTCCTGGACTGCACCGGCTTTCGGGCGCTGCTGATCGGCGGAACCCTAGGCGTCGGCTTTGATGACTGGTCGCACTGGCTCCCGTGCGACCGCGCGTTGGTGGCGCCATGTGAGAAAGTCGGGCCGCCGACCCCTTACACCCGCTCAACCGCGCACAAGGCGGGCTGGCAGTTCCGCATCCCTCTCCAGCACCGGACAGGGAACGGACATATTTACAGCAGTCAGTTCAGCAGCGAGGAGGAAGCGGCCGAAATCCTCCTCGGAACACTCGACGGCCGCGCGCTTGGCGATCCAAAGCTGCTTAAATTCACGACTGGCAAGCGACGCAAGCTGTGGAACCGAAACGTTATCGCGATCGGGCTTGCTGGAGGCTTTCTCGAGCCGCTCGAATCCACTGCGATCTATCTCATCCAAGCCGGGATCAATCGGTTGATGGCCTTGTTTCCAACCGCCGATTGCGATCCGGTTCTACAAGACACTTACAACGAACAATCGAACTTCGAATATGAGCGGATCCGAGACTTTCTCATTCTGCACTATAATGCCACCGAACGCGACGACACCGAGTTCTGGAATTACGTCAGAACGATGAGCATTCCTGACGAGCTCAGGTCGAAAATCGAATTGTTCCGAAGCAACGGTCAGTTCTTTCGCGATGGCGAGGAGTTGTTTGGCCTTACGAGCTGGGTTGAAGTGATGCTCGGGCAGCGCATTTATCCGCGCGCCTATCATCCTGCGGCCGACTGGATCGCAAACGACGATATGCTCGCTCTCGTCAGTCACGTTGAACAAGTAGTTGCGTCGAACGTGCAGTTGATGCCGCCGCACGAGGCCTTCATCCAACGCTGTTGTGCCGCAAGTGCCTAACAGACGTTCCAGTGGCGTGCACGTATGTTTCGCGTGGCTTATTGCGGCCGCGATTGGTACGCCAGCTGCCGCTCAGCAACACACCTATGCGAACCCGCTCGACCTCGATTACCGCTACAATTTCGAACAGATCAACGACGGCGTCTCGTATCGCACTGGCGCCGACCCGGCGATCGTCAATCACAAGGGCACCTACTACCTCTTCCTGACGCTGGCCGATGGCTATTGGCGCTCGACGAACCTCATCGACTGGACGTTCGTCACGCCGTCACGCTGGCCGATGCAGAGCATGGTCGCGCCGGCTGCCTGGTCGGACGGCACCCGCCTCATCCTCATGCCGGCGATGATGGAGCCCGGAACGATCTTGTCGAGCACCGATCCCAGTAGCGGCAAGCTCGACTTCTGGGTGAGGCGAATGCCTCCGATGCCTGGTTCGGTGAACAAGGACCCGGACCAGATGAAGCCCGGCGAAGTGCCGACCGGCCCCTGGGACCCGGCGCTTTTCAAGGACGACGACAGCCAGTGGTACCTCTACTGGGGCTCCTCGAATGTCTTCCCGATGTATGGCCAGAAGATCGCCTTCGAAGGCGGCAAGCTCATCTATCAGACGAATCCCGCGCCGATGCTTTCTCTGCATCCCGACCAGCATGGCTGGGAGCGGTTCGGCCAGGATCATTGCGCCTGCTGGCAACCCGGCAAATCCAGTCCCTCCTACATGGAGGGCGCATGGATGACGAAGCACGGCGGCCGCTATTACCTGCAGTACGGAGCGCCAGGCACCGAGTTCAACGTCTATGCGAACGGCGTCTACACCTCCGACAAGCCGCTAGGGCCCTTCACTTACGCGCCTTACAATCCAGTGGCATACCGCCCCGGCGGTTTCGCCGAAGGCGCTGGGCACGGGTCCACCTTCCAGGATGATGCCGGCAACTGGTGGAACACGGGCACGAGCTGGATCGGCTACAATTGGGGGATGGAGCGCCGGGTCGTGATGCACCCCGCCAAGTTCTACGCCGACGGGCAGATGACGGTGTCGACGCGTTTTGGCGATTTCCCGCATTTCGTCCCGGCTTCCAAGTTCGACGACCCGGACAAGCTGTTCACTGGCTGGATGCTTCTCTCGTACCGAAAGCCGGTCGCTGCTTCATCGACCCGCAAGGGCTTCGGCACTGCGGCGGTAACCGACGAGGATCCACGGACGTTCTGGGTTGCGTCGGAGAACCGCCCCGGCGAGACGCTGACCGTTGACTTAGGCAGGCTAGAGACTGTCCAGGCAGTGCAGGTCGACTATGCCGACTACCAGTCGGGCCGCTTTGGCGACGCGCCGGACATCTACACCGAGTTCGACCTGGAGGCATCAACGGACGGGCAGCACTGGCAGGAAGTCGCGCGCACCGAGCCTCCTCGCCGCGATCGGCCAAACGCCTACCTTGAGCTCTCCACGCCGGTCCGCGCACGCTTCATCCGTTACGTTCACGGCCATGTCGGCGCATCGAACCTGGCGATCAGCGAAATCCGTGTCTTCGGAAATGCTGACGGCGCGGCGCCCCGCTTACCGGCTCACGTTTCCGCCGTTCGGCACGCCGATGAGCGCGATGCCACAATCCGATGGGCCAAGGTGCCGGGCGCGACCGGATACAATATCCGCTTTGGCATCCGACCCGACCGCCTCACCCTCACCTACCAGCTGTGGGCGGACGAGCTCGGCTCGGGACCAGAGCTGGTCAAGGACCTGCGCTCACTGAACCTTGGTGTTCCCTACTGGGTCGCCATCGAGGCGTTCAACGAAACCGGCGTTTCGAAGCTCAGCCGCGTTGTGCCGGTCCGCCGGCAAGCCAACCACCGGTAAAGCCCGCGCGAAGCAGCCCGCGCCGAAGTGCCGGCACCCGGCGCATGTATCGCCAGACGAAGTCGCTTCGATAGTTCGCCGCCTGTAATAGGATCGGACCCTGGTCGATCCCGAGATAGTCCGTGTCGACCCAACCGCTCTTCGGGTCGACCGTGCCCGTATCGACCTTGACGTCGGTGTAGGTAAAGCTCGGGTTGAAGCTGTCGAGGAAGCCGTAGCGGTCGAACAGCCGCGGCTGCATCTTCAGCGCCTCGGCACAGGGGATCACGATTTCCGGCGCGAAAGGCAGCGAACCTAGCGCGGCCGTCGGCGCGATCGTGCCGTCGTCCACACCGCCAGGCTCCCACTGAGGGCCGCGCGCGGCATAGCCGTAGAACTTGCGCTTCTTCCCCTCGTACGGCAGCTCGAAAGCGCCGGGCCCATCGCAAGCCGTTAAGCCCCACACATCCTTCGAGTAGCCACGCCAACCCATCGGATTGGCAGCGCAATAAGCGCGGTTCGCATAGGTCTCGCGCCGGCTGTTCTCGAAATAGTCAAAGCCCGCATCCCGCATGACGGCATCCTGGATGCCGCGGAAGTCGATGAAGATGTGACTGTACTGGTGCGTGAAGAGCGGACCGAATGCCAGGTGCCGCCCTGGCCCCTTCCCGCGCCAATATTCCGGATAGGTTGAGGTCCATTGCTGCCACAGGTCGCCAGGTCCCGGATGCGTCGGCGAGCCGAGGGCGAGGATATTGACGAACATGCCCTCGTTGTAGCCGACCCAGTTTGCGTCGATCAGGCCGTGTTCCGGATGCCAGCCCATCGACACGGCTCGGCGGGCATCGGTGCGGAAGAAGTTCCAGTCCGCGCGCTCGTAAATCGCCGTGGCAAGCCTGCGGATTTCTACCTCTGCGGCATCGCTGCCGTCATAATATTCGCCAGCGAACAGCACGCCCATCAACAGGATGGTCGTGTCGACGCTCGACAGCTCGACGTCCCTGAAGCGCGTGCCCGTGTGCATGTCGAGAAAATGGTAGAAGAAACCTTGGTAACCCGTCCGCCCTCCCCTTTCCGGTCCCTGCGGGGCGTTCCAGAAGAAGCGCAAGGTTGTCAAAGTGAGGTCGCGCGCTTCGCTCCGTGAGCACCAGCCGCGATCCACCCCGACCGCATAAGCAGGAAGCGCAAAGCCGACCGAAGCTATGCTGCAAAAGCTCGGCGTCGGCCAACGGTCGGGAACCAGACCGTTCTTGCGGTTCGCCGTGTCCCAGAACCATTGGAACGTGCGCTGCTCGATCTCCTCATAGAAGGCGGGCAGCGAGGGAGCAGCCAAGGCGAAGGCGGGCAGCGCCGTCGATACGACCAGCAGCGAGGAGGCCTTGAGCAGCTCGCGCCGTCCGATTTCTATCATCTGGTGGTCTCCAGTTGGCTCGTTGAACGGACGACGAGCACGGGCGCGTGAAGCTCGTCGCCGCCTGAATGGCCTTTCGCGAGCTCATCCAGCAGCCGGGTCAACGCACGCTCGCCGAGCTCGGCAATGCGCACGCGGACTGTCGTCACCCCCAGGTGCCTGGCTAGGGGGATATCGTCGAAACCGGCAACCGCGACATCCTCGGGAACACGGACACCGGCACGGCGGAGCGCCTCGAGAGCGCCAATCGCCATATTGTCATTCGCGGCGAAGATCGCGTCGAACCTGGTCCCGCTCTTGCGCAAGCTATCGACAGCGGCGGCTCCCGACTCTTCCTCGAAATCGCCCTCGATCTTGATGAGCTCGAGACCGTTTTTCGTGGCCGCCGCATTTGCCGCTGCGGCACGCTCCTGCGCATCGATGTTCCCCGCTGGGCCGGCGATGTGCACAATATTCTTTCGACCCAGTGCCGCGAAATGGTCGATGACCGCCGTAGCACCCGCGGCATTGTCGAGATGGATTGCGGAATGACCGCCAGGCTGCGCCCGGGTGTTGATCAGCACGGCGGGCAAGCCCGGGGGAAGCGCCGAAGCAAGCTCGTCCTTGCCGAGATGCGGCGCCATCACCAGAAGCCCGTCGACGCGGCCGCGCATCGCCCTCAATGCCTTCGTCGCCTGCTCGGACTTGGCGTGGAAGTTCGACAGCAGAAGGAGATAGCCGCGGTGGCTCGCCTCGCGGTCCATGCCGCGCACGATTTCCGAGAAGAACTCGCCGTGGAGGTCAGGGAGGACAACCCCGATCGCGTTATTCCGCGCGAGGCTCAGGCTTCGCGCTCCGGCATGCGGGACGTAGCCGAGCTCGGTGACCGCGAGCGCGATCTTTTCGCGTGCCGAATCGCTTACATTTTCAAAACCATTGAGTGCGCGCGACACAGTCGCGACGGACAATTGCGCGCGCTTGGCGACATCCCGGATGGTTGGTTCAGGCACTGGCGGCCTTATCGGCAGCAAATCGAGCAAAAGTCACGCGCGAGACGCATTGCAAAGCTCATTCGCCTCGGTCATGTAACCGGTTACATTAAGCGTCAAGTGTAGAGCCAACGTCGCGACGCCGTTAGGGCTATTGCGCTCGGCCGCTGCACAGTGGAGGGCAAAATTCATGCTGGACACGCGGATTTCGCGCCGGGCCGCATTGATGGGCGCAGGAGCAGTGGCGGCCTGGCTTGCAAGCCCGGCACGCGCGCTTTTGGCTGCGGCAGCCAAGGTCGAGACGCCGGCATTCATCAACGATCTCATTCGGCGCATGACTCTCGAGGAGAAGGCCGGCCAGCTCCAGCTCATGGCTTCGGCCTGGGGCGGCGGCGCAGCTCTGAGCCTCAATCCACCGGGCAATGGGTCGGACTTCCAGCAGCAGGTCAAGGATTCGGCCGAGGGGCGGCTGACCGGCGTTTTCAACGGCAATGGCGCGCGCATGGCGCGCATCATGCAGAGCGAGGTGATGACCGGTTCGCGGATGAAGATCCCTTTGATCTTCGCCGCCGACATCATTCACGGGCACCGGACGATCTTCCCCGTCCCTCTCGCCGAAGTCGCAAGCTTCGAACCCGAGCTCGCGCGCCGCACCGCCGAGGCTGCCGCATTCGAAGCCTCGGGTGCGGGAATCGACTGGACCTTCTCGCCGATGGTAGACGTGGCCCGCGACCAGCGCTGGGGCCGCGGAGTCGAGGGCGGCGGCGAAGACCCGCTGCTCGGCAGCCTGTTCGCCGCGGCGCGCGTGCGGGGGTTCCAGGGCACGGACCTCAGGTCCAACGAGCATATGCTCGCCTGCATCAAGCATTTCGCCGCCTATGGCGCAGCCGAATCCGGGCTGGATTACAACGCGGTCGACATGTCGATGCGGAGACTGCGCGAAGTCTATCTCCAGCCGTACAAGGCCGGGTTCGACGCGGGTGCGCTTTCGGCCATGGCCTCTTTCAACGAGATCAACGGCGTCCCGTCGACAGGCAATCATTGGCTGATGACCGAGCTGCTGCGCGGGGAATGGGGTTTCCAGGGCTTCGTCGTCTCCGATTACACAGGCGACGAAGAGATGATCGCGGCCGGCTACGCGAAGGATGGGAGCGATGCGGCCCGGTTGGCCTTCCTCGCCGGTGTCGACATGAGCATGCAGAGCGGCCTCTATCGCGACCATCTGCCCGGCCTCGTCCGCAGCGGCGCGGTGCCGGAGGCGCAGCTCGAGCAATCCGTGCGGCGCGTCCTCGCTCTCAAGGCTATGCTCGGCCTCTTCGACGACCCGTTCCGCCGCATTGACGAGAAGCGCGAGCAAGCGCGGTCCATGCTTCCGGCTACCCGGGCATTGGCTCGGGAAGCCGCCCGCAAGTCGATCGTGCTACTGAAAAACGACGGCGACCTGTTGCCACTGCCTCGGTCCAAGAGGCGGATCGCGGTCATCGGCCCGTTCGCCGCCGGGACGGCTCGAAATATCGGACCGTGGGTGGTCTATGGCGACAACGGGAGGTCGGTCGACCTAGCGACCGGGATCCGCGCCGCCGTCGAGAACCCCGGATCCGTCACCGTCACGGAAGGGTCCAACGTCGAAGATCCCGTGCCCGGCGGGATTGAGCAGGCCGTGGCGGCCGCCCGGCAAGCCGACATCGTAATTCTCGCCATCGGCGAGGACGCGGGCATGTCGGGCGAAGCGCAGTCGCGTACCGAGATCGTCGTTCCCGAGCCGCAGCAGGCGCTGGCCGAGGCGGTCGCCGCGGTTGGGAAACCCATGGTCGTCGTCCTCAGACACGGCCGCGCGCTTGCTCTCGAAGGCGCGGTTGCTGACGCGCCGGCGATTCTCGCCACGTGGTTCCTGGGCACCGAGACCGGTACCGCGATTGCTGACATCCTGTTCGGCGCGTACGGCCCTTCAGGCCGCTTGCCAGCCAGCTTCCCGTGGAAGTCGGGGCAGGAGCCCTATTATTACGCGCACAAGCCGACCGGACGGCCCAACCCGCCGGGCGAGCTGCAGTCCTACAAGACGCATTTCCACGGGATCCCGAACAGCGCGCGCTATCCGTTCGGGCACGGCCTAACCTATGGGAAGATCGAATATAGCGGGCTCGCGCTGAGCAGCCGGACGATGGCCGCGAACGGATCGATCCAGGTTTCCGCGACGATTACCAATCGCGGATCGCGAGCCGCCGAAGAAGTCGCGCAGCTCTACATCCACGATCGCGTTGCAAGCATCACTCGACCGGTCCGCGAGCTGAAAGCGTTCCGGAAGATCGCGCTCGCGCCGGGACAATCTCAAACCGTCAGCTTCACGCTGACGCCAGCAGACCTCGCGTTCTATGGGCTGCAGGACCGTCCGACCGTTGAGCCGGGCACGTTTGACGTGTGGATCGCTCCGTCAGCGGAGAGCGACGGCGTCCGCGGGAGCTTTGACCTCGTCGCCTGACCGGCGGCGCTCGCGTCCAAGCGGGTTGAGCGCCATCGCCGCCCAGGAGAGGACAAGGAAGAGCAACGGCACCAGCGCTATCGTCTCGCGCATGCGCTCGAGCGTTTCGGGCCCCTGCTTCACATTGGCGACGTAACCGGCCGACTCGAAGCCCCAGCCGAGGATTGCCGTCGCTATGCCGATGGCAATGCGTTGCACCAGCGCTGCGACTCCAAACACCGCGCCTTCGACATGGAAACCTGTCGTCTGCTCGCCATATTCGATCGTGTTCGGAAGCATCGCCCAAAAGACGAAATAAATGCCGACGGCGATGATCTGCATGCCGACGAGGAAGACCTGCATCGGCCGGATGCCGTCCATCGGCACGGCGGCGAAAAACAGGAGCCCGGCAACCCCCGCCCCCACCGCGATCAGCCAAAGAGCGCGCAAGCCGACGAAACGGCCGAGCAGCATCCATAAGGGAATCACGATGCCGCCAACCAGCCCCATCCAGGCAAGGGCAAGCTCGCCGGCGTGCGGCACGTCGAGCATGTACTTGAAATAATAGAGCACTGATTTGCTCAGCACCGTCATGGCGACGATCACCGCCATCATCGCCGCGTTGAGCGCGACGAAGGCGCGGTTGCGGGCGAGGCTGGCAAGCGCCGCCCCAATGCTGGTCGGGATCGGCCGCTGCGGCTGCGCACCCTCGCGATACGTCGAGCCCACGATCAGCAATATCGCTGCGCCGGTGACAGCAAACACCAATGCCGCGCCGAAATAGGCCTTGGCCGCGCTCGAGCCGGTCAGCGCGTGGCCGATCGGCACCGTGCCGAGGGCAACCACGACTGCCGCTGCGGTGCCGAACAGCATCCGCGTGCCGGAGACGAAGGCTCGGTCGCCGGGATCAGCGCTAATCCGCGCCGTCATCGCCAGATAGGGTACGTTCACCGCGGCATAGAAGGTCCGGAATAGCAGGTGGGCGATGAAGATGATCGCGATCGCCCATGCTCCCGAGAGCGGCGGCGGGAAATAGGTCAGGACGAAGCTCAGTCCCAACGGGACCGCACCTGCGGCGAGCAACGGACCATAGCGGAAACGCCCTTGCTCCCGGTCGATCAGCAATCCAGCGACGAAGTTGGCGATCCCGTCCCACACGGACGCCACCATGTACGTCGTCGCGGCCACGCCGATCGGAAGGCTGAGCGCATCGGAATAATAGAACAACAAGAAGAGCATGATGCTCTGCCAGTAGAGATTGAAGGCAAAGTCCCCGAAAGCGAACAGCAGCAGCCGAGGCTTCGACGGGAGAGCAAGCATGGCGCCACTCTAATGGCGTGCGGGTTGTCCGCAATGAAAGCGTGACGAGAATGCCACATCTGGCGGATTTACGCGGGCTGAAAGCCCGACGCGCTCCGACCGCCGTGAACTCTCCTTCTTTTACCGCGACTTAAATGTTATCGTTTAACATTCTCGGCGGGCACATTTTCCGTCGACGAAAGGGGTAACGCCATGCGTATGAAGGCGATAGCGTTCGCTCTCATCATCGGCATCGCCGTCGCTCTTGCGGTCGGTATGAGATCCGCCAATCGCGCCGATGCGGCGAACGGCAACTGCTATTCGGACCAGAAGGGCCCGGCTACCCCGACAATCTGCAGCTAGGCGGTTCTCAAAAGCCGGCTGCGATCCCCGCGTAGATCTTGCGCCGGGCGCCCGGCTCGATGCCGTTCTGGAACACCCGGTTATAATATTTCTTGTTGGTGAGGTTCGAGACGCCGCCGAGCAAACGGATGTTACGGGTCAGCTGCCAATCGGCTGCGAGGTCAAACAAGGTATAAGCCGGAACCTTCGCAGGAATGTAATTCGCGCTTGTCGGCGTTCCGACGGGCAAGTCTGAATCCTGGAAATATTGGCTGCTGACGCTCTGCCCTGTGAGGCTGACGTCGAAGCGTTTATCGCCGCGGAAGGCGATCCCGTATTTCGCCGTGACCGCCGGCGCGAAGGCCGGCTTGTTGCCGACGCGGTTGGCGAGATTGCTCTTGGTGAACTTCGCGTCGAGCACGCTGACGTTGCCGAAGGCGGTGAGGTGGAGACCGCCGTGCCGCGCGGCGAGGAAATCGTATGAAATTTCGCCCTCGAAGCCGCGATGCCTGGTGTCGCCGCTGTTCTGGTACACGGACTCGACCGGCGAGATGACGATCGTTTCAATACGATTCTTGAAGTCGATCCAGAACAGGCTCGCATCGTAAAACAGGCCAGTGACGGGCGTTCCGTGGACGCCAGCCTCCCACGACAGCGACTTGGATGCCGCCGGAACGCCGCCCGGATTGATGTTGGAGAATGGCGACGCGACATCGAAGAAGCGAACCGGGCGATAGCCCTGGCTGACGCTGAAATAGGTCTCGTTCTGATTGCCGAAATCGAAACCGGTGCCGAGCCCGAACATCGGGACGGTCCGGCTTGCCGTCTGGTGGATGAGCGGGCGGACAAGATTGGGCGGTCGGACGCTTTCGTCGATCCGGATCTTCTCATGTTCGAGGCGGACCGATGGGACGAGATGCCACCGGCCGGGCAGCCGAAAGACGTTCTCGGCGAAGACGGCGCCGTACCAGGCGTCGCGTGCCTGATTGAGCCGCAAGGCGCCGCTCTTCGTGCCGAAATCGGCCATGATGTCGCTGCTCGTCCACTGACGGAACGGCGCATCGTCGTGATAGAGGACTGTGCCGAACGTCAGCGCGTTGCCCTTGCCCCAGCGCTTGCGGAAGCGGACGTCGGCGCCCTGGCTGTGGAATTGCTCGTCGACCAAGGTTGTCGTCGCCGGGTGGGCGCCAGCCGCCGCAGAGCGCTGGTAAAGCTCCTGCCACGCGGCCCAGAGCTTGGCTTCCACGCGCCAGCCGCGGCCGAGTTCGCTCTCATTGCCAACGACGATCGACGTGCGATCGACCCAGTCATGGTTGAAGGGCGTCGGCGATTGGTTCGCATCGGCGAGATACTGGGGGTAGCTGAGCTTTCCCGGATCGCCCGAGCTCGAGGAATGGGCATGGAAATCGGCGAACCACAGCACGTCCTTTGCCGGACGATAAGCGAGATAGACGTCGCCTTGGCGGATCCGTGAAGCGCCATTGTCGCGCTGCCCACTGCTTCGAACGAAGCCGAGATTGGCTCGAGCGGAGAGCGGCCCGGCAGAAGCTTCGATCGCGTTGTAGCTGGAGAACAGGCCGTCGCTGCCGAGCACATTCTTGCTATAGCCGCTGAGCGGCGCATTGGCCGCGGGCCGCTTCGAGACGAGGTTCACGACGGGCGCCGGATTGGGACCATAGATCAGGCTATTGCCGCCACGGATCAGCTGCACCTCTGCGAGCGACTGGGGCAGCGGCATGTAATAGAGCGTCGGAAAGCCGATCCAGTCTGTCGAGATCGGGATCCCGTCCTGAAGCACGAGGACATATTCGGCTTCCTGCGGATTGCCGAGGCCGCGATAGCTCATGTTGAACTGGGTCGCCGTCTGCTGCTCGGATACGAACAGGCCGGGCGTCCTCGAGAATAGCTCGCGCTGATTGTTCTCGACGATGGTGGGGACCTGGTCGAGCTTGATGACGCTGGTCTTTTTGGTCACCGTAATCTTGGTCCCGTCGACCTCCGGCATGATGTGATTGAGCTTTTCCGGTGTATTTTCCTGCTGCTCGCCGATGACGATGATCGGCGTGCGGTCCTTCGCCGGAGGCAGCGGCTGTTGCGCTTCGGCGGCAGATGCCACTGTCACGTAAAATATCGTCGATGCCGCAGCGAGCAGCTGCGCCTTGCTCGTCACCAATGTCGTTCCCCGCGCTCGTTCCCTTATGTCGCCTAAGCAGCACTTCGCCGCCGCAACTAGAAGATTGCGCCTTGCCGACGTGATTTTTCTACGGGCGGTGCACTTCTGCTATGCAGCCGCGGCATGCTTGGAACCTCGTCTTCACCGCGCAAGCTGGTCGGAATCGCGCTCATCCTGCTTCTGATCGTCATATGGGCGACGTTCGTCGCAAGCCTGGCGCACATTGTCGGCCAATGGCCTATTTTGCTTCAAGCCCCTTACTATCTTGTGATGGGGCTGGCGTGGATATTCCCTCTGAAACCGCTGATTAGATGGATTCAGACAGGTTCCTTCCGCGCGAGTTCGAATTGAAATTAGTGTATTAGCTGGCTATATCACCGATCGAATGAATCAGGTTTTGGTCCTTTCCCACCCGCTCGACGGGCTGCGCCGCATCTCGGCTCGGACGCGTAATCGCGCGTCGAGGCTGTGGCGTGCGCATCCGCGCGAGGTGGTCGGAACTGGGCTCCTGGGCGTCGTCGCGACGGCGACGGTCATATCCACGGTTGCAATCTCGCCGGGCACGAACGCACCCAAGGCTGTGCCTCCGGCACCGCCCCCCCTGATCCTGAAGCAGGTCGCGCCCGACCAGGCGGTGAAGCTCAACGCAGAAATCCCTGTGGCCTCTGGGCCGAACCCCGCCGCGGCGCCGTTTGTCTTCAAGGGCACCAGCCAAGCCCGAGCGCAGGCGCTCAACTGCCTTGCGAGCGCCGTCTATTACGAAGCCGGCAACCAGGACGAGAACGGCGAGCGCGCGGTCGCGCAGGTCGTTCTCAATCGGGTCCGGCACCCCGCCTTCCCGGCAAGCGTCTGCGGCGTCGTCTATGAAGGATCGACGAGGCCCACCGGCTGTCAGTTCACCTTCACCTGCGACGGATCGCTCAACCGCCAGCCGGACGCCGACGGCTGGAAGCGGGCAATCAAGGTCGCGGATGAGGCGCTTTCCGGTTCGGTCTACGGGCCGGTCGGATGGGCCACGCATTATCACGCCGATTATGTCCTGCCTTATTGGGCATCGACGCTGGCAAAGAACGCGATTGTCGGTGCGCATCTGTTTTACCGGTGGGCGGGTGCCTGGGGCCAGCCTGCCGTCTTCACGCAATCCTATTTGGGCCGTGAGCCGAACGCCGCTGCACTCCGCACTGCAGCGCTGACAGCTGTCCACGTCGTCACTCCGCAGGCCGGCTCGCTTGCTGCTGCGATCGCCAAGATTCCCGGCGCCGAACCCCTGAAGCTGACGCCCTCCATGCGCGGCGACAAGCGCCTGGCGGTCCGATTCAACCTGGTTGCGCGCAAGGCCGCCGACGATGCGGTGCACGAGGATTATTCGAAGAAGTTCGAAGTCTCCGACAATCTCAAATGGTCGCTGTCCGGCGGAGGCGCCGCCGAGAACGAGCAGCCGCTCGGAACTCACGCAGCCACATCGACTGCCAGCGCGGGCTCCGCCTCCGGCGCTCGCTAATTCGCCGGCGCAATGCCGAGCGCGAGAGCCTGCTCGACCCTGAGCCTGATCCGGTCGAGACGCGCATCAATCGCTAGCGAATCATCGGACATGGCCGTCGCCCCCGCCCAGATCCTGCCGGTCACGGCCAATTCGCTGAATGGCCCCTGGTCCCGCAACGGATCGCGATCTTCGAGTTGAACCACGGCGTCATCGAACGCGGCGCAGCGGTCGAGCTGGAGAAGGCTCGGCCGGCTGCGGAGCAGGTGATGGCAATCGCGGCTCGTGCTCGCGAGCGCCATTTCGTCCCGCGCGCGCGCGATCTCCAGCGCCTGGCGCGCAGATCCGTCGATCGCGGCCAAATTGAGCGGCTGGTCCATGAGGTCGGAAGCTGCAGTTCCGGCGAGACGGTGACCCGGATGACCGTTCTGCGGCTGAGGCACCGCATTCGGTGCAAGTGAGCCGGTTAAAAGAAGAAGCAGTCCCAGTCCCACGAGCAAGACCATTGCCGCGACGATCCACGCGGGACTGTCGGCTGGCATGCCCCACTCGTCATTCAGCTCCAGCGGATCCTTGAGATTTCGCCCGGACCGCAGCTCGCGATAGGCCTCGATGATCTCGGCGGCACGCCTTGCATCGCCGCCCTTCCGGTCCGGGTGATGCTCCTTGATGAGCTTGCGGTACGCCCGCTCAATGGTAGGGGAATCCGCGCCCGGTTCGAGCCCCAGCGCAGCATAAGCGGAACCATCCCCGGCCATGGGCAGCCGGTTTAATCCAGCTTGAATCGAGATGGAATGTGGCGCGAGTGACGGGGCTCGAACCCGCGACCTCCGGCGTGACAGGCCGGCGCTCTAACCAACTGAGCTACACCCGCGTTTTTGGCGTGGCCGGGCACCTAAGTGCGGGGCTTGGGGGTGTCAACCATCGCAGGCTCCATTTCCTGCCGCTCTTCGACTTCCTCCTCGTCTTCCTCACCCGCGTGGGTCAGAGTCCCATGCTCGAAGAGGAATCCGGCGATGTCGGGGGTGCCGGCGGCCGAGAAAATCGTCTTCAAGATGATCAGCAGCGGGACCGCGAGCAAAGCGCCCGTCGTTCCCCACACCCACGCCCAGAAGGATAGCGACACTAGGATTGCCAAGGGGCTGATCGTGAGGCGGTGGCCGACGACCATCGGCGTGAAGAAGTTGGCCTCAACCAGATGGAAGCAAACGAATGCCGCGGGCGGCGCAAGCGCTCCCCACACGTCCGGATATGTCATCAACCCGCCGACGAAGAGCAGCAGCGCGCAGACGATCGGCCCGAGGTACGGAATGTAATTGGCCACGGCGACGATGCCGCCCCACATGATCGGCGAGGGCATGCCGAGCAGCCACAGCGCGCCT
The DNA here is from genome assembly GCA_025936675.1 of Sphingomonas sp. The sequence continues at coordinate 36,533 of JAICSX010000006.1, forward strand.
GCGGTCAGCGCGCCGAGTCCAATATTGATGAGCGTGATCGTGCCGAGATAGGTCGAGGTCGCATCGACGACCTGCTGGATTACGCGGGCGGTGGTGAGCGCGCCTTCAAAGCTGCCGCGGCTGACGATCGTCTTCTTCCGCATCGTGGTCCAACCGGCGAGGAAGAAGAAGATCACCAGCAGCGAGAAGAAGAGCTGGATCAAAAGGTGCGGCGCCGAAGTCGCAAGCAACCCCATCAGCGAGTTCGGCTGCTCGATAGTTACAGTGCGCGCATGCGCCGCGTGGTTGAGCTCAATCTGGTTGGTTACCCGGGCGATGAACCGGTCGAGATTCTTGTAGAGATCGAAGATCGGCTCGAGCGCCGCGCGGACCTTGGTAATCTTGGTGGGAATCTGCGCCACCCAGTCGCTGGCGGGGATGACGATCGAACCAATCGCGAAGATTGCGATCGAGAGGAACAGGAGAACGCAAAGACCGGCCGAAGCCTTTGACGGAATTCCCCGGCGTTCGAACCATTCCAGCAGGGGCACCAAGGCAATCGCAATCACCAGCGCGGCGGTCACCGGCATGAAGAATTCGGCGCCAAGTTGAAGAGCGAATGGAAGGCCGACGACGAGGCCAATGCCGACGATTAGGGTGAGCGACGCGAGAAGCCGATCCCGCTTGGCGCTGATCGTCTCGGCGAGCATCCGCGCTTCGTCGACCGTTTCGTCGTGTTGCTCGACTTGCCTGGCGGTACGCGCGTCCATGGATGCAAGCATAAGCCCGTGCACGTGAAGCGGCTAGCGGATTGAACAACCCCTACGACGCGAGCTGGTGCCCCTGGTCCGACTCGAACGGACACTCCGGTGAAGGAACTCGATTTTGAGTCGAGCGCGTCTACCATTCCGCCACAGGGGCACGCGGTTGCGTTCGTTAGCGGCGCGTGCCCCCGGCAGCAACCGGCTGCTTATTCAGCTGCGACTGCTACTCCGCCGTCGCCGTACGGATTCGGGCCGTAGCGGTTGTCGCCTGGCTGACTCGGCAGGCACATGAACACTAGATAAGCGATGCAGCAGAGCAGCCCCACGATGCCCATCAGGCCGGCCATTCCGGCGGCCGCGAGGGCATTGCCGCTGCGCAAGGCCATAACCGTCAGGATCGCGAACAGCAGATAAGGAGCGAGGAGCAAAAGCCACCATGCGCTCCGGTTTGTGTCGTGCAAGCGGCGCACACCTACTGCGAGGTTCGGAACGATTGTGCCCAAGGCCAGAAGAAGGGTGATCGGGCCGTAGACGCCGAAAACCATACCTTTGAGGCCGGTGATGCTCTCGACGATCATGATCACGATGTAGGCGATGATCAGCGCGAGCGCGTACCACCAATACTCGGCTCTCGGCGCTCGGCCGGAGAAGTCGGCATATTTCTGAAACGGGCGCTTCGCCCAATCGACGGGTGTTAGGTTACTATTCATTACTAGCCTCCCCCACTTGAGGTGAGCGGATGCTACCCGCTCATTTCCTGAGCGCAACTAATTCCGTGGTGCCTGTCGTCGATAACTCAGTGCCTCGGCGACATGGATGCGCCCGACCTGCTCGGCACCGGCGAGATCGGCGATGGTCCGTGCAACTCGGAGCACTCTATGGTAGCCGCGGGCGGACAAATGCATTGCCGCGGCAGCATCGGCGAGAAGCTTGCGGCCCGGCTCATCGGGAGTTGCAACCCGGTCGAGCAATTGGCCGTCCGCCTCAGCGTTCGTTCGCGGACCATGGCCGTTGTATCGATCGGACTGGACCTGGCGCGCTGCAGCGACGCGTTTTGCAACTTGCACGCTTCCCTCCGCTGGAGGCGGAAGCGTGAGGTCTGCAGCCGAGACTCCGGGCACCTCGACGTGGAGGTCGATGCGGTCGAGCAAAGGCCCCGATACGCGCGCCTGGTAGTCGGCCGCGCACCGAGGCGCGCGGCTGCATGCCAGCGCCGCATCACCCAAATGACCGCACCGGCAGGGGTTCATCGCCGCGACGAGCTGGACTCGCGCCGGGAACGTGACGTGCGTGTTGGCGCGGGCGACGCTGACGCTGCCGGCCTCGAGCGGTTGGCGAAGCGAATCCAGCACCGGACGCTGGAACTCCGGCAGCTCGTCGAGGAACAAGACGCCGAGGTGCGCGAGGCTGATCTCGCCGGGCCGGACCCGTAATCCGCCCCCAACAAGGGCAGGCATGGAGGCACTGTGGTGCGGGGAGCGGAATGGCCGTCGCCGCCGAATCTTGCCGCCCCCGAGCTCGCCCGCAACCGAAGCAACCATGGAAACCTCCAGCGCCTCGCTCGGCTGGAGAGGCGGCAGGATTCCGGGAAGGCAGGCCGCAAGCAGCGACTTGCCGGCGCCGGGCGGTCCGCTCATCAGCAAATTATGACCGCCGGCCGCAGCGATCTCGAGCGCGCGCTTGGCGACTTCCTGCCCCTTCACTTGAGCGAGATCGGGACCGCCCTCCGGCGGCTCTGCATCTGCCAGCTCTGGCTTCGGACAAAGGCTCGTCCCCTTGAGGTGCGACAAGAGCGCGAGAAGGTCCGGCGCAGCGATGACGTCCAGCTCCCCTGCCCAGCTCGCTTCGCTCCCCTCGATGCATGGAGGGCTGCGAGCAGCACGCCCGGCGAGGCCGCGATCCGCCCGTCGAGGCTCAGCTCGCCGACCGCGACATAATGCGAGAGAGTTTCCGCATCCGTCGCACCGATCGCTGCGAGCAAGCAGAGCGCAATCGGCAGGTCGTAATGAGAGCCCTCCTTGGGAAGGTCGGCCGGCGACAGGTTGACCGTGATGACCTTCGGCGGAAGCGCGAGGCCAATGGCGGTCAGGGCGGCGCGCACCCTTTCGCGGCTTTCCCGAACCGCATTGTCCGGCAAGCCGACGATGGTGAACCGCGGCAGGCCTGAGGAAAGCTGGACCTGGACTTCGACGGCGCGGGCCTCGAGCCCGAGATACGCGACAGTGGCGACGGTGGCAGCCATCAGGCCCCGTCCCCCGAACGCAATACTGTACGCAGACTTCCCCCTAGCTCGGCACTGCATAGCTAGACGGCTGCGGCCCTATCCCGCAAGGCTGCTTGCGGCTTGGCCGGTGTATCACCACATCAACACGCATGAGCTGGCGGCAAACATGGCGCAAGATCCTCGACAATCCGATTGTCGAATGGGCAATGTTTGCGGCGGGCGTGCTGCTGCTGATCTTTGCAGCTGTTTCGGGACCGATTATTCCCGGGCCAAATGGAGTTTTGTTCGCCGCCGCCGGTCTCTCGCTTATTCTGAAATCCTCGCTTTGGGCGAAGCGCCACTACGCCCGCCTGAAGAAGAAGCGCGTGAAATTTCGCGGGCGACATATAGTCATTGGCGAGTGGACCGATTGGGCGCTTAGGCGCCAGAGCGCAAAGCGTCGCGAAGCAATCCGTAAGACTCGCCAAGTGGGCGGCGACAATTGACTTCCTCGCCCTCCTCCACTATCGGCGCGCACGACAGCGGCTGCCTCTTTCGGCGGCCCTTTTTCTTTGAATCAAAAGGCATGAGCGATGAAGCGCACCTTCCAGCCCAGCAACCTCGTCCGCAAGCGGCGTCACGGGTTCCGCAGCCGCATGGCGACGGTCGGGGGCCGAAAGGTTCTGAACGCCCGCCGCGCGCGCGGCCGCAAGAAGCTCAGCGCCTAACCACGATCAGCAAGCGCGCGGACTTCGTCGCGGCGAACGCCGGCAAGCGCGCGACTACCCCCGGTTTCATTCTGCTCGTCCGCGATCGCAAGGATTCGGACCCGAGGATGCGCGTCGGCTTCACCGTCACAAAGAAGATCGGCGGTGCTGTCATTCGTAACCGCATGAAGCGCCGCTTTCGAGCGCTCGCCCGTGACATCGTGTCCGCGAAAGGCTTTGCCGGCGCTGATCATGTGATGATCGGCCGCGCCAAGGGCATCGAACGCGACTTTGCCGCGATGCGAACCGAACTTGCGAATGCCCTCGACGGCCTGCGGAAATGATCGGACGGGCGATGATTCTGGTCGCGAAGGCGTGGCAGAAAGGCCCATCGCAGGTGCTTCCGCCGAGCTGCCGCTATCAGCCGAGCTGCTCGGCCTATGCGATCACCGCAATAGAACGCTATGGAGCCGCGCGCGGGGGCTGGATGGCGCTAAAGCGCATTCTCCGCTGCCATCCCTGGGGCGGCCAGGGCTACGACCCCGTACCGTGAGGACCAAGACCAAGTGAACGACAGCAAGAATCTGATCCTCGCGGTGGTCCTGAGCGCGCTCGTTCTGCTCGGGTGGACCTGGGCTGCGAACAAATATTTCCCGGCTGCCAATCCGCCGAGCAGCAAGATCGAGGCCGGCAAGCAGCAGGCCCTGCCGCAGCCGAAGGCGCAACCTTCCGGCGTTCCGACTCCGAAGAAGCTTCAGTCGGTTGCCGCTGCTCTCGGGGCCGGGCCGCGGATAGCCATCCGGACGGACTCGCTGCAGGGCTCGATCAACCTCAAGGGCGCGCAGATCGACGACCTCCTGCTGCTCAAGGAAAAGCAGACGCTCGCGAAGGATTCGCCTCCCGTCCGGCTACTGTCGCCGCTTGGCACACCCGGCGGTTACATCGCTCAATTTGGCTGGACGGCCGAAGCGCGGCAGGTCCCGACGCTCGACACGCAGTGGACGGCAGACAGCAACACACTGGCTCCCGGCCATCCTGTTATCCTGACAACGCAAACAGCTGACGGTACGCGCTACCAGATCAAGATCGCGATCGACGACGGCTATCTGTTCACGATCGAGCAGAGCGTCACGAATTCGGTGGGAGCACCGCTCAACATCCGTCCGATCGGCCTCGTCAGCCGAGCGACACAATCCGCCGATGCGTCGATGTGGACCAACCATGTAGGGCCAATCGGCGTGTTTAATGGCAAGGTGGATTACAGCGTCAACTGGAAGGACCTGGACCAGGGCAAGGGCGAGAATTTCGACCAGACCGGCTGGCTCGGCTTCACCGATAAATACTGGCTGACCGCGCTGGTCCCGCAGAGCAGCGCCAACAGCGAATTCCGCAAGAGCCCGAGCGGCGGATACCAGGCCGACTATGCGCTCGCCCCAGCGATGGTCGCACCGGGACAGACGCTGACGACCAAGGCGCAGCTCTTTGCCGGCGTGAAGGAGAAGGCTGGCCTGGATCGCTACGAAGCAGCCGGCATCCCGCTCTTGAGCTACGCGATCGACTGGGGCTGGTTCTGGTTCTTCGCGCGGCCGATCTTCGACCTTCTCGTAATTCTGTTCCATGCCGTCGGCAATTTCGGCGTGGCGATCATCTGCCTGACGCTGATTGTGCGGCTCGTGATGTTCCCGGTCGCTCACAAGCAGTTTCAGTCCATGGCGGCGATGCGCAAGCTCCAGCCCAAGATGAAAGCGATCCAGGAGCGCTTCAAGGACGACAAGCAGCGCCAGCAGCAAGAGATCATGAAGCTCTACCAGGCCGAGAAAGTGAACCCCGCGGCCGGGTGCCTTCCGATCCTGCTCCAGATCCCCGTCTTCTACGCGCTCTACAAATGCCTGCTGGTCAGCGTCGAAATGCGCCACCAGCCGTTTGTCGGATGGATTCGCGACCTCTCCGCGCCCGACCCGCTGACCCCGGTCAACCTCTTCGGCCTGCTCCACTTCACGCCGCCGGCGATGCTGGCAATCGGCGTCCTGCCAATCCTCGTCGGGGCGACCCAGTTCGTGTCGATGAAATTGAACCCGCAGCCGATGGACCCCGCACAGGCACAGGTGTTTGCGATCATGCCCTGGTTCCTGGTGTTCATCATGGCGCCGTTCGCCGCTGGGCTGCAGCTCTATTGGATCACGAACAACCTGCTGACGATGGCGCAGCAGTGGCATCTCTACAGGAAGTTCGGGCTTCACCTCAAAGATACGCACCCGGTCGCGACATGAACGACGTAGCGGACAAGGAGCTCGCGGAACGCGCGCGCAAGCTGTTCGCCGGTCCCGTGCATTTCCTGAAATCGGCTCCCGGCCTCAACTTCTTGCCGGATTCGACCGCGCCGGAGATTGCCTTCGCTGGGCGGTCCAACGTCGGCAAGAGCTCGCTCCTCAATGCGCTCACGAACCGAAACGGCCTGGCGCGCACGTCCAATACGCCAGGGCGAACGCAGGAGCTCAACTTCTTCGACGTTGGTGAGCCGGTTCACATCCGCCTCGTCGACATGCCGGGCTATGGATTTGCCGAGGCTCCGCAGGATCTGGTCAGGCGCTGGCGGCACCTGGTGAACGATTATCTGCGCGGCCGATCGGCGCTGAAGCGCGCGCTGGTGCTGGTGGATTCACGACACGGCCTAAAGGACGTCGATCGTGAAATGATGCGGATGCTCGACGATGCCGCCGTCAGCTATCATCTGGTGCTGACCAAGAGCGACAAGGTGAAGCCGAGTGCTCTTGGCGCGCTTTACGAAGCGACAATCGTCAACGCTGCCAAGCATCCTGCCGCTCACCCTTCGATCTTCACGACCTCGAGCGAAACCGGTAGCGGCATCGCCGAGTTACGAACGGCAATCCTCGAAGCCGCAACCGCATAGGAGACAAGCTTGCTCAAGCTGATCATCGGCAACCGCGCTTATTCGAGCTGGTCGATGCGCGGCTGGCTGGCGTGCAAGCAATCGGACGAGGAGTTCGAGGAGCTCGTCGTCCCGATGTTCGACGAGGACTGGGAGAAACGCCGCGAAGGCGACGAGTTCGCCCCCTCGCTCGGCAAGGTGCCGATCCTGTGGGACAGCGACATCGTCGTGTGGGACAGCATGGCGATCATCGAATTCCTCGCGGACCGCTACGGAAGCTCGCTTTATTGGCCCGAGGACGAGAGCGCGCGCGCCGTTGCGCGCTCGATGGCCGCCGAGATGCACTCGGGGTTCGCGAACCTCCGTCGGGAACTTCCCATGAACGTGCGCAAGAGTTTCCCACCCAAGGACATCACACAGCCCGTGCGCGACGAGATCGACCGGATCATGCAGCTCTGGGCTCAGGCTCGAGCACGGTACGGCGGAACGGGCGACTTCCTGTTTGGCGATTGGTGCGCGGCGGACATGATGTACGCGCCGGTCGTCACGCGCTTCATCACCTATGGCGTCGCCGTCCCCAACTTCGCCGGCGTCTATATGAAGAACGTGCTCTCACATCCACATGTCGCCGAATGGATAGACAAGGCACAGGACGAGCCTTGGGTCATTGAGCAATACGAGGCTGCATGAGCGACAGGAAACACCTGGGAGGCGGAGTCGCGGCTGGGATCGCAATCGGCGTCGCGATCGGAGTCGCGCTTCACAACATTGCAATCGGCGTCGCTATCGGAGTCGCAATGGGAATCGCATTCGGTGCTGCCGCAGGAAAATCCACCGACGAGGATCAGTAAGGCGTGCCGTCCTTGTGCGCGTAGCCCTCAGTCGTGAAGATCATGTCGATGTCGGAATAGCCGCCGCCGCTGTTGGTGCCTCCACTCATGACGACGAACGCGCAGTCTCGATCGCTTTCGTTGCGAAGATGATGCCCGTTGGTGCTTCCCTTCGGCCAGGCAGCGCAGTCGCCCGGCTTCAGGGTCGTTCGCCCGTCATCCTCGACGAGGACCGCCTCACCATCGACCATGACGAGGAACTCATCCTCGCCACTGTGCCAGTGTCGTTGCGACGACCAGGCGCCGGGCTTCAGGACGACGTGGCTGACTCCGAAGTCGGAAAGCCCGGTCGCAGGCGCAAGCCGCCGGACCCAACGGCCCGCAACGTCCTGGTCGAATGGTGAGGGGTAGCCTGTGCGGTTGGTCTGCTCGATGGATTCAAGATCGATCTTTGGCATGCGTGCCCTTTAGCACAGCCGTATGAGTCTAGAACGTCCCCTTGATCGACAAAGTGAATAGGGGACCGACGAGATCGTGGTGGTTTTCGTAGAATGCGATTGGCGCGACGTCGCGGAAACCTGAATAGACCGTCCGATCGAAATAGTGCCAACCCTCGGGCACGTTATCGACGCTGGCGCGTACGGTCAGTCCCATGAAATTCTTGTCCTCGACGTAGAAGCCTGAGATCCACGGCAGGTCGAGTTGGCTGTAGATCTCCGTCAGATAGTAATTTTTCGTGTAATGCTGACGCTGGACATACACGCTCCACGCGAACGGCGTGTGCGGGATGTCGTGGCGAATTTGCACGCTTCCCCAATTGTCCTGCACATCGGTGATCGGCCTCAGCTTGTCGGTGAGCGGGTCTCTGACAGCCGTCCATTCCGCGCCGAGATTGATGTCCAGCTTCGCACCATGCCAACCGAGCGGATCGAGATTGATTGTGCTTGTGCTTTCGGCGCCGAGACGATCGGCATGGGGAAGGTTCCCGATTCCCTGCCCGTCCGTGCCGATCGGGATCACGTCGACGATGTCGCTGACACTGTAATAATGGAGGTTAAGCCGAGTCTTTCCCCACTTGCCGAGATCGTGCGAGATTTCGGTCTCAAATTCGGAGCTCTGCGGCGGCACCAGCTCGGGGTTGCCCGCATTCTCACGGTCCTGGCTGAGCTCGGGCTGCGCGAGAAAGTCGTAGAAGCTGATCTGCCCGACACGGCGACGGAACTTGAGGCTGATGTCCCAGTCCTTGGAAGGGTGCCAACCTAGAGTCAGGCTGCCCTTTGGCCTGAAGAATCTACGCGCCGGCTCATTGTCGGTGACCCGGTCGAGCTTGGAAATCTCGGCGCCGGCGGCGAGCTGCATGTCGAGATTGCTGGCGAGCGGCCGGCTTAGAGTGACGATGCCCTCATAGCGGACCTCGGTGACCTTCCCGGTGCCTTCCGGGAACGGAACCTCGACGAACTCGCGTTGTGGATTGAGCTCGAACAAACCGCCCTTTTGATCGAGATAATTGAAGGCGCGTTCGAGCGAGACTTGCCAATCGTTCTTGCCGGTCTTCCAATGATATTCGCCGCGGCCGATGACTTCTCCGAGGTGGGTGTCGCGGCTGAACCGGCTTCCGACCCAATCTGCCCCGGTCGTGACGAATCGCGTGATGTCGGTGTTGGCCAGCGGCTCATGCTCCCAGTGGCGCAACCCGATCAGCTTCAGGCGTCCGGGGCCGAGGCCGAATTCGTAATCGCCATTGATGTCGGCGGTGTACCCGGCGAGCGAGGTCTCGTTGGTTCGGACGCGGACCTCGAACGGGTCGAGGATCGTCCGCGTCTGAGTCTGGAACTGAGGATTCCAGTAGGGCGTGTAGTTCAGCGTAAGATTGCCGACAGACGAGCCGGGGTGGATGCCGAGCTTCAGCTCGCTGTTCACCTCCTCATGTTCGGAATGGTATGCTTCCGTCCAGGTCTGCGTCACGACGTGATTGGGGTCAGAGACCTTTACGGGACCACCGATTCCGCCCCTGCCGTAGCCGTTCTTGACCGAGACAGTGTAATCTACGGGCCCTTCCTTGCCCGAATAGCTGACCGATCCGCCAAGTAGCTCCGGCTCGGTGAAATGCGCTCGCGCGTTCAGGCGCCACTCGAACTGGCCGCTGGCTTTTCCGACGCCTGCCTTCAGGACGACGTTGGCAATTTGGCCTGAGAGCCCGGCGATGCCGAGGCTCGCTGCGTTGACGATCTCGATGCGATCGACTGCGGACGCGGGGGTCCGCTGTAGCTGATCGACGGCTCCGAGCTTGTTGGCGACTCGCTGCCCATCGATGAGCACGTTCTCAGACGCCTGGCCGAGTCCGCGATCACTGGTGTCGACGTTCTGGATCGTGAAGCTCGGGACCTGCGTAAGCATGTCGTAGGCCGTCTTTGGCGCGAAGCGCGCGAAATCGGCGGGCGTATAGACGCGCTTGGCCGATCCGGTTGTCGTCGCCGGCGCTCCTGAAACGGCCTGACCCGCCGCAGGAGCGGTGATGGCGATAGCTGCGCTTGCCATGAGCATGATACGCAAACTGTGCGGCACGAGCATTCAAATTCCCCTCTAAGTTCCTCAGCACGAGCCCGTGCTACATTTGTAGCGTGCTACATTTGTAGCGTGGACGCAACCCTGGAATTCGACGAATCGACGAACGGAGGTGTATTAGCGATGTATAACAGCGCAGCTCAACCGGTTTGCGACGAGGCGCGAGGTTGCTACCGAGCAGCTGAATGACGAATCCAATCGATCCGGTCAGCCTTGCGGCAGACCTCATCCGCTGCCCGAGCGTGACACCTGCCCGCGGGGAAGTCTTTGATCTCTTAGAAGGGGCACTGTCGCCGCTCGGCTTCACCATTCATCGATGGGTGCTGGGTGAGCCGCCCGACGGACCGACGGAGAACATGGTCGCGATCCGCAGCTCGGGAACGCCTCACTTTGGCTTCGCTGGTCACGTCGATGTGGTCCCGGCGGGAGAGGGTTGGAGCAGCGATCCATTCGGCGCAGAGATCGAGAACGGAATGCTGATCGGCCGCGGCGCGAGCGACATGAAAAGTGCGATCGCGGCTTACGTCGCAGCCGTGTCGCGCCTCGAAAACGCCAGCGGAACGTTATCGCTGCTGATCACCGGCGACGAGGAAGGCTATGCAACTTACGGAACGCCGCGGATCATCGACTGGCTGAACGAACACCAGATCCGGCCCGACATGATCCTGATCGGCGAACCGACCTCCGTTGAGCGCCTCGGCGACACCGTGAAGATCGGCCGGCGCGGCTCGGTCAACATGTGGATCGAAGTGCCCGGTGTCCAAGGGCACGTCGCCTATCCGCACCGGGCAACAAACCCCATTCCTCCCCTCGCGCGAGTCATCGACGCCCTAAGTTCGCTTCACCTCGACGACGGCACCGAGCAGTTCCCGCCGTCGAACCTCGAGTTCACGGGGATTTCAACGCCAACCAATGCGAGCAACGTGATCCCCGGCGCCGCAACCGCGCAGCTAAACATCCGCTTCAACAACCTCCACAAAGGCGCGGACCTCGTCCGGACGGTCGAGGAGATAGCGGCGCGGGAAGCGCCCGGATCGGCGGTGAAGGCGCGGATCTCGGGTGAGGCGTTCCTTACCCCGCCCGGTCGCCTTTACGATCTGATCGTCTCGGCGATCGAGGAAGAAACCGGATCAAAGCCGGAGCTGTCCACGAGCGGAGGGACGTCCGACGGGCGCTTCCTCATCCAGCTTTGCCCGGTGGTCGATTTCGGCCTTCCGAACGGCACCATGCACAAGGTCGGCGAATGTGCGGCCGTTGAAGACATTCGCGCTCTTTCGAAAATCTACGAACGTGTGCTTCGCGAGGCATTGAGCTGAGTCTGCGGCTCAGTGCTGCATCTGCAGATTCATGATTTCCGGCGTCGGACCCATGTTCGCAGCGAGGTGCGCCATGATCCAGATCGTGCCGATCATCACCAGGAAAACGATCAGGACCCCAAAGGCGAGCGCGAGCACGTTGTTGGTGTTGTCAGGGCCGCTGGTGATGTGAAGGAAGAAGACGAGGTGAACGCCCATCTGAGCGATGGCGAGCACCACGAGACCGACAGCGACTCCGGGCCCCCATAGCGACGAGGTCGAGGCCACCCAAAAGGACACGCCGGTCAGTAACAAAGCAAAGGCAAGACCAATCACGTAGGCAACGGTCTCGCTGATCATGCTGTCATGCGGCGCCCCCGGTGCGACGTTCAGCGGTTCGGGGTTGTCTTCGTTCATGGGAGTGTCCCGATCAGATAGACGATGGTGAAAATAGCGACCCAGATGATGTCGAGCGCGTGCCAGAATACGCTGAAGCAGAGGAGCCGCCGCATGATGTGCGGCTGAAATCCCTTCGCCCACACTTGCGCCATCATCGTGCCGAGCCAGAGGAGGCCCGCCGTTACGTGCGCTCCGTGGCACCCGACGAGCGTGAAGAAGGACGACAGGAACGCGCTTCGCTGCGGTCCAGCGTTCTCACCGATCATCGATGCAAATTCGTAAAGCTCGATCGACAAAAAGACCAAGCCAAGGGCGCCTGTTACAAGCAGCCAGGCTTGCGTCCACATCATGTTCGCGCGCTTGGCGGCAATCATCGCCAGGCCGCAGATGAAGCTTGAGAGCAACAGGGCGATCGTCTCGACGGCGACCAAATCGCGGTGGAACAACTGGCTGGTCGTCGGCCCACCGTCGGTTGCGTGAACGAGTGACGCGTAAGTCGCGAAAAGCGTCGAGAAGAGGACCATGTCCGAAAGGACGAACAGCCAGAAACCGTAGGGAACTACGATGCTCTTCGACGCGGGACCGCGTTCGCCCAGGCCCGTGTCCTCGGAGCCGCCGTGAGTAAGTCCCACCAGGGGCGCTTCGCTGGCGGTACTCATGTCGATTGGCTCAAGCTGTGAAGGTGTTCCATTCGGATTCGACGCCGCTCGCGCGCGTTGTGCCTGACTTCCTCAATCGGGATGACATGCTCGTGCTCGTCGCGCCACGCGTACCAAACGAATACGGCGAATGCGCCAATGAGACCAACGATGGCTAGCCACCAGATGTACCAGATGAGCGCAAAGCCGCAGACGGAAGCGAAGAAAGCGACGATGACTCCGGTGGGCGTGTTCAAAGGCATTTCGATTGGCTGGTAATTGGGCTCGGGGATCAGCTCGTCACGTTCGATGGCGCGCTGCTTGCGGTGCCAATAGGCCTCCTCGCCGTGGACATCTGGCAGAACCGCGAAATTGTAATGCGGCGGCGGCGACAGCGTCAGCCATTCGAGGGTGCGGCCGTCCCAGGGATCGCCGGTGAGATCGCGGCGCTGCTCGCGCGTGCGGATTGAATAGAAGAGCTGCCACACCATCAGAACTACGCCGAGCGCGATGACGAAAGCGCCGATGAGCTCCACACCTAGCCATGGCTTCCAGCTCGGATCGGAGATGTGCTGCATGCGCCGCGTCCCGCCCCAGAAGCCGAGCAGGTAGCTCGGCATGAAGGCCAGGTTGAAGCCGATGAACCAGCACCAGAAGACCGCTTTGCCCAGCCGCTCGTCGAGCGTGAACCCGAACGCCTTCGGGAACCAGTAGGTATAGCCGGCCAGGATTGCGAACACGACGCCGGGGATGATGACGTTGTGGAAGTGAGCAACGAGGAACAGGCTATTGTGGACGACGAAGTCCACGGGCGGAATCGCGAGCAAGACCCCGGTCAGGCCGCCGATGGTGAAGGTCAGCATGAAGCCCAAGAGATAATAGACGGGCACGTTGAAGCGGACCCGGCCGCCGTACATCGTGAACAGCCAGTTGTAGATCTTCACCCCCGTCGGAATGCCGATCAGCATACTCGCGATTCCGAAGACCGCGTTGACGTCGGCGCCGGCGCCCATCGTGAAGAAGTGGTGGAGCCACACGCAGTAGGAGAGGATGCAGATCACCATCGTCGCGAAGACCATCGAGCGATAGCCGAATAGCGGCTTGCCCGAGAAAGTGGCGGCGATCTCTGAGTATATGCCGAAGGCGGGCAGGATCAGGATGTACACCTCCGGATGCCCCCAAACCCAGATCAGGTTCATGTAGAGCATCGAATTGCCGCCGCCGTCGTTCGTGAAGAAATGGAAGCCCAGGTAGCGGTCGAGCATCAGCATCGCCAAAGTCGCCGTCAGCACGGGGAAAGCGGCAAGCATGATCAGGCTGGAGGCGAGTGACGTCCAGCAGAAGATAGGCATGCGCAAATAGCTCATGCCCGGCGCGCGAATCTTAAGGATGGTGGTGACAAAATTGACTGCAGTCAGCGTGGTGCCGACGCCCGATATCTGAAGCGCAACGAGGTAATAATCGACGCCGACACCAGGAGAGAACGCCTTCTCGCTTAATGGGGGAAAAGCGAGCCAGCCGGTGCGCGCGAACTCCCCAAGGAAGAGGCTGAGATTCACCAGCAACGCGCCAGAAGCGGTCAGCCAAAAGCTGACGTTGTTCAATGTGGGGAACGCCACGTCGCGGACGCCTAGCTGCAGCGGCACGACGAAGTTCATGAAGCCGATGACCAGCGGCATGGCCACGAAGAAAATCATGATCACGCCGTGGGCGGAGAAGATCTGGTCGTAATGCTCAGGGTTGAGATAACCCTGCCCCTGCCCGACTGCGAGAAACTGGTGCGAGCGCATCATAATGGCGTCAGCAAAGCCGCGGACCAGCATCACCAGGCCCAGCACGATGTACATGATGCCGATCTTCTTGTGGTCGGTCGACGTGATGTATTCGTGCCAGAGGTACGGCCACGCCTTGATCCTCGTGATCCAGATGGCGACGGCGGCGAGCGCGAGAATCACCACGATAGAAGTGACGAGTGGAATCGGTTCCTGGAACGGGATCGCCGACCAAGTCAGCTTGCCAAAGATTGGGCTCATTGCGCGCCACCCTTCCCAGGTGACGAAGGAAGGGTGTCGGAAGTCATGCCGGTGCTCGCAGCGCCTGGCGAGGGCCTGCTATGCGGAAGCTGCTGGGGTGGAGGGGCTTTTCCCCTCGCGATCGCTTCGAACAAGCCGGGTGCGACGTTGCCGTAAATCATGGGTTTCACATAGCTCGTGGGCTGCGAGAGCTGGTTGTACGAATTGGCGTCGAGCACCGGCCCGGCGCCGTGCGCGCCATTCGCCCATGCCAAGAACTGATCGGGCGGGACCGAATGGACGGCGAACTCCATGCCGGGAAAGCCATCGCCGCTGAAATGCGCAGACCGGCCCCAGAACACACCAGGCTTGTCCGCCTGGAGGTTCAATCGCGTCGTCATGTTGGGCATGGTGTAGATCATCGTTCCCATCTGCGGGACGAAGAAGACGTTCCACACCGTTGCGGAGGTCAGGCGAAAGCTGATCGGCGTTCCGGCCGGCACAACCAATTGGTTGACCGTGGCGAGATGCTGATCGGGATAAATGAACAGCCACTTCCAATCCATCGATACTACGTCGACGCGGAGCGACGCTTTGTCGGATGATAGAGGCCGACGCGGGTCGAGTTGATGGCTGCCGATCCATGCGATCCCGCCTAGCAGAGCAATGGTAAGCACGGGGATTGCCCAGACGACCAACTCGATGGCTCCGGAATATTCCCAATCGGGACGGTAGGTGGCCTTGCTGTTGCCACGACGGAACCAGAACGCGATCGCCACCGTGGCGATCATCGTCGGGATGATGATGGCAAGCATGATGGCGGTAGAATTGATGAGGATCTGCTTTTCGGCGCCGCCGACGGGTCCGACGGGATCGAGGATCCCGCGGTTGCATGCCGATAGCAGCAATGGCGTCGAAGTAAGCGTCGCCAAAACGGTCCTGCTCACTTGGCTGCGCATCAAGTTTGGCTTGCCCCCGCTGAATCCATGACCCGCTCGGCTTGAGCGCGGCTCTAGCGCTACGCGATCAGGTTTGCGAGGGGACTCCGTATATTTACCTAATCCTAGTTCGCAGGGTGCACGCCGAGCACGGCGAACGGGTCGCGCGCGCATTGCTGGGCAAAGATGCCAGCGCGTGGGTTGGGCACGTCCACCCAATGCAGCGGCAGCCCTTCCATTCGAAACTCTTCTCCCACGATGATGCGCTGTTCCGCCTTTCCCGGTTCGTGGAATTTGACTGACGTCCCGTTGAAGGTACTTCCGTCCGGCCACACGGGCATCAGCTGCAAATGATTGCCCTCTTCGCGGAATAGAAGGCAATCCCCCTCGTACATCAGAGAACCGGTCAGTCCCTCGGTTGAAATTCCATGATAGGGGGAAGTCACAATCTCAAGGGGCCGGAGCGGGTGCACGGAGCGCTCGCTGACACAAGCTCCTACCAACAGTATTGATACGAAGAAGATCTGCTTCATGACTGCTTCCCGTTTAGCTGTGACCCAATGTCGGGTACCCGACAAATCCCTTTATATTCAGCCACTTGTAACATTTCAGCACAGCTATTTCGCTTGCAATCCACCGAATCGATGTCAGGGTCCCGATTCTTGCTCGGCTGAGTAAGAATGGAGGGAAATCATGTATTTGCGTATGCTAGGCGCGACAGCGCTGACTCTTGCCTTGGGTCTTACCGGCGCAAACCCAGCGGCGGCGCAGAACGTTCGAGTCGAACAAAGCGGCCGTACTTTTCACGTCGCCGTCTGCCCGCGCGGCAATCCGGCGGGCACTGCACGTTGCTTCGCGCACCAGGTGACCGACGCACGCGGCAATCCGCTCAACGGCAGGGTCAATCCAGCCGCGACACCGCAGGGTTACGGACCGGCCGACTTGCAGTCAGCATACGGCCTCACTGGCGTCAGCGGCAGCGGCGCGACCGTCGCGATCGTTGATGCTTATGGTTATCCCAATGCCGAGGCGGATCTGGCGGTCTACCGGTCGACTTATGGCCTTCCGCCGTGCACGACTTCAAATGGCTGCCTGAGGATCGTCGGCCAGACCGGTGGCAAGCCGCCAAGCCGCGTCGACGTGGGTTGGGACCAGGAGCAGGCGCTCGATCTCGACATGGTCAGCGCGGCCTGCCCAAGCTGTCACATCCTGCTCGTCGAAGCGAGCTCGGCGTCCTTCTCCAATCTCTGGACCGGTGTCGATTACGCCAAGGGGCAGCCTGGCGTGAAGGCCGTCTCCAACAGCTACGGCAACACGGACTCGTCGTCGTACGCGCAATATGATTCGCACTATGCCGCTAACAACATCGCCATCACCGTTAGCTCCGGAGACTATGGCTATGGTGCGCAATGGCCGGCGACTGCTCCAGGAGCAGTCGCAGTCGGCGGCACCAGCCTTCGCGCCGGCGGCGGAACGCGCGGCTGGACCGAAACTGTTTGGAACGGTGCGGGCAGTGGCTGCGGCCTGGGACATCCCCAGCCGAGCTGGCAGAAGGGCGTGACCGACGCGTGCGGCGGCCGCATGGAAGCCGACGTTTCGTCGAATGCTGATCCGAATACTGGCGTCGCGGTGTACGGCCCGGCGAGCCGCACGACCTCAAGCTGGGGCGTGTGGGGCGGGACGAGCGAGTCCTCGCCGTTCATTGCCGCGTTGTTCGCGCTTCGCAACGGCAGCATCAACGCCGCGTCGTCGATCTACTCGCACACGGGCAACCTCAATGATGTGACGAGTGGAAGCAACGGTACGTGCGCCGTTTCTTACTATTGCAACGCGCAAGCCGGCTACGATGGTCCGACGGGCCTGGGTACGCCGAATGGTATAGGTGCGTTCAGCAACTAACCACCTCAACGGAGCACGCGGGCTGCCTTGCGCAGCCCGCGTCGCTATTGATTTGATGAACCGACATTTTTCTCGGCTGGGCGATTCCTTGGTGGCATTTCCAAAATCACTTGCCCATATCCTCGTTGCGCTCTGGGTTGCCCTACTGGCCGGCAGCGTTCCCGCGTTCGCAGCGCAGGTTCCGACCCCCAGCACGGTCGCGCTGACGAAGATAAACCTGATCAGCGAGAACGATCGCGAGGCGCATCTTCAGCTCGTCCTCGACCCCAACGTCAACGGCTTCCAGGCGCTCAGCAACAACCCGAACGACCCCACGATAGCGCTTGCGCTGACCACCCGCACCGCTTCGGCGGTGAGCCCGCGCGACTTGCATGGCATCGTCCGCGGTATCGAGTTCGTGCAGGCTGAAGGCGTGCTCGTGCTTCATTTCCAGGTCGACAAGGGCGCCACCGTCGCCGCCGTTGCCAGTGGCCAGAAGACCATCGAAGTGAATGTCAGCACGATCGAGAAGGCTGCACAGCAGGCTGACAATGGTCCAGTTGGCCCGACGGGGCCTCTTCCACCGAGCTATCAAGCGACGCCGGGGCAAGACAGCTATGCTCTCGTCCTTCTCAAATATGCCGACGTTTCGGAAATCGTCGGCCTCCTTTCTCCCGGAGGAGCGGTAAAATCGAACGACGTCTTTGTTCCGCGTGAACCGCAGTTCGGATCGAACAGCCTGACCGGCAATAACTACCAGCCCCAGGCGGCTACCCAGGCGCCCGGAAGCAGCGACGAGCCGCTCGGCCAGTCCGTCGATGCGTCGATGGCAATCGACCGCAGGCTGAATGCGGTGTGGCTGAGGGGCTCACCCGATTACATCGAGCGGATGAAGGCGATGATCGCCGCGATCGATATCCCGGTCGACAGCGTGATCCTCGAAACGCAGATGGTTGAGCTCAACGAAACCGGCTCGAAGGCGATCGGCATCGATTTTTCGAATGCCAACGGCCAGATCGGCGTCGTCAGCCTCCACTCGGGCGAAGCGATTTTGCCCGGCGTCCCGCTTCAGGGCTGTGACATTGGCGGCGGCGGGTGCGCGGGTCATGTGAGCAGCGCTGCGTTTCAGGCGGCACTTTACGCGCAGATCTCCAAAGGAAACGGCCGCATCGTCTCGAAGCCTCGGATCGCGGCGCAGAGCGGGTCGACTGCCAAGATCATCACCGGCGACGCCTTGCCGATCCTGACGTCAATCGCCTTGTCGGGAGTAAACGGGGTTCAGCAGCAGGTTCAATATGTGAACGTCGGCGTCACCCTGCAAATCGCACCACGTGTCAGCCCAGACGGTTTCGTCTCGAGCCACATCTACTGCGTCGTATCGAGTGTGACGGGCTATTCGCAGGGCTATCCGACGATCAGCCAGCGACAGGCCGAGACCGCTGCAACCGTCCGCGACGGCGATTCATTCGTGATCGGCGGCCTCACCCAGGACGAGGACCTTACGACCAAGACAAAGGTGCCCCTGCTTGGGGACATCCCGATCGTGGGACAGGCTTTCCGCACCGACAAGCAGACGCGCAGCAAGACGGAGCTCTACATCATCGTGACGCCGCATATCGTTCACCGCGTCGGGACGATGGCGCTGACGACCGCCCGGCAGGAGCAATATGATGCTCGGCCGGTGACCACGGTCCCTGCACCGTCGCCTCAGCAATAGGAAGACTTGGGGTTTAGACGCGCCGGTTAGGCGACGGACTTTGCGCCGGAACCGCGCGCGTTGTTCGTCCAGGCAAGGAATTCCTCTTCGAACATCGGTTCGGAGAAAACGTAACCCTGGACCGTGTCGCAGCCCATTGCGCGCAAGATGTCTGCCTGCGCCACCGTTTCGACGGCTTCGGCGACAACCTCGCAATGCACGCCCTTGATCAACTGGATCACCGCTTGGACGATGAGGCGGGCCTTTTCGCTGGTGTCGATGTCCGCCGTCAGCGACGGATCGAGCTTCACTCGATCGAGCGGCATCGAACGAAGCCTCGCAAGATTCGAATAGCCGGTACCGAAATCGTCGATCGCAATGCGGGCGCCATCGTTTCTGAGCGCAGCGATTTCCTCGAGTACCGTCGCGCTGACTTCCATTGCGGCACTTTCGGTGAATTCGAGTTCGACCATCGACAGCGGCACGCCGGCGTCGCCGAACGCCTGCCGAAGCTTGAGGAAGAAGTCCGGCCGTTCGACCTGACGCGGGCTGATGTTGAACGCCAGGCGTCCATCGAAGCCATCGCGATGCCACCCGGCTAGAGTCACCGCGACTTCGCCAACGACCCAATCCCCGATTTCGGCAATGAGCCCCGTGCGCTCAGCGACCGGAATGAAGCTGTTGGGCTGTCTCAAGCCTTCGCGCGGATGGTTCCAGCGCAAAAGGGCCTCGGCGCCGGCGACTTCTCCCGTCACCAAGCTCATCTGCGGCTGAAAGGCGAGAACGAATTCGTTGCGCTGAATGGCCTCGCCAAGCGCCTTTTCGGTTTCGACGCGCTGTTGGTGATCGGCGGCCAAGTCCGCGTCGAACAGGCAGTGCTGCCCTCCCCCGCTCGACTTCGCCCGGTACATAGCGATGTCTGCCGCGCGCATCAGCGCTTCAATGCTGGTCCCGTGGTCGGGAGAAATCGCGATTCCGATCGAAGCGCCGATATCGACGCTATGCGAAGAGAGCTCGAAAGGCTCTGAGATCGCGAGGACGACCCGCCGGGCGACGCGCTCGATATTTGCGACGGAATCGATCTCCGGGAAGAAGATAGTGAACTCGTCCCCCGCCAGGCGAGCGAGCAGCGGGCGCGTCCGCGCGCTGCCGTTGAATTCGGCGTTGACGACGACGCGCAGACGGTTCGCGACCATGATCAGCAGCTGATCGCCGCGGGCGTGACCGAGGCTGTCGTTGACCGTCTTGAAGCGATCCAGATCGACGAACAGCATTGCCGAATGAGCATCATCGAGCACTTCGCTCATCAGCTTGTCGGCTTCCGAACGGAAATGGAGCCGGTTGGGCAGGGACGTCACCGGGTCGTACATGCCGAGCGCGTGCGCATTCTCGATCGACGCCCGAACCTCCGCGAAGAGGCTGTCGACCGCAGCCGCGAGCTTGGGCATCGTGCGGCGAACCGCCGCGGGCGCGGGTGAGACGAGGTCGCCTTCCTCTACTGCAAGTAGCCGGTCGCTGAGAGCGGCTAGGGCGCGAGCGCTTTCGCTGTTTGGGCGTTCCGCGGCGACATAGCTGACGAGAAGGCAGAAGGCGCCCGCAACGACTGCGGCAACCACCTTCTCGTCGAACTCGGTCAGATACAGGAGCGCGGTCAGCGAGAAGAGGAAGGACGCAGCTCCGGCGGCGCACGACAGGATCGCGTTGCTGATCTTCTGGGCCGTGCCTGCCTTCATGGTGCGGATGCGCCTCGCGGGGCGGAATGACTCCGCCTACACACCCGCGTTAACGATTTGAGGTTAAGAAAACGTCAGCGGCCGGGAGCGTTCCGCCGCAAGATCAAGTAAAGGCTTCCGCCGCCGCCATGGCGGCGATGCGCGCCGCGGACCGCTGCGATGTGTTGCGAATGGCGGGATGCAGCGAGCCAATCATGAACCGCGGCCCGGATGCGGCCGCGCTGGACGGGCTGATCGCCTGGTCGATGATGCCCGGTGATCAGGAGGATCACGCGTTCGCCACGGGCGATGGCCTGTTCGAGGAGACGGTCGATCGCTGACCACGCGCGATCCAGATTCATGCCATGAAGATCGAGCACTCGGTCGGGCTCGACAGAACCGATCCTCAGCTTCTTGTCCCAGCTGCCGTCGAGGGTTTTGTGGGTGATCGGAATAGGCTTCTCAGCAGCGGGCTTCGACGGCGGCAACTCAGGCTGCGCCAGCTTTGGCGCGCTTGGGACTTCAGGGCGTTTCTCTACGACTGTCGGTTCAGGTCGAGCGCGCGAAAGCGGTCGGATCGTTGCTGCGACCCGGGCCCACAGCTCCGCCTCTTCAGGGCTGAGCGAGCGCACGGACCGCCGTGCCCTTCGGCACCAGGATCAAAGCCTCGCCGTTTGCCGACATGCCCCCCGCGATTGCAGCGGCATCTGATCCGGCACCCCAGTAGGTATCGAAGCGGTTGGGACCCTTGATCGCACCGCCGGTGTCTTGCGCGACCCAAATGCCGTCCACCTCGGGCCTGTCGGCCTTTTCGAGATAAATCGGTGCACCGAGCGGCACGTAATTGGGGTCAGCAGCGACGGTGGTCTGATCCGCAATCGGGACATTCAGCGCGCCGAACGGCGCCGCTCCCGGAATCTGCTTGAAGAAGATGTAGGAGAGGTTTTGGCGCATGAGCGCGCGACCCTGATCGGGGTTCGCCCGGATCCAATCTTTGATCGCCTGCATGCTCGCGCCGCCAGGAGGAAGGATATTCTGCTCCCGAAGCAGCCTGCCGATGGCCACATAGTCGCGGCCGTTCTGCCCGGCGTAGCCGACCTGCATGGTCGAGCCATCGTCGAACCTCACCAGCGCCGATCCCTGGATCTCGGCGAAGAACAGCTCGACCGGATCCTTGGCCCAGGCGAGCTCGAGCCCTTTTCCGGCAAGGGCGCCATCTTCAATCTCGGCCCTCGTGTAGTAGAGGACACAGGCGCCCGTCTCATCGACCCGGCCGCGGCCCGTCCCCCCGTCCAGCCGCGTGCAGCGAACGAGATCGGGCGGCACGCGGTAGATCGGAACATAGCCTGGCCCGGGCGTTCGCGAGCCCTCAATTTCAGGCTCGTAATAGCCGGTCGCAAAGGCCCGGCCGTCGCCGACCTTCACCCAGTCAAAGCCGTAGTAGAAGAAGCCCGGCGCAAAGCTCGGGTCGAGCGTCGCGGCCTGCGCGCAGAGTTGTTGCCAGTCGCGGCCGTTGGTCAGCCCTGACGCATCGGTCCGCGTCATCACAGCAGGGCAGCTTGTTCGGAACGCGCCAAGCGCCCGCGCGGCTCGATCGGCCTTTAGGACACGCGGTGTCTCGAGTTTCACTCCAGTCTGGACGGCATTCTTGCCGACCGGCGAAGGCGGCGGAACGGGCACCGGCGTGGGCGTCGGCGTTGCTGACGGTTGCGGCGCAATCGGCGCTACTTCAGGAGGTGATGCCGGTCTCGTGGCGCAGGCGGAAAGCAGAGCGAGAGCGGCGGCCGCTGACAGCCGCTTCCAAACCCTCACTCTTCCTCGTCGGTCTCGATCAATAGCCAGTTCGGATCGCTCGCCGCGGTATCGCGCCGGAACGTCCACAGGTCTCGGGTTTGGACGGCATCGCTGAGCGACCCTGCGACGACCTGCCCCTCCGAATTCCTCGTGACCGCTGCAATGTCCGCTTCGAAGCGAACGCCGATGATGGCAACGCCCCGCTCGAGACTAGCTTCGGAAATGACTGCCTGGTCGATCGTGACGAGCCGGTTGTCGAGGGTCAGTCCCTCCTTCTTCCGCTGTTCAACGGCAGAAGCGAAAGCCTCATAGACGTGCGGCTCGACGTGGCTGCGAAGCGCACCGAGATCACCTTTCCAGAAGGCCTCGAGAATCATTCGGTAGGCCGCCTTGGCGCCCTCGAGGAAACGAGCGACGTCGAAGTTCGAATCGGCGGCCAGAATTGCCCGGACTCCTGGTCCGGCAGTCGGCACGAACGCCATGTCACCACTGTCGGCTGGCGTCGGCTGTGGGACGGCAGCTTGCCTAACCTGCGGCGCGGCCGGCGCGTCGGATTCGGCGGGCTTGAGGATCGGCTGTTGCTCATGGCCCGTGCGCTCGCCGAGCACGCTGTAAAGGCGAAGCCCGATGAACAGGGCGACGAGGGCGAGGATGACGATAACGGTCAACGGTGAATCCTACTTGCGTCTCAGCGTACCAACATAGTGTCCATATCGTAAATATTCCAACACCAGCCAACGCACGAAGGTGGCATTGCGCCTCATATTGGCGGCTGCTAGTCGCTCGGGCGTGACGCGCCGCCTTCCCAAAGGCGGTTCCCGATCAGCGCAACCACAGCACAACATCTTGTAAGGACAGCATGAATGGCGGACCAGGAACCCAACGCGGGCGGCAACGGCGCCGACGATAACGGCCAGCCGCAGGTTTCGATCCTAGCGCAATATGTGAAGGATCTTTCGGTCGAAAATCCGAGCGCGCCTCAGGTCTATTCCTGGCAGATCCAGCCGAGCCTCGACGTGCAGTTCAACCTCAACGCCCAAGCGCAGGCGCAGGGCACGCACGAAATTTCGCTGAAGTTCGATATTTCAGCGCGCTCGGACAATGGCGTCCACTTCGTCGTCGACCTTACCTATGCGGGCCTGTTCGGGATCCGCAACGTGCCGGACGAGGCGATGGCGCCGTTTCTGCTCATCGAGGCGCCGCGCCTTCTCTTCCCGTTCGCGCGGCAGGTCATCTCGGATGCTGTCTCCGGAATGGGCTTTCCGCCGCTTCTGCTCGATCCGATCGACTTCGCGTCTGCCTATATGGCACAGGTCGAGGCCGCCCAGCAGCAGGCCGGATTCGCCGGCGGCAACGGCGGCGCGGTTCAGCCAGCGGAAGAGCCGACAGAGAGCTAAGGTTTCCGTAGCTCGCGGGGGACCGAGCGGATGAATCTTGCCCGTTCGCTTGGATCAGTCGGCGGTTTGACCCTGGTCAGCCGCGTGCTCGGGCTCGCGCGCGACATGCTGTTCGCGCAATTTGTGGGTGCGAACTTCGCGTCCGATGCTTTCGCAGTCGCGTGGCGGATGCCGAACATGTTCCGGGCGCTTTTCGCCGAGGGCGCCTTCTCGGCAGCCTTCATCCCGATGTTCAACAAGAAGGTCGCCGACAAGAACGGACCGGGGCTGCCGGCTGGGCTCGCGTTTGCAGAAGATGCGCTCTCGGTCCTGCTGCCGGTTTTGGTGCTGATGACGGTGCTCCTAGAGCTGTTCGCGTGGCCGGCAACCTACCTCATCTCGCTGGGATTTCATCGCGCGTCGCACGAGCAGTTCGCTTTCGCAGTGACGCTGACTCGCTTCACCTTTCCCTATCTGATGCTGATCTCGCTCGCTTCCTTGCTCGGCGGGATTCTTAACTCGCTGCACAAATTCTGGGTTGCCGCGGCAGCGCCCATCCTCCTCAACGTCGCGCAGATCGTCGCGCTGCTGTTGTTCCACACGCACGAGCCGATGAGCACGACGAAATACCAGGCGATCTCGGTTACGGTCGGAGGGGGCCTCCAGCTCGCCTGGCTCGCGCAGTCCTGCTGGGCCAATCACGTCCGGCTCAGGCTCAAGTGGCCGACCTTCAACGTCGACGTTAAGCGTCTCTTGAGGCTGATCGGACCGGCGGCAGCGGGCGCCGGTGCGGTTCAGTTCAACCTGCTCATATCGACCGCGCTCGCGGCCAAGCTGCTGCCGGCCGGATCGGTCTCGTACATTTATTATGCTGACCGACTGAACCAGCTGCCGCTCGGGCTTGTCGGAATCGGGCTTGGCACCGTGCTACTGCCGACGATCTCCCACCAGCTCGGTCGCGGCGCCGAGAGTGAAGCAATGGCCACGCAGAATCGAGGAATGGAGCTTGCGCTGTTGTTCACGTTGCCGGCGACAGTCGCGCTCGTGATTTGCGGCGTTCCGATCATCACCGGCCTGTTCCAACACGGCCAATTCGATCCGACGGCTTCGCTGAGGACGGGCCAGGCGCTCGCAGCTTTTTCCGTCGGACTTCCCTCCTACATCCTCGTAAAGGTGCTCACGCCCGGCTATTACGCCCGCCACGACACCAGAACGCCGATGCGTTTCGCGATGATCTCAATCGCGGTAAATCTCGTGCTCAACCTGGCATTCATCCTTCCGCTGAAGCACATGGGGCCGCCGCTGGCGACGGCGCTTGCTTCGACCGTCAATGTCTGGATGCTCTATCACGAGTTGAAGAAGCGCGGCCATTTCGAGGCTGACTCGAGGCTCAAGCGGCGTGTGCCGAGGCTGGCACTCGCGGCGATTCTCATGGGCATCACGCTGTTCTTCATCACGCCCCTCCTCGATCCCTATATGACCGGCTCGATCTTCCGCCGCGCCGCCGGGCTGATTGCGCTTTGCGCTGCCGGCGGAGCCGTCTACGCGGTCGCCTGTTTCGTCACGGGAGGCTTTGTGCTCGGCGATCTCAAAGTGTTGATAAGGCGAACGCGGCAAGCATGAATAGCAACGGGCCCTTCCGCGTCCTTTCCGGAATCCAGCCGACGGGCAATCTGCATCTGGGCAATTTGCTCGGCGCGATCCTGCGCTGGGTGAGGATGCAGGAGGAAGCGGAATGTCTCTTCTTCCTTGCCGACCTTCACGCGCTGACAGTCGACATCGATCCCGCCGAGCTACGGTCGAACGTTCGGGAAATGGCGGCAGCACTGATCGCCAGCGGCATCGATCCCAAGAAATCGGCCCTGTTCCGGCAAAGCGCCGTGCCTGCTCATTCCGAGCTCACGTGGATCCTCAACGGCACTGCTCGGATGGGCTGGCTCAATCGCATGACGCAGTGGAAGGACAAGGCCGGCAAGAACCGCGAGGGCGCGTCCGTCGCCTTGTTCGACTATCCTGTGCTCCAGGCCGCCGACATCCTGCTCTACCAAGCGACCCACGTCCCGGTCGGCGAGGACCAGAAGCAGCATGTCGAGCTGACTCGCGACATCGCGATCAAGTTCAACAATGACTTCGATGTCGAGCTGTTCATCGTCCCCGAGCCGTTCATCGGCGGCGGGACGACAGCACGGATCATGTCGCTGAGGGACGGCAAGGTGAAGATGTCGAAGTCCGACCCATCGGAAATGAGCCGGGTCCACCTCACCGATAGCGACGACGAGATCGCGCAGAAGATCAGGAAGGCGAAGACCGATCCCGAGCCGCTGCCGGAGACGGCGCAGGGGTTGGAGGCGCGTCCCGAAGCGAAGAATTTAGTCGGAATCTATGCCGCAGTCGTGGACCAGAGCATGGACGAGGTGCTCGGCCGCTTCGCGGGACAGGGCTTTGGCCAGTTCAAGCCTGCCCTTGCCGAGGTGCTCATCAACCTCATCGCACCGATCCGTGCCCGCCTCGATGACCTGCGCCAGCACCCTGACGAACTGGACCGGATCCTGTCCGAAGGCGCAACCCGCGCGTCCGTATTGGCCAACCCTGTTCTCGCTCGCGCCAAGGCCGCGGTCGGCCTGTCGCTATAGCCGCGCTCTTGAATAACAAAAGCCAGCCGGAACGGCCGCTCCCGCTCTCGCAGCGGCTTGCCCAGATCGCCGAGCAGAGCGGACCGGATCGGATCGCATTATCGGAACTGGCGCGGCAGCTTCATTCGCGGGTCTGGGGTGGGCTGCTCGTCGTCTTCGCAGCGATCAACATCATTCCGCTTCCGCCCGGGACGAATACGATCATCGCCATTCCGCTCGTGCTCATCTCGGCGCAAATGGTCTTTGGGCGCGCAAGCCCCTGGTTTCCTCAATGGATCGACCGGCGCGGAGTCACGAAAGACGAGTTGCAAAAGCTGATCGAGAAGATGGGCCCGGTCGAAGCACGCATCGAACGAATTTTCCGGCCGCGTATGGCTGACCTGACCGGCTCAACGGCCACAAGGGCGATCGGATTGGTGTGCATGATCCTGTCGGTCATCGCAGGCCTTCCCATACTGATGATCCACAACGCTCCCGCTGTCGCGATCGTACTCTTCGGGCTTGCGCTGATCTACCGTGACGGTGCGCTTGTGATCGTTGCCGCTGTCGCGGCGATACTCGCGATCGCGTTTGACGCCGCGCTGGTCGTATGGGGCGTCGCGGCAGTTAAGTACGCGCTCGCCTGGCTGCACCAATCGAGCTGAGGCGAGTATCGGCTCGTCGGACCGACCGAACGCTTCATCGACCGTTCACAGCCGTTGATGCTATGAGCCGGCTTTCACCATTGTTGTTTTCAAGCCCTTCTGAGGGGGGAGTAACCATGCGTATTCGTAAGATTGCAGCAGCGATCGCGCTCGGCACAGCCGCCGTTACGCTTTCCGCCTGCGCCGAATCCATCACGTCCACGGTCTCGCGTTACCAGGCAATGCCAGCGCCGCAGGGGCAAACCTTCTATGTCGTGCCGGATGGCGGGATGGCCCGCAACGGCGGCCTGGAATTCCAGCGCTACGCCGGAATCGTCGCTCAGCAGCTGGAAGCTCGCGGCTATCGGCCCGCGACTGATGTCAGCAGCGCGAACATGGTCGTTCAGTTCGGCTATGGCGTCGATCGCGGGCAGGTCCGCTACGTGGAAGATCCCTTCCCGAGTGCGGCCTATAGCCCGTTTTGGGGCGCCGGGTTCTACGGTCCGCGCTTTGGCTGGGGTTGGGGTGGCCGCTATGCGTGGGGCTGGAACGATCCGTTCTGGTATGGCGGAGGCGTCGACAGCTACGTCGAGTACCGTAGCCAGATCGACCTCCACATCCGCGCGACCGGCACGAACGCGCCGCTGTTCGACGGCCGCGCCCAGGCACGCTCCACGACCAACCGGCTAGACGTTGTCATCCCAAGCCTCGTCGATGCCATGTTTACGGGCTTTCCCGGACGCAGCGGCGAGACGGTGAGGATCACCATCCCCGCGCGCCCGAAGGCGCGAACCTAAGCAACGTCGCACGACGCAAGAAGAAGGCCCGCCGGAGTGGCTCCGGCGGGCCTTTTCTTTTGCGCTTCAACTGAAAGTTCAGCCTTCCAGCTGTCTCGTCAGCAGCCGGATATCCGCGTCTAGCTCGACATCGCTGGCCCGCAGCTTCTCGATCTGCCGAACGGCGTGGATCACCGTCGTATGATCACGACCACCAAAGCGCCGACCGATGTCGGGCAGCGACTTCGGAGTCAGTTGCTTGGACAGATACATCGCGACCTGGCGCGGACGGGCTACCTCGCGGGCGCGGCGCGCCGACGTCATCTCTGCCTTCCGAATACGATAATGCTCGGCGACCTGGGTCTGAATCTCATCGATCGAGATGCGCCGCTGGTTTGCGCGAAGAACGTTGGCGAGCACTTCCTCGACGAATGCGACGTCGATCTCGCGGCCCGTCATCATCGCATAAGCGCCGATGCGATTGAGCGCGCCCTCGAGCTCGCGGATCGAGCTGGTCACCCGCCGCGCGAGGAAATCGATCACTGGCCGCGGCATGTCGACCCCGGGAAGCGCCTCCAGCTTCGAAACGATGATGTTGAACCGCAACTCGTAGTCAGCCGAGTTGATGTCGGCGACCAACCCCCAAGAGAGTCGCGACAGAATCCGCGGCGCGATTCCGTCGAGGTCCTGCGGCGCACGGTCCGACGTGATCACCAGCCGCCGCCCGGCGGTGATGATCTCGTTCATCGTGTGGAAGAATTCTTCCTGGGTCGAATCCTTGCCGGCGATGAACTGGACGTCGTCGATCAGCAGCAGGTCGGCATTCCGCAGGCGCTGCTTGAACCCGATCGTATCGTTTTCCTTCAGCGCACGGATGAACTCGACCATGAATTTTTCCGCCGACATCGAAACGACACGGGCGCCGCGGTTGCGGGCGACAAAGGCATGACCGATCGCGTGCAGCAGGTGGGTCTTACCCCGTCCCGTACCGCCGTGGATGAACAGCGGGTTGAAGTTGACGGCGGGTGACGTTGCCAAAGTCCGCGCCGCGGTTGCGGCGACTTCGTTCGCCTTTCCGACGACGAACGTCTCGAAGCGATAGCGCGGGTCGAAATTGGGAGCGTCGGGGTCGCGTTCGATGGGCGGCACCGATTCTTCGAGAATCAGCAGCGGCGCCGGCCGCGGAGCATCAGCCGCCGCGACGATTCGAACATCGCGCACGATTGGCAAAACGGTCTTCCATGCGAGGGTAAGCCGCTCGCCGAAATGCGACCGGACCCAGTCCGCCATGAACTGGCTTGGCATGACCAGATCGAGAACGCCGCTATCTGGCTCGAAAGCTCCCAGCTCCGCTGGCTTCAACCAGCCGTCGAACGTGCGTGCGCCCAGATCACGGCGAAGTCCCGTCCGGATCGATTCCCAGGCCGCCTCAAGCGGCGCTGCAACTGGCCCCCCAGCCAGCTCCGTTGAAGAATTCGCCCCAGCCGCCTGCACTGTCCTGCGTCTCCCTCCTCTGGCCCCCAATCAAGAGACAAGCCGATCCCGTCGCGAGCAACCGAGTCGCACGCCGGAAGTCTTTTTTCTCTCTTGCCCCCGGCGCGGATTCGCGCCCGGAAAGGCCTTTCTGCGAGTCTAATCGGCTGCTTGCAAGTGCCGTTTTTTCACGAAAGTGAAATAATGAGACTTGACATAGGAAACAGGCCGAAAGTTCGACGGAATGGCGAAAAACCGCCATTTTTTTGGTTAGCAGCCCGTTAACTACCGTGCGAATCGCGGGAATTGCTGCATTTTTTATATGTCGGCGAAGTCGAACGAGTCGCGACCTGATCCGAGGCTCGATCGGGCATTTATTGCGAGGCTGTTTTAGCCGAGCGACGCAACCCGTTTGGACAGGCGGGAAAATTTCCGAGCGGCCGTGTTCCTGTGGATAACCCCGCGGGAGACGCCACGAGCAATCTCCGGCTGAACCTTCTTCAGCGCCTCGACGGCTTCCGCCTTCTTGCCCGAGTCGATCGCCGACTCGACGGCCTTGATGAATGTCCGGATGCGGCTGATCCGCGCATGATTGATGGTCGACCGATTCGCGTTGCGGCGGATCCGCTTCTTGGCTTGTGGCGTATTCGCCATGAAAGTTCCTCGTGTCCCGTGCGGCTCAATGAAAAAGCGGCGCAAAGCCAAACGGCTGCGCCGACGCGGGCGTTCCCCTACTCAGAGAGGCCCGCGAGGTCAATGCTGGCATTTGGGACAATAGAAAGTCGAGCGGCCGCCCTGGACGATGCGCCTGACCGTTCCGTCGTTCGGACACGGCCGTCCTTCGCGGTCGTAGACTGCAAATTGCTTCGAGAAATAGCCTAGCTCTCCACCGGGCGAGGCGAAGTCTCGCAACGTCGACCCGCCTGCTGCGATCGCCTCATCCAGGACATCGTGAATCGCGGGGACGAGGCGCTCGAGGCGCGCTAGCGAAACCGAGCCCCCGGCCCGCGTCGGGTGAATGCCTGCCCGGTAGAGCGCCTCGCAGACGTAAATGTTGCCTAGCCCAGCGACGATGCTTTGATCGAGGAGGAGCAGCTTGATCGCTGCACTTCGGCCTGCGAGCCGCTTCTTGAGATCGCGAGGATCGAGGTCCAGCGGCTCCGGGCCCAGAGCCTTGAAGGCGGGCCACTCCTGAAGCTCGTCGGTTGCGACGAGGTCGAGCGATCCAAACCTTCGAGCATCGTTCAAGGCGAGCCGACGGCCCTCGTCGGTCTCCATGACGAGATGATCGTGCTTCCCGATCTCAGACGGATCGATGCGCCACTTTCCCGACATGCCGAGATGGAAGACGAGGGTGTCGTCGCGATCGGTGTCGATGAGCCCGTACTTGGCGCGTCGGCGCAGGCCAGTGACACGCGCGCCGGTCAGCCGCTGGCCCAGATCTTCCGGTAGCGCACGCCTGAGATCGGGCCGGCGTGCTTCGACGCGCGCGATGCGGCGGCCGCGGAGCACCTGCTCGAGTCCGCGGACAGTAGTTTCAACTTCGGGAAGCTCGGGCATGGAGCGCCGATATGGCGGAGGGCGTTCAACGCCGCTAGAGGCACGAGCCCATGTCAGAGCAGGTCAATTTCGGCGACGAGCTGGTCAGCCCCGAGGAGAAGACGCGACGCGTCGGCCAGGTCTTCAGCTCGGTCGCGCGCAAATATGACCTGATGAACGATCTGATGTCGGGCGGAATGCACCGGCTGTGGAAAGACCGTTTCGTCGCACGAGTGAAGCCGCGACCGGGCGAGGAAATCCTCGACATGGCAGGCGGGACCGGCGACGTCGCTTTCCGAATGGTGCGCCGCGGCGCGCACGTCACCGTCGCCGACATCAACGCCGATATGCTGGAGGTCGGGAAGGAGCGCGCAAAGGAGCGCGGTCTTACGGGACTCGGATGGAAGGTGGAGAACGCGGAGTCGTTGACCTTCGCCGATGCGAGCTTCGACGCCTACACGATCGTGTTCGGGATTAGGAACGTCACCGACATTCCCGCCGCGCTCCGCGAAGCGCATCGGGTGCTGAAACGAGGTGGCCGTTTCTACTGCATGGAATTCTCGTCCAGCGATTGGCCGGGCTTCTCGACACTTTACGAGGCTTTCGCGTCGAACCTCATTCCGCGCATCGGCAAGGCTGTCGCGGATGACGAGGACAGCTATCGCTATCTCGTCGAGAGTATCAGACGTTTTCCACGGCCAGCGGCATTCAAGGCGATGATCAGCGAGGGGGGGTTCGTGCGCGCCTCGGCCGAGCCGATGCTTGGCGGCCTCGTCACCATTCACAGCGGCTGGAAAATTTGACCGCTTCCGTCACCCATCTGTGGCGTTTGCTGAAGTGGGGCCGGACTCTGGCACGACACGGCGCACTTCGCGGGATTGAGGAAGACCCGCTGACGCCCCCGCCAGTGCGCCGGCTCGCCCGGATTGCACGGTTCGGCGCACGGATCCCGCCGACGCCGGATTATGCTGCGGCGCTGGTCGCGATCGGTCCAGCCGCCATCAAGCTCGGCCAAGCGCTTTCGACCCGGCCCGACCTCGTTGGTGAGAAAGCGGCGGCGAACCTATCCCAGCTTCAGGACGACCTTCCGCCAGCTCCCATCGAGAAGATCAAAAGAACGATCGAAAGCTCGTTCAACGCGCCGCTGGATTCGCTTTTCTCGAGATTCGATGAAGTGCCGGTTGGAGCGGCCTCGATCGCCCAGGTCCATCGCGCCACCACCACCGACGGCCGCGAAGTCGCGGTAAAAGTGCTCCGCCCCGGAATCGAGGAAGAATTCGCGAAAGCGATTGATACTTACGAATGGGCGGCGGCCCATGTCGAAAGCTTCGGCGGCGAACCCGCCCGGCTGCGGCCTCGTCTCGTCGTCGCCCAGTTCAAGCAGTGGACAGCACGCGAGCTCGACCTGCAGCGCGAAGCCGCCTCCGCGTCCGAGCTCCGGGAGAATATGATCGCCGAGCCCGGCTATTATGTGCCGGAGATTGACTGGCGGCGAACGGCGCGGCGCGTGCTCACGCTCGAATGGCTCGACGGGATTAAGCTCAATGACCGTCAGGCATTGATCGAAGCCGACCAAGACTGCACCGCGCTCGCTTCAACGCTCGTTCGCGCATTCCTCCGCCAGGCGGTGGTCGACGGCTTCTTCCATGCCGACCTCCACCACGGAAATCTGTTTGCTCTTCCCGACGGACGCATTGCCGCGATCGACTTCGGGATCATGGGACGGATCGACCGGCGCGCGCGAATGTGGCTTGCGGAGATCCTCTACGGCCTAATCACCGGCAATTACCGCCGCGTCGCCGAAATCCATTTCGAAGCGCAGTATGTCCCCGCGCACCACAATGTTGACGAGTTCGCGACCGCCCTTCGCGCGGCCGGCGAACCGATCCGCGGACTTCCAGTGAAGGACATCTCGGTTGGCCGCATGCTTGAGAGCCTGTTCTCCATCACGCGCGATTTCGACATGCCGACCCAGCCCCACCTGCTTCTGCTCCAGAAGACGATGGTGATGAACGAGGGCGTCGCCTCCGCGCTCGATCCCGACATCAACATGTGGGAGACGGCCGAGCCGTTTATCAGCGAGTGGATCCGCTCCGAGCTTGGGCCCGAAGCTTATTATGCCGACCGGCTGATCGATCTCGTACGGGCGTTCAAAAAGATCCCGGAGCTGATCAACCGCATCGACGATTATTATCCGCCGCGCGGAGCAGCACCGCCCCCGCCGCCGCTTCCCGACATTGCCGTTATCGAGCGGCGCAATTGGTTTGGGTATGCCGCTGCAGGCGTGATCGGTGCGGCAATCGGCGCCCTGCTGCTGTTTGTGCTAGGCTGAGCGCATGACGAAGGTGCTTCTCATCGTCGGCGGCGGGATCGCGGCTTACAAGTCGCTGGAGCTGGTGCGGCTGCTCAAGAAAGGCGGTCACAGCGTAACTCCCGTGCTGACGAGCGGCGGCGAGCATTTCGTCACCGCGATGAGCCTCGGAACGTTGGCCGAGAGCCAGGTTCACACGTCGCTGTGGGAGCTGAAGGACGAGGTTGAGATCGGCCACATCCAACTGAGCCGAGCCTCCGATTTCGTACTGGTTTGTCCGGCCACCGCAGACCTGCTGGCGAAGATGGCAGTCGGAATAGCCGACGATCTCGCAACGACGCTGCTTCTCGCGACGGATAAGCCCGTGGTGGTTGCGCCCGCGATGAACGTTCGAATGTGGCGGCACAAGGCAACCCAACGGAACCTTGCGCAGCTGAAAGCCGACGGGGTTCGGATCATCGATCCGGCCGAAGGCGAGATGGCTTGCGGCGAGTTCGGTCCCGGGCGCCTTCCCGAGCCGCAGGACATCATCGACCAGCTTTCCGACCTTCTGAAGTGACGCTTGCCGGTAGACATGTTCTCGTCACTGCCGGCCCGACTCACGAGCCGATCGATCCGGTGCGCGTGATCGCGAACCGCTCTTCGGGCCGCCAGGGGTTCGCGATCGCTCGAGCCGCTGCCGAAGCAGGTGCTCGAGTTACTCTCGTGGCGGGGCCGGTGGCGCTGGAAACGCCAGCTGGCGTTCATCGCGTGGAAGTCGAGACTGCCGAGCAAATGGCCCAAGCGGCTTTCGCAGCACTTCCCGCGGACACCGCCGTTCTTGTGGCAGCGGTGGCCGACTGGCGCGTCGAGCCATCCGCGACCAAGCTCAAGAAAGGTGCAGGTCCACCGCAGCTGAAGTTCACGCCGACCCGTGACATCCTCGCCGAACTTGGCGCCTCGCCTCAGCGCCCTCGCCTCCTTGTTGGTTTCGCGGCGGAAACCGAAAATGTCGTCCAGCGGGCGATCGCCAAGCGCAAAGCAAAGAATGCCGACTGGATCGTCGCCAATGATGTCTCGGGTGAAGTCATGGGCGGTCACCGCAACCGCGTGCACCTTGTCACCACTGACGGCGTCGAGGACTGGCCCGATGCTCCGAAGGAAGAAGTCGCGCGGCTTCTCGTCGCAAGGATCGCGAAAGCTCTAGGCTGAGCCGCAGGATCGGCATGCTGGTTCGCCGGGGATGCGGATCGTTCGCCATTCGAGCTTTTCGCCGTCGAACAGGTGAACGCGTCCGGCCTGTTCTTCGCCGATCCCGACGATCGAATTGACCGCCAACAGCGCGGCGAAGCTTCCCACCGTCGCCGTGAGCGCCCCAAGGACGCCAAGCTCGGCGCAATTGTCGCAATCTTCCGCGTCGAACGCATCGCCGACGAAGCAGCGAAAGCAGGGCTGACCCCGGAACAAGCCCACTTGCCCCCGAAACTGAATCGCTGCCGCGGAGATCAGCGGAATGCCGAGCGCAACGCAGCCATCGCTAACCGCCAGCCGCGTCGCGAAATTATCGCTTCCGTCGATGACGAGATCATGGCCGCTGACAAGTTCTGCTGCGTTGTCCAAATCGATCCGCTCACTCTTCGCAATCACGTCCACGAAGCGATTGAGGCCTTTCACGAATTCGGTAGCCACCTCAGCCTTGGGTCTGCCTTCATCACTCTCGGAGAAAAGTGTTTGGCGATGGAGGTTGGCGATCTCGACCACGTCTGAGTCGATGATCGTCAGTTTGTCGACGCCCGCTCCAGCAAGCGCTGGAATGACCGCGCTGCCGATTCCGCCTGCGCCGATGATGGCCACCGACGCCGACTTGATCTTGCGCTGACCGACGCCGCCAACCTGCGGCAGCACGATCTGCCGTGCGTAGCGGTCGAGCTCGTCGTCGGAGAGACTCACTGGCCTGTGGAGCCGAAGCCCCCGGCACCTCGGCTTGTCTCGCTCAGCTCCGCCACTTCGCGGAAAGCCGCTTTGGTGACCGGCGCGGGTACCAGTTGCGCGATGCGCTCGCCGCGGCGGACCTCGAACGGCTCACTGCCGAGGTTGGCGAGGATCACCTTCACCTCACCGCGATAATCCTCGTCGATCGTCCCGGGCGTGTTGAGGCAGGTGATGCCGTGCTTGAGAGCTAGTCCGGAGCGCGGCCGGACCTGCACCTCAAAGCCGTGCGGGATTGCAATCGCGAAACCAGTTGCAACCGCATGCCGCTGACCTGGAGCGAGCGTGACGTCCTCGGCCGCGACAACGTCGAGCCCGGCGGCCCCGTCGGTCGCATAACTTGGCGCAGGCAAAGCCTTTCCATGCGGCAACCATTGCAGATGGATGTCGATCACTTCTTCTTCATCCTTCGCGCGGGCTTCCGGCCGCCCTTCTTTGCGGGCCCTTTGGCTGCCCTCTCGTCGATCAGCCGGATCGCCTCGTCCAGCGTAATGGCCTTGAGTTCCGCACCACGCGGCAATGTTGCGTGGGTCGCGCCGTCGCTGACATACGGCCCATAGCGACCCGCCATTACCTTCACGTCATTGCCGTTCGGGTGCTTGCCGAGCAGGGCGATAGGTTCGCGCGAAGCTGACCTTTGGCGCCCACCGCCTGCAGCAGCGTCAGCGAGCTTCGAGACCGCAGCGTTCATGCCCGTCTCGAAAACCTCGGCGGTCGAGCCGAGCTTTGCATACTTGCCGTCGTGCGCGAGGTAAGGCCCATAACGGCCGATCGAC
>JAICSX010000007.1 GCA_025936675.1 Sphingomonas sp.
CGAGAGCCTGCATTGCGAAGGCATCACCAAGCTGTTCCACGCCTTCACCAAGGAACGCGACTGCCTGACCAAGGCGGTCAAGGAAGAGATCATCGACCAGTGCCAGAAGACGGTGCGGCTGGAGGATGCGTTCATCGATCTCGCGTTCGAGATGGGGCCGGTCAACGGCATGAGCCCGAAGGAGATCAAGAAGTACATCCGCTACCTCGCCGACTGGCGGCTGGGGCAATTGGGCTTCGCGCCCGTCTACATGGTCGACGAGCACCCGCTCCCCTGGCTCGCCCCGCTCCTCAACGGTGTCGAGCACGCCAACTTCTTCGAGACGAGGGCGACCGAATATTCGAAGGCCGCGACGCGGGGGGATTGGAACACGGTCTGGGATAACTTCGACCGCAGGCAGAAGGCGAAGGCGGCGGCGAACGACGCTGCGACCGGCGAGGCCGAGCCGAAGGACGACGGCGATATGTTCAGCGCGGCGGGAGTTGCGGCGGAGTAACTAAACGAGGTTCGGCGTGTTATGGCCGTGTATCGAAACATTCGCTGCGGCCATTGCGGCGAATCAATGAGCAATGGCTATCGGATGACCGGTGGCGGCAATCCGCTTCTCGGTGTGCCCGCTATGCGATGCCAATGGTGTGGCACACTAAACAGAACAGGTAAGATGCCGTGGTCGGCTATGACGCGCTCGCAACGACGGTGGCTCGTCGTTGGCGCCTGCTTTCGCGCTATCATGACAGGCCTAGTTTTTTCCGTTGGGGTAGGCTTCCTGCTCACATTTGCAATTGGGGAGAGCGCGTTCGATCGGCCCGGTCTGTCATGGTTGGTATCTCTTGCCGGTGGTGAAGGCTTAAGCTTCCTCTATTCGTGGCGGCTTTATCGTCGTGCGATTCCTCGCATCGAAGAAGCGACTGCCGCAAAGGACTGGGACTCGGGACCGCAGGTGGTTTAACACTCGCGCGACTTACTGATGTGGAAAGTGACGCGCGCACTCAACCCACAGAAATGTGATGTTGGCAGGCCGCTCGCTTACCATTTCGGTAATTTCAATCTTGCGTATTCCGCAAATTGCGGAATAAAGATCTCGTTATGTTCTCGGCCGCAGACGACCTCAGAATCGCCGCTCGCGGCCAGAAATTTGGAACGATTCTGGCCGATCCGCCTTGGCAGTTCCAGAATCGCACGGGAAAGATTGCGCCGGAGCACAAGCGGCTGAATCGCTACGGTACCATGACACTCGACGAGATTTGCGAGCTTCCGGTGCGGGAAATCGCCGCCGAGCCGTCGCACCTGTATCTCTGGGTACCGAACGCGCTCCTGCCCGACGGCCTCAAGGTGATGGATGCTTGGGGCTTCAAATATGTCTCGAACATCGTCTGGGAGAAGATCCGAAAGGACGGCGAGCCAGACGGTCGCGGCGTTGGCTTTTACTTCCGCAACGTAACAGAGCTTCTGCTCTTCGGCACGCGCGGCAAGAATGCACGCACGCTCGCACCAGCGCGCAGCCAAGTGAACATCATGCGCACCCGCAAGCGCGAGCACAGCCGCAAGCCTGACGAGCAATACAAGCTGATTGAGGAGTGCAGCTGGGGTCCGCGCCTCGAAATGTTCAGCCGTGGAAAGCGCCGAGGTTGGACTGTTTGGGGCAATCAAGCCGACGAAAGCTACAAGCCCGACTGGCCGACCTACAATTATAACAGCGCCCTGCCGATCGCGGCGGAGTAGCTAAACCGAGTACGCAGTACCGTCGTAAGTCGCCAAAGTCGCGCCGATAATCAACATTGGACAAGATCCCATCACGCCTCGTCGTACACGCATTTCTGCGGTGTCGAATGAAGTGACCGTCGATGTTTTGAAATCGACCGGTTGAACTTGGGCTCTCTGATCAGTGGGAAGGGTCGAGAGATAGTCCGCCCATAGCTTCCGATTGAGGTCACGAAGCGAAGGTCTGTCCTTTGTGATTATCACTGCAGCCGAAATAATGCCTGCATCGTACCAAGATCGGTAAGCTGCCAAGTCGCGATCTAAGTTTCCGTCTTTAGCGTTCCACTCGACATCCAATACAATGCGGTTCTTGAAGTTATCTACCAGATATCCCTTTTGATAGATCGCGGGCAGCTCTTCGATCTTTTTTCCATCTTTCCCAAAGAGGATACCTTTAGTTTCCAAGTCGAGTCGTGCCTCGCGCCAGCCACGAGCAGAAAAAGCGTTGTCAATTGCTTCGGCGATAACGCCACGACTTCCGCCTGGTGTCAGAAGCGAGACCGCATTGAGCGAAAACGAGCTTAGTACCTCAACGATATCGTTCCACTCGTTGGGACAGACTGCCTGAATGACGGCTGCAGCGGAATTTGATTCCAAAAACAGCCAACGTTCCCGCACCTTCGCGGGCAGCACATGAGGCAAATCGTACGAATACGTCTCAAACATGACGAAGGAGTGCAGCAAAATCTTGCGCAGATCCATTCTGGACGGCCACGCGGAAATGCGCTGCCGTCACGGAGTAAATCCGTGACGTCGAACGGGCTCGGCTCCGCCGACCCGCCGGCCGAGCTTCCGCATCTCTATGCGCTGGCTCCCGATTGCGAACGCAATCGCTCGCCTGCGCTCGGTGCTTCAGCCTAGCACCACCCCTGCTTCATCCCGCCGTCGTAGCTCCGCGCCAGGCCATTGACGTCCCCGCTCCCGCCCCTAGCCTCCCGCCACGGGGAAGGGGGCTTTTCCATGCATGTCCATCTGCCCAAGCCGCTGCACGGCTGGCGCGCGCTTGTCGGCGAAGTCGGGATCATCGTCGTCGGCGTTCTGATCGCGCTCGGCGCCGAGCAGATCGTCGAGACAATCCACCACAGGTCGGAACTTCGCGAGGCCGAGGACGCGATGGTGAAAGAGCTTCGCGACGACGACCTGCCGCAGGCTTTTACCCGGACGGCCATCTACCATTGCTACGCCGGTCAGCTCGACGCGCTCCAGCATGCGGTCGCTTCGGGAGATCGCACAAAAGTGCTGGCGCTTGCGGCAGCTTACCGACCCATCGATCGCACCTGGGACGAACAGGCGTGGGAAGCGGCTGTCTCGTCGCAGGTCCTCGTTCCCTCCGGATCAAAGCGCTTGCTCGGCTGGTCGCAGTCTTATGTGATGATTCCATCTCTCGGCCAGACCAACAGGGACGAAGGGTCCGAGTTGGCCGAGCTCGAGGCGAGCCTCAGCGGCGAAGGCCGGCTTTCCGGAGCGCAACAGGACCGGCTTTATCAGGTGATCTCGAGGTTGCGGCGGGATAACCGCTCGATGACCGGACAGTCGCTCGTGTTCATCAGGTACCTCGACGCCCAAGGCCTTCGCCTCACGCCCGCGCAGGAGGCGGCGCTCCTCGCCGAGGTACGCAAGACCTACGGAACCTGCGTCGAGCCCGTGTCTTCGGGCCAGCTCGACATGAAGGCCCAGATCGGAAAGCAGTGGCACTGATGGCTTGTCCGTCCTCAACTTGATCGGGCCGACCAGGCCCGCCCTCTCTCTTCCCTTCTGCCCGGCGGCTGAAAGAGCTTTCCTACAGGCCCCCACTTGTTCCATGTCCGCGACGCGATGCTGGGAAGCGGCTGCGCGGGGTTCGAAATCCTACGAAGGTGACGAAGTGGAGGAAGTGGAAGGAGCCCCGTTTTCACCCGGTCGGCTTCCACTTTGATTTCCGAACCATTCGCCCTAGCCTCTCACCTCGGGAAGGGGGCTTTTCCATGCATGTCCATCTGCCCAAGCCGCTGCACGGCTGGCGCGCGCTGGTCAGCCGCTGCTGGGGACGTGAGGAGATATGCGCCCGAGCGGCTCGAGGCCCGACCGGAAGCGGCCTTGTGCATCGCCTGCGCCCGCGCACAGGGGGTAGCCGTCGCATAAGCCGCGCTTATCGCCTTCGCGCCGCCATTGATTGGCCGAGTCGCTTCTCTATCATGTAGGACGTGTAACGATGCCGCTTCCGTGTCGGGGCGGCCAGTTGGACGCCGCGGCCATCTCGCGCGTCCAGGCGCACCGTCCTGTTGACGCCGCATTGCTCATTGCCCCGAGCGCGTCGCGGCCGACCAGCTCCAACTGGAAAGGTATAAATCCAATGTCATCCAAGAACCCGCTTCTCTCGGCAGCGCTGATCGTCTTCGGCGCGGCCTTCCTGCTCATCTATCCGCTGTCGATCCTATGGGCGTCGGGCTGGGCCTGGCACTCGGGCGGCCCGATGGCGAACGACTATTTCCTGATGATCGTCGCCGTCTATTTCACGCTCGGCGTGTTCATGATCCGCTCGGCGAAGGACCCGGCGGCGAACGCCTCGCTGAT
The DNA here is from genome assembly GCA_025936675.1 of Sphingomonas sp. The sequence continues at coordinate 4,315 of JAICSX010000007.1, forward strand.
CTGGTTTGTGGTCTGGTCCAGCCTCGCCCATGCTGCCGTGATGGCGTGGGAGTCGTTCCGGACGCCGAACATGATGGGCCACTTAGTCGGCGACGTTCCGGCGCTGCTGATCATCGCCGCCGTGCTTGGCGCCCTGATGACCAAGGTCAGCTCCGCAAGGCCGCTCGCCGTCTGACGGTCGGGCAGGGCAGCTGGGTTGAGATCGGCCGGAGTCCGTTGCCCATTATCCGGCCGATCCCATTCGTTATGGCTGCCCCTGCCCCCCGTGCGCCCGTTCCATCGCGTCGCGCATCTGCCACCTGGCGCTCACCCACGCTTCGTCATGGCACGGCTTCTCCATCGGTCCCTTGTACGACGGCAGCGGCGCGGGAATGGTGCACATGTCGTCGACCGCCTTGCTCACGCGCACCTCCATCTCCTTTTGCCCATTCGCAGAGGTGAGATCGAGATCGCCGATGAACACCGTTCGCACCAGCAGGTCGGGCGAGGGCGGAAGCTTGCGCATGATCACGATCGGTGCCTGCGCCGCGGCGGGTGCAGGTGCCGGCGCGGGCTGCGCCGCGGTCGGCGCCGGCATGGAGACGACGATGAACATCGCCATCGATGCGAGCTGGAGCTTCGAGGTCATGGCGGCTTCTCCCTGTTTGGGCCAGAAGCCTGAATGGAGGAGACAGGCTCCTCCAAACATACGTTAATGTCCCTAGCCGCGGCCTTTGACCCGCGACGTCAACACCACGATTGTTTCTTCCCGCCGTCGTAGCTCCGTGCCAGTCCCGCCGAGATCATCGAGTCCGCCACATCCACGCCATTGACGAACACCTTCCGAAGGTCGCGGCCGTACTGGTCATGGCCCGAGCCGCTCATCGTGATCGTTCCGCTCCTCAGCAGCGCGCGTAGCTTGTCCGTCGCAGCATTGCCGAGCTGTGCCTCCTGCGCGCAGCGCGACGGGTGCGTCTCCGGCGCGTCCATGCCGATGATCCGGATGCGCCGCCCGCGGAGGCTGAACGTGTCGCCGTCGATGACATAGATCGTGCCGGTGATTGTGCCGTCATCGCGAGCGTAAGCGACGCGATCCAGCCTGGATTGCCGCGCCCCTTCGGGGCTCGCAATGACAGCATTGTCCAGTTCTCGCGCCCTTTTCTCCCACGCAACATCCTCGGCATCGGGCGTTCGCGTCGGCACCGCCTGAACGGCATTCCACTCGATGGGCGAGGAAGGAGGCCCGCTTTCCACCGGCCGCAAATTCCACCATTGCCAGCCGATCCCACTGGCAATTGCCGCAAGCATGACCGCGACGATGGCCACCGCCTGGACGGCGCGGGGCTTGTGCCGACGGCGATACGCCGCCGGATTTGTCCAAACGACTTCGGGTTTCCAATGGCTGCTCACACGCGCAAGCCTACGCGCCGGCGCTTACCTTCGCGTTAGCGCGCAATCAGGCCGGTTGCGGGACCGCCTTGACCGCCACGGCCGCGCTTTTGCCGGCATTCCATCCGGCCCAGCTCGTCAGCGTTCCGATAGCGAGGCCGATGAGCCAGATCGCGGCGCCCGGCGTATGGCCGATGAAGGCGTCCAGCCGCTTCAGCGCCGGGAAGTCGCTCGCCAGCACCAAGGCCAGCACCTCGACGATGATCAGTACGCCGGTGACGAGGAAGGGCTTCGCCCGCTCGCGCACGCGCCACCAGATGAAGGCGATGATTGCGAGCTCGATCACGCACGACCAGACGATCGTCTGCATGATGTGCGGGAAGTCGGCCGGGCCCTTCACTCCGAAGGCGGGAATGTAGAGGCCCATGATGCGGCTGAACGGCGATTCGAACAGGATCAGCGGCGTCGACAGCATGTAGCCGGCGTGGACCCACACCTTCCTCCGGTATTTGAGCGCCCGGTAATAGACGGTCACATAGGCCGCGATCGCGACCATCGTCCCGATCATGAAGCCGGGCCCGTAGAGCAGGTTGACGGGATCGTTCGCGACGAAATCCTGGCCCTGGCGGCTGATGATCGCCGCGAGGCCGCCGGTCAGGAACGGGAACAGGAACAGGCTCGCCTTGCCGACAGCGCGGTGGAACTGAAGCTGGTTCTTGTGCTGCGCGGTCCAGCTTTGCGCGGTGACCATCAGCACCCAGCAGCTTGCAGCGATTCCGTGGGCGTGGAACTGCCAGGGCACCGCCGGTGCAACCGCAAAATAGCTCGGCCAGAAGCCGATGATGATCGTGACGATGACGCCCAGCATGTAATAAGGCGCGTGGCGATAGGGCATGATGTGCTCCCCCCGACTTCCCCCGCGAGCAGCGATAGCATCATGAAGGGACGCTGTCGCATTAAAGTCGAGTAGCCGACGCTGAAGCCTATTCGCGACAGCATCGACGATGCATGCTACGCCGCTTCCCGACGGATGCGTTCATTTCCGCCGCTTCGGGGGGAGCAGCATCCATGGCCAGTAGCACGCGCATATCTTCCTCGGCTTCGTCCACATCGCCCGACCTTATGAAATGGTCCTTCTTCGCGGTCATGGGCCTGCTCGTGCTGCTCGTGCTGTGGGTCGACGAGCGCTTCTGGTTCGCGTCCGCATCTGATCCGCACTTGCAGCGGATCGCAGCCTACAAGACGGCGCTGATCCTTCACGGCCTTGGCGGGGCCACCGCGCTCACCGCCGGGACGATGCAGATGTCGAGCCGTATTCGGCGCACCAGGCCGGCGCTGCACCGAACGCTCGGCAAGGTCTATCTTCTCGCGGTCTGCTTCTCCGCTCCAATCGCGCTTTACATCGGCACGGGGCCGCTCGAGCCGGTGACGATCCATATCGAGCAGGTCTTCCAGGCGGGCCTGTGGCCGCTTTGCGCGCTGATCGCCTGGGCCTGCATCCGCTCGAACCAAATGCCGCTGCACAAGGCATGGATGATGCGCAGCTATGGGCTGACGTTGATCTTCATCCTCGCCCGCGTGCCCGATGCGTTCATGGATACCGAGGCCGATCCGCAATTCCTGTCCGACATGCTGTGGAGCCTTGTGATCGTTGCGCTGATTGCGCCCGACCTGATCATCACCGCGCAGACGCTGTGGAAGATCCGAAGCGCGAAGGCGCGCCACGCGAGGGCAGGAGCCGCCGCAGCAGTCGCCGCCGAATAGAAAGCGCTGTCCTACAGTTGCCGGTTTGTGGCCCAAGTCTCCCGAAGGCTTTCTTCGGGGATTCGGGAGATCCCGATTTCTCCCAGGGCCCTTAAGTTCACAGCAAAAGCGCCGCTCTCCGTGACTTTGATGAATTTAAGCGGCAGAAATGCTTGAAAATTAGGGGGTAAGCTCATGACCAATCGCACGCGCATCTCACTGCTGATCGGGCTCGCGGCGGCAACCGCGCTCACGGGCTGCATCCGCCAGCCCGGAAGCAACACGGCGAAGGTCGCAGATGAAGTGCGCAAGGACGCAGCTGAGCTCGTCGCCGACTACAATGCCCAGAATGCGGCCGCCGGCGCCGCATGGGACGCGCCCGATTATGTCGGGATCTACCACGGCGCGGCGAATGCGGTCGGTCCCGCCGCTGACCTCGAGGGCATGAAGGCGACGATGGCGGCGGCGAAGGTCCGCTGGGACGTCGGGGAATCCAAGGTGACCGTTTCGAACGCTGGTGACATCGGCATTTTCGAAGCGCCCTACAGTTTCACCATGACCACGCCGCTGGGCGCAGTGTCGAAGGAGACGGGCAACTGGATCGCGATCTTCAAGCGCGGCGAGGACGGGAAACTGAAGTTGTGGCGGTCGATTGCCAGCGATACGCCGCAAGCAAAGCCGGCTGGCTAGTTCCCGAGGAAGTGGCCGATGTCGAAGACGACCGCGTTGATCGCCAGCGCGAAGAAGGTGATTCCGGCGATCGCCAGGCCGATCTCCCACTCCTTCGAGTGGAAGTCGACGTTTGCGAGCCAGCCGCGCCGCTTCGGCTGCTCGATCGGCGTCATCGGCTCGCGCCGGATTCGCGACGGTCGAGCCGGCTGGTGAAGCCCGACCTTCTTGCGGCGGATTTTCGACTCTTTGAGCACGATTCCAACTCTACCCGGACGTGGTTACGAGGGAGTTACCTCTCTCGCTCCGCGCTTCCGAACGGCTCAAGTCTCGGCTAGGCGCGTCGAATGGCCGACCTGACCGCGACGATCGAAACGCTGGAGCACCGCTGGATGCGCGCCTGGGTCAGCGGAGATCTCAAAGCCATGAAGGCAATCACCGCCAAGAATTTCATCCTGCTGACCGGGACGAAGCCGCCGGCGATCCTCGACCGTCCGAGCTGGATCGAGGCGGCGGCCAAGCGCTACCACTGCTCGTCCTATCGCTTCGGCGATGTGATGGTGCGCGATCTCGGGGGCGCCGCGCTCTTTTCGGCACCGATGGAGCTCAAGGCAACAATGGATGGGCGCGACTGGTCGGGCACATTGTTCGTAGCCGACATCTGGCGCAAGGGGCGGGTCCGGCGCGGCTGGAAGCTGGTGCAGCGGATCCTGTCCAGCGTCGACGAGCGGCCGGAAGTGCCGAAGGCAATCCGTTCGCTGCAGCTCTGGAAGTAGCTTCTTAGGCGCGTTTGCGGCGGCGAGAGGTTGCGAACAGCTCGGCTTCGTTCTTTCGGCGCACCCGCTCGGTGACCTCCCGGGTCGCGTCCGCCGCTTCGGCGGTGCAGCGGCGGTGGCAGAGGACGAGATTATGGAGGCTCGGCTCGCTTCCCTGCTCGGTCTCGGCGATCGGCTCGATCTTCGGCCCGGAATCATGCCCTTCGGGAAGGTCGAAGCGCATCGGTCGGCGGCAGCGGCGGCAATCGTCGCCGTCACGTCTCCGAAGCTCGGCGAGGCGCTGCTCGTCCTCCTGCTGGCGGCGGAGCTTCCACGGGTTCAAATATCGGACGATCGTGTCACGCGGCATGGCGTGCATCATAGGGCCGAGTGATTACCGTGAGGTTAGCCAAGCTAATTGCCGGCCGGTGCTGCAGATGATCCGCTCGCCTTGGCCTTGGCCTTGGCTTGGGCTTCGGCCTTGGCTTGGGCTGCCTTCGCGGCAGCTGCCGCCTCCTTGGCTTCCCGCTCCTTCTTCGCTTCCTGATAGAGCTGGTATTCGGTCGGGTGAGGGTCGGTGACGAACATGCTTCCGATTTCCTGCCCGTTGGCGAGGCGCTTCCCCATTTCCGCCGCCGTGAGAGCGGCGCCGAGGAGGTTGACGCCGGCATATTGGCAGCCCGCCGGTCCGACGGCGCAGTTGGTGCCCTGCTCCATCCGTTGCTGGCGAGACTTTGGCTTGCCGCCGTTCTTCAGCTCTCGTCGAGCCTCAAGCACGTCGGGATTGAGGCGATAGCCCTGCGGCGGAGGGCCGCAGATGACGATGACGTTTGAGTTCGGGTCCTTGTTGGCCTCGGTGCAGATGCGGTCTTCGGGCTTGGCCGGCGCGACTGCTGGGGGAGGAGGCGACGACGTTGCTTCAGCTACTGGTCCGTAGCTTGCGGGGCCGCTGCCCGCCGCCTGGGCAAGCATCACCAACGCGATCGACAAGCCAGTGGGCATCAGCGCACTCCTGCTCGCGCTGATATTTCCCTCATGTGAATGCGCAAAGCCAATGGGTAAACTTACCGGAGCAACAATGGGCTCCGGAAGGCGTATAGGCTGTCGTCCGCTTTGAAAGGAGCAGCAACATGCACCGTCTGTTGCTTTTGGCCGCCGCGGGTGCGGCCGCTTTGATGATTTCTACCCCAGGCGCCGCTCAGAATTTTGCCGAGAGTGGGTTCAACTCAAGCTACCAGGGCTCCCGCGGCCTTACGATGCAACCGGCGACCTCAGCAGGGGTGCGCGTGCACCGCGGCCACGGCGCTGGGTTCGGCGGCTATTACGCCTCGGGCTATAACGATTACGGCGATTATGATGCGAACCGCAGCTTCGATCCGGAGAAGTGGAATGATTGGTGGCATGACCGCCCGGATCGCGCGTTTCCGCGCTGGATGAGCCGCAACCAGGATTGCGCGCGGCGCTGGTACAGCGGCGACGTTCTGACCTGCTGATCTATTTCGGAAGCAGCGCGTAGGTTCGCCTGAAGGCGTCGACCTCGGCGGCCGTATAGGCGCTGCCCGGCGCCTTGGCCGCGTCACCGGGCACGCCGGTGGCAAAATAAGCGACCCCGCGGCCGCGCTTGCGGTCGATCCACAGGCCACTTTTCATTCCGTACGCGTCGCCTGCATGGCCGACGAGGCTGGCGCCTCTAGTCCCTAGGTCGTCGGCGCACCCGGGCACGGCGTTGGGCAGCTGGTGCGTGCCGTTCCCGGCGGAGCAGTAGAATCCGCCGTCGGTCTGGCCGTTGCTCCCATCGAAGCGCCAGACCTGCTTCAGCAACATGTCCACGGCCGCTGGCGAAAGGATGCGGACGCCGTCGATGGTGCCGCCGTTCAGAAGCATCCGGCCGATGCGCGCCAGCCCCATTGCCGAGATCCTGAGCCCGCCCTGCGGAGCGAACGACGAACCGTTCTCGCCGACGTGCCACAGTGACAAGTCGCAGGCCGTGCCAGCCTTCACGAACACCGGACAATCCGGGCGACGGCCATGCAGATCGTCCTTCAGCGGCTTTCCGGCGGGATCATCGAGCTCGACTGCCCGAGCCACCGCGGCATCGCTGCACGTCGGCCAGTTGTAGCAGGCGTCGAGCTTCATGGGCGCAAGCACATGGTCTTGCATCCAGCGGTCGAACCGCTCGCCGGTGACATCTTCGATGATCGAGCCGACGATCGGATAGTTGAGGTTGACGTAGCTGAAGTAATGGTCGTTCGGACCGTGCTGCGTGTCCCAGTTTTTGGGATCGGCCATGACCTGCTGAAGTGAGCCGCCGAGCGGGATCACATAATCGTCGTCATGCTCGCGTACCGACCCTGTATGCGACAGCAGCATCGAGAGATTGATCGCCTGGTTGGGGAAATTCGGATTGCGCAGCCTCCAACCGAGCCAGCGCGAGACGTCGCTGGTGAGGTCGAGCTTGCCGGCATCGACCAGCTGCATGACTCCGATCGCCGTTACCATCTTGCTGATCGAAGCGACGCGGACCGGGTCGTCGACCGTCACTTTGCGCCCGGTCTGTGGATCGGCGACGCCCTCCGCGAAGGTTCCGATTTCGCCGTTGCGGTCGAAGGCGACGCCGACTTCGGCCTGTCTGATCGGCGGTGGCGACGACATCGTCGTGCAGCCCGCGACCATCAAGCACAGCAGCAAAGCAATCGTTCGGATCACTGCAGCACTATCAGCCGAGCTTCGTTTGATTGGCAACTAAGCGTAAAGGCGGCGCCATGACGAATGAGGCAAAGACGGAAAGCGCGACTCCCACGCTGGAGGATTGGCAGCACTGGACGTTGGTGATGGGCCGCGCCCAGCAGATGCTGATGGAATTCTGGGCCGAGCAGATGAAGAAGGGGCAGCCGATTCCGGCGTGGTCGCCGTCGGCGTTCGGCTTCGCAGAGGCTCCTTCTTCGACTGACCCGATGGCGCTGATGAGCGCCGGCGCACAGGCGTGGGCCAAGGGTCTCGAAACCTGGGGCAAGATGCTCGGCGTTACCGCTGCGCCTAGGGCTGACGAAAAGGAACGGAAAGATCGGCGGTTCGCGGCGCCTGAATGGCGCGAGAACCCAATCTTCGACACGATCCGGAAGACCTATTTGCAGATCTCCGACCAGCTGCTCGGTACGGTCGACGAGATCGAAGGCGTGGACGAGGCGACGCGGGAGAAACTGCGCTTCACGACACGGAGCTTCGTCGATGCGATGAGCCCGTCGAACTTCGCGATCACCAATCCGCAGGTACTGAAGCGAACGCTCGAGACGCGAGGCGAGAACCTGCTGAAGGGCCTCGCCAACATGCTCAAGGACATCGCGGCCGGGCAGCTGACCCAGACCAAAGCGGGCGTCTTCGAGGTCGGGCGCAATCTCGCGACCACGCCTGGCAAGGTCATCAAGCAGACACCGCTTTACCAGCTGATCCAGTACACGCCGACGACGGACGAGGTGCTGAAAATTCCGCTGGTGATCTTCCCGCCGTGGATCAACCGCTTCTACATCCTCGATCTCACCCCTGAGAAAAGCTTCGTCAAATGGTGCGTGGACCAAGGCATCAGCCTGTTCATGGTGAGCTGGAAGTCGGCGGACGAGAGCATCGCCGACACGACACTCGAAGATTATGTCCTCAAGGGACAGGTCGACGCGATCGACACGATCATCGACCTGCTTGGCGTCGAGAGCACGCACGTCATCGGCTATTGCGTCGCCGGAACCACGCTCGCCGCGACCCTTGGCTATCTCCACGCCAAAAAGCAGGCACAGAAGGTCAAGTCAGCGACCTTCCTCACCGCGCAAGTGGACTTCACCAATGCGGGCGACCTCAAGCTGTTCACTGGCGATGAGTCATTGGCGCTGATCGAGCAGCTGACCAGGGACAAGGGCTATCTCGACGGCCGGTACATGGCGGCGACGTTCAACCTGCTACGTGGCCGCGATCTCATCTGGAGCTATGTCGTCAACAATTACCTGCTCGGCGAGGAGCCGGCGCCGTTCGACCTGCTGCACTGGAATTCGGACACGACGAACCTGCCGGCCGGCTGGCACCGCGATTATCTCGAGAGCCTCTACAAGGGGAACAAGCTCGTCCTCGCCGGCGAGATCAAGGTCGCCGGGACGCCGATCGACATCGACCAGGTGAAGACGCCGGCCTACATCCAGGCGGGGCGCGAAGACCATATCGCGCCGCCCGAGAGCGTGTGGAAGATCATGGACCATTTCGCTGGGCCTAAGCGCTTCGTCCTCGCGGGATCGGGCCATATCGCGGGCGTCGTGAACCCGCCGGCGGCTCAGAAATACCAATATTGGACGAGCTCTAAGCACCAAGAGACGCTCGACGCATTTGTCTCGAGCGCCAAGGAGCACAAGGGAAGCTGGTGGCCCGACTGGCTCGAATGGCTGAAGCAGCAGGATCCTGCGGCGGTAAAGGCCGAAGGTGCGCGCATTCCCGGCAAGGGCAAGCTCAACGCGATCGAGGACGCACCGGGTTCCTATGTCAAATCGCGCTGACAGCCTGACGCTCAGGCTCGCGCGGCCTGAGGAGCATGAGGAGCTGGAGGAACTTCAGCGTCGCGCTTCGCTTGAGCTGCCCGAATATCGCGACCAGCTGATCGCCAATCCCGACGCAATCCACCTGCCGCCGGGGCAGATCGCGAACGGCCAGGTGATCGTCGCTGAATTCGATCGCGAGATTGCCGGGTTCGCGGCAGTGGTCGGCGGAGAGCTCGATGGGTTGTTCGTCGAACCGGATTTGTGGGGCGGCGGAATTGGCCGGGCCCTCGTCGACGCTGCGACCCACCAGGCGCGCACGCGTGGGCTGGCATTGAAGGTTATCGCCAATCCACGAGCGCGGCGCTTCTACGAGCATTGCGGCTTCCGCGTCGAAGGCGAGGTGCAGACGCGGTTTGGTCCGGGGCTAAGAATGACGAAATAGGCGAGAAGCCTAGCAGTTTTCGTATTTCCAGTGCCGGCGCTTGCCTTCGCTCAGCCATTGAATGGCGTCGGCAATCCGTTTTTGACGGGTCGCATCCTGCTTCGCTTCGGCGATCCACTCGAGATATTCGCGCTGCGCACTCGGTGAGAAGCCGTCGAGGGCGGCCTTGGCTTTCGGCGTTTTGCTGAGCGCGGCGGCGAAGTCCGGGTGAAGTTCGGGTGCCGGCTTCGGCGCGTGCTTCGGCTTGCGCGGCAGCGGAGCGGTCTTGGCGAGCGCCGCGGCCTCGCGGATGAGCTTGTCGAGCTCGCTGTCGGGCGGCAGGTCGGCGACCGACGTGAGCCGCCCGAACTGTCCCATTGCGCCCGCCTTTGGCTGCCCGTCCCCGATTTCCTGCCCGCGCCAGAAATTGAGCGCTGCATGGGCTTTGAACGAGGATGTGATGACGACGATTTTCCCGCCGACCAGGTAAGCGGGCATGCTCCACTTCATCGCCTCTTCGACCTCGGGGATGGCGGCGTGCACGCGCTCTCGCGCCTTCTCGAGGATAGGGCGAGCAAAGGGCTGCGCCTTCGCGATGTACGCGTCGATTTTGGGCTCGCGGCTCAAAAGATTCCTCCTCCAAGCATTAGTCGAAAGATCGCGACCACGATCACGAACAGGTTGAGGTTCCGTCCCGCTGTTCCGCGTGAAATCACCCCTACACCGGCGCCGAGGATTGCAAGCGGGATGATCAGCCAGTTGAGCCAGCCGAGCAGTGGAATGAAAGCGACCAGCGCGCAAAGCAGTGCGACAAAGCCGATGACCAGCGAAGCGAGGTTGAACATGCTACGGCTGTATCATCATTCGGGCGCCTGCGGCAGCCGCGGCGCCTTCAGCAGCGCGGTGACGTAGAGGACCAATGCGATCCAGATAGCCGGGAAAGCGATCGCGTGGGCCAAAGTCACTCGCTCGCCGTAGAGCACGGCGATCAGGAACTGCAGCGTCGGCGCGATGAACTGGAGCATGCCGAGCGTCGAATATTGCAGGCGTTTGGCGGCAGCGGTGAACAAGAGCAGCGGCGTCGTCGACACCACGCCCGCGAGCAGTAGCAGGGTCGTCAGCATCTCGGTCGTGCCCATGATCGCCGCGCCTTGGGAGTGGCGCCACGCGAACCAAAAGATAGCTAGTGGAAAGAGGATCAGAGTCTCGATCGCAAGGCCGGTGACTGCATCCGCGGCGACGATCTTTCGAAGCAGGCCATAGAGGGCGAAGGTCACGCACAAGGCGAGACTCAGCCACAACAAGCTGAGCGCTCCCGCTGCAAGGACCGAAATGCCGGCCACGGCGATCGCGACGGCGGTCCATTGCAGCCGATTGAGCTTCTCATGGAGCACGAAGCGGCCGAGCAGCACGTTGGCCAACGGATTGAGATAATAGCCGAAGCTCGCGGCCAGGATGTGGCCGCTGGTGACGGCGTGCACGTAAAGGAGCCAGTTCGCGCCGATCAGGGCCGCGGTCGCGGTCAACATGGCGACTGTGCGCCGGGACCTGATCGCTTGCTGCACCTTCGGCCACCCGCGCGAAAGCAGGATGAGAACGGCCAGGAACGGGATCGACCAGATCACCCGGTGCGCGACGATGTCCGTGGCCGGAAGCACTTCGATGATCTTGAAGTAGACGGGAAGGACGCCCCACAGCGCGTATGCGCCAAGGCCGAGCGCGAAGCCGGTGCGAGGATGCTGGGCGCTGGGGGTGCTCTCGCCGTTCATCTGGCGTGCCGCCTAGCCGCGGTAAGCGCTGCAATAAAGAAGTTGGTGAGTGGCGCGTTGGTTGAAACCCGGTAAGGCGACTGTCAGTTAGGCTGATAGTCGAGCCGAGGGCCCTTCCTTACGTGATGAAATCAGCCATTCCGATTTTCCTTGGCTTCGCTGCCGTTGCAGGGCTGCAGGGCTGTGCGACCAAGCCGACGCTGCCGCCTGGCGTGCATCCAAGCGTCGAGGTGGGACCGCCGCCAAAATCGGCCGCCTGGCGTGCTCTTGCCACGACTGCCGACCGCGACCGTCTCGACCGGCTTGGGCTCGCCTGGTCCGAAGCCCTTGCTGACGCGAACAAGACCAATGCCTCCGACGTTCGCAAGGAAGGCAAGCTACTGTTGCCGCGCTCCGCCCTACCACGCCCCGATCCGACTCCCGGAAGCTACAATTGCCGGTTGATCACGCTTGGAAAGGCGACGCCGAAGGGCAAGCCGTTCGAGACATTCAAGCCGTTCTTCTGCTATGTCGAGGTCGAGGATAATCTTCTCACCATCGTCAAGCAGACGGGCAGTCAGCGCCCGGCGGGGCGGCTGTGGGAGGATGACGATCCGACGCGGCTCATCTTCCTCGGCAGCCTTGCACTCGGCGACGAGACGGCGCCGCTCGCTTATGGCGACGATCCTAAGCGCAACATGGCCGGCGTCCTCGAGCGCATTGCCCCGTTCCGCTGGCGACTGGTCATCCCGTGGCCGCAGAGCGATTCCAAGCTCGACGTATTCGAACTCACGCCGGTTGATTTCACCCAGCAACCGCAATGAGCGAAGCTGGGCTGCTGGCGGACCCCGCCGAAGTCCGCGCGATTCTCGTCGCCTCGGCGCAGGCCGGGCAGGCGATCAGCTATGCCGAGGTGCTCGAGCTCCTCGGACATCACTTCAGCCGGCCGAAGATGCGGCAGCTGTGCAAGGTGCTCAGCTTCGTCGATGACGACGCTGAGGCCCGCGGCGAACCAGAGCTTGCGGTGCTGGTCGTGCGTCAGTCCGACGGGCTGCCGGGGCAGGGCTGGTGGATCGGTGGAGCGAAAAAGCACGGTTACACCGGACTGTGGGAAGGGCCCAAGGCCGCGAAGCTGATCAGTAAGGTCCAGCGGCAGGCCTTTGAGTTTTGGACGGGACGCGAGGCGTAGCATTCGCTAATCGCCCGCCATGGCCGACGTCCGAACCTTCACCGTCACTGAGGATGACGACGGAATCCGCCTCGACCGCTGGTTCAAGCGGCACATGCCGGATGTCAGCTTCAACCTCGTGTCACGCTGGGCTCGGACCGGTCAGCTTCGGCTGGCGGGTAAGCGCGCGGGAACGGGCGACCGCATTGAGGCGGGACAGGAAATCCGCGTTCCGCCGGTCCAGCCCACGCCGGAGCGCCACGCGCGCCAGCCGAGACGCGAGCCGCTGACACCGGACGAGGAGCAGTTCGTCCGCGATATGGTGATCTACGAGGACCAGCAGGCTTTCGTTCTGAACAAGCCGCCCGGACTGGCGACGCAGGGCGGCACCAAGACTCATCAGCATCTCGACCGGCTGCTCGACGGCCTGGCCGAAGAGGGCGGCAGGCCCAAGCTCGTCCACCGGCTCGACAAGGATACGTCAGGCGCGCTGCTAGTCGCGCGGACTGCGCGCGCCGCCGGTCATTTTGCGAAGGCCTTTTCAGGAAGAACTGCACGGAAGGTGTATTGGGCGGTCGTCGTGGGGGTACCGGACGAGAGCCAAGGTGCCATCGACGCGCCCCTCGCGAAGCAGCCTGGGACGGGCGGCGAGAAGATGCATATCGACGAGGAACATGGGCTTCCCGCCAGGACGCGGTGGCGGGTGATCGACCGCGCCGGCAATCGCGCGGCCTGGGTCGAGCTTCAGCCGCTCACCGGCCGCACGCATCAGTTGCGGGCGCACATGGCCGCGATTGGGCACCCGATCGTCGGAGATGCGAAATATGGTGGTGCCGAGGCTTTCCTTACCGGCGGCATCAGCCGGAAGCTTCATCTTCACGCCCGGCGCATCCGGATCGATGCGCCAGGTGGCGGGAAAATCGACGTGACCGCGGATCTTCCGCCGCATCTCGCCGAAACGCTGGCAACGCTCGGGTTCGAGGAAGCTTCGGGCGATCGCGAGATTGCACGTCCGCCGCGGCCGTCGCGCATGCCCAAAGCTAAGCCGCCTACAAGACGGGGCGAACGGCGCTCTCGCGGGTCCGATCAGAAGAGAAAGAGACGATAATGGACGACGATGTCGCTCGTCAGCGGCTGTTGGTTTACACGCTGGTCCGACTGATCGGGCTCGCGATCTTTTTCCTCGGAATCGCGATCATCTATACGGACCTAGTCCGTCCCGGCGGATGGCCGCAGATCGGGGCGATTGTCGCGATCATCGGAGTGATCGACTCCCTGATCGCGCCGCGGCTGCTCAAGCGCCGCTGGGACAAGGACGACCAGGCCGAGCAGTGAAGCGCTTTTGGAAGGACGTAAGCGTCGAGCCCGAAGAAGGTGGCTGGGGCATTCGCCTCGACGGCCGTCCGGTCAAAACTCCTGCGCGGGCGCCGCTGACGGCACCTACGGAGCAGCTTGCCCAGGCGATTGCTGACGAATGGCGAAGCGTCGAGGATATGGTCGATCCGCGGGCGATGCCGCTAACCGGCCTCGCCAACGCAGCAATCGATCGAGTTTGTCCGCACCGTGAAGCGTTCGCCCGGGGGTTGGCACGCTACGCAGAGGCGGATCTCGCCTGCTACCGCGCGGATGGCCCGCGCGGGCTCGTCGAACGGCAGGAGCGGGAATGGGACAAGCTGCTCGCCTGGGCGCGGCGGCGATACGACGTCGACTTCGCAACCACATCAGGCTTGGTTCACGTCGAGCAGCCGCCGGCGACGGTGGACCGGCTGAGCCACGCGGTCGCTGCGCTCAATCCATTTCGCCTTGCCGGCCTTTCGCCGCTCGTCAGAGTCGGCGGATCGCTCGTTGCAGCGCTTGCGGTGTTGGAAAGAGCGATCACTCCGGAGGAGGCGTGGAACGCCGTCTGCATCGACGAGCAATGGCAGCTTGAACAATGGGGTGCCGATGCCGAGGCCGAAGCGGCGCTCGAGAACCGCAATCGCGATTTCCTTGCGGGCGCCCGCTTTCTTGATCTGCTGGACTAGTGCTGGGGGCCGATCAGGTCGCGAACGAATTCTACTAAACCTGTCTGCCTTACCCTCTTTGATCGTTCGGCGGTGACAATTGCCCTGACCTGCTCGAGACAGTTTTCGATGTCCCGGTTGACGAGCACATAATCATACTCGGCCCAGTGATCGATCTCGTCCGCTGCTCGCAGCATCCGGTCGGCAATCACTTCGTCGGAGTCGGTGCAACGGCTGTGGAGGCGATTCTCGAGCTCCGCCATCGTTGGCGGAAGCAGGAATATCGTGACGAGGTGCTCGCCGAAGTCGGGCTCCAGCTGCCGGGCCCCCTGCCAATCGATGTCGAACAAGATGTCCCGGCCTCGCCTCAGCGCCTGCTTCACCGGAGCTTTCGGCGTGCCGTAGCGATGCCCGAAGACATAGGCCCATTCGACGAATTCGTTGGCAGCGATCATCGCGTCGAACTCGGCATCGCTGACGAAATGATAATCGACGTCGTCGACCTCGCCCGGGCGCTTCGGCCGGGTCGTCGCGGATATCGACATCGTCACTTCCTTATCCGCGTCCAGCAACATCCGGGCGATGGTCGACTCGCCGGCTCCCGAAGGGGAGGAGAGGACGATCAGGAGGCCGCGGCGCTGACGGGTCGGTTGGTCCATGGCCGCTCTTGCTTCGGGTAAGCCGTGGCCGTCAAGCGACGGGATGTTGCGGTGCACAAAAAACCTCTTGAAATGGTGCAACGCAATGCATATTGTGCACTGCAGCAATTTTAGAGGAACAAGCAAATGGCAGACGAAACCAAGGTTGAAGCCCCGGCAGTTGCGGAAGCCGCCGCCGAAGCTCCGGCCAAGGTCGCCGAAGCGGTCGCCGACACGATTCAGACGGTCGTGAAGGAGAGCGCAACGACTGCCAAGCGCACTCGTGCAACCGCCGCCCGCCGCGTGAAGCGCGAGGCAGCAGCCCGGAAGACCGCTGCCAAGGCTGCGGCTCGCCGGACCGTTCGCAAGACCCGCACCGCTCAGCGCAAGAGCGCTGCCGTGGCCCAGAAAAGGACTGAAACCGTGACCAAGAATGCTTTCAACGGCTTTGACGCCATCCCGGCCTTCGCGCCGTTCCAGACCATCCTCGAAGAGGCGACCGAGCGCAGCCAGGAACTGGTGAAGCGCAGCCAGAAGGTCGCCGAGGAGCTCGCCGATCTCGCCCGCGCCAATGTCGAGGCGGTTGTCGAGGCGGGACGGGTCGCCAGCGAAGGCGCCCGCTCGATCGGCCAGGATGTCGTCGCCAAGCAGCGCGACGGCTTCGAGCAGGCCGCTGACGCGATCCGCTCCCTCGCCGAGGCGAAGAGCCCGACCGAGTATCTGCAGCTTCAGGGCGATTTCGCCCGCGCTTCGTTCGATCGTGCGGTCGCCGAGAGCTCGAAGCTGACCGAGTCGCTGGTGAAGCTCGCCGGTGAGGCGTTCCAGCCGCTTTCGAACCGCGCTTCGGCCAATGCCGAGCGTTTCAATACCCTCGTTGCCTGACCCTCTCCCCTCCTAAAGTCAGGGCAACGATTGTCGGCGGCCGTTCCTTAGTTGGGACGGCCGCCATTTTTTTTACCGATCTGCTGCTAATTGCCGTCTTGCCGCGTTTTCGCGGACTGCCATATTTTAGGGCAACATGAGTGAGCTTCTGATCAGGATGGCGAATGGAGCCGATGATGATGGCCTCGACGAGATCGAGACCGGCGTCGCGACACGCACCCGCCCCAAGACCAAGAAGCCGTCGAACTACAAAGTGCTGATGCTGAACGACGACTATACGCCGATGGAGTTCGTCGTTCTGGTGCTGCAGCGCTTTTTCACCATGGGCATCGAGGATGCGACGCGGGTGATGCTCCAGGTCCATCAGCAGGGCGTCGCCGTCTGCGGAGTGTTCACTTATGAGGTCGCCGAGACGAAGGTGACACAGGTGATCGACTTCGCACGCGAGAACCAGCACCCCCTTCAGTGCACGCTCGAGAAGGCTTGATCGTTTCCGCTCCCTAGCAGGGAGGGCATTGAGGGGTGAGTTGAACGCCTGAAGCTCGCCGTACTCGGACCCACCCCCTTTCCCCTCCCTTGAAAGGGAGGGGAGTCTCGCTAAAGCGCGGCAGTGGACAGCATCTGGATCAAGGGCGGGACCAAGCTGAAGGGCGAGATCCCGATCAGCGGCGCGAAGAATGCGGCGCTGACGCTCATGCCCTGCGCGCTTCTCACCGAGGAGAAGCTGACGCTCACGAACCTGCCGCGCCTCGCCGACGTCGACACCTTCAGCCATTTGCTCAACCAGCTCGGCGTTTCGACCCATGTCGCCGGGGTGAAGAAGGGCGAGGTGGGCCGCCGCATGACGCTCCAGGCCGACGAGATCGTCTCGACGGTCGCGCCCTACGACATGGTCAGGAAGATGCGCGCTTCCGTGCTGGTGTTGGGTCCAATGCTCGCCCGCGCCGGCGAAGCGACGGTGTCACTGCCGGGCGGCTGCGCGATCGGGGATCGTCCGATCGACCTGCACCTGAAGGCGCTCGAGTGCATGGGCGCGGAAATCGAGCTTGCAGCAGGCTATGTGAAAGCGTCTGCGCCGAAAGGACGGCTACCGGGCGGTGACTTCAGCTTCCCTGTCGTGTCCGTCGGCGCGACCGAGAATGCGGTGATGGCGGCGGTGCTCGCGAGGGGCAAAACGCAGCTGTTCAACGCCGCGCGCGAGCCCGAGATCGTCGATCTCTGCAACCTGCTTGTCGCAATGGGCGCGAAGATCCGCGGGATTGGATCCTCGCACCTGATCATCGATGGGGTGGAAGGCCTCCACGGCTGCACCTATGAGGTGATGCCCGACCGCATCGAGGCGGGGAGCTATGCCTGCGCCGCGGGAATGACCGGCGGATCTATCGACCTGATCGGCGCCCGCCCCGACGATATGCAGGCGACTCTTAATGCGCTGGCCCATGCCGGTCTGATGATCGAATTCCACAATCGCGGGATCAAGGTCAGCGCTGACGGCGGCCTGAGGCCGCTAGCGCTTTCCACCTCGCCGTTCCCCGGCTTCGCCACCGACATGCAGGCGCAGTTCATGGCGATGCTGTGCCTTGCCGAGGGCGACAGCTTCCTCGAGGAGACGATCTTCGAGAACCGCTACATGCACGTGCCGGAATTGAGGCGCATGGGCGCCGACGTCGACATTCATGGTCGCTCGGCAATCGTTCGAGGAGTACAACAGTTAACCGGCGCTAGCGTGATGGCGACCGACCTCCGAGCCTCGATGAGCCTGGTGCTTGCCGGCCTCGCGGCCGAGGGCGAGACCGAAGTGCTGCGCGTCTATCACCTCGACCGCGGTTATGAGCGACTGGAGGAGAAGCTCAGCGCAGTCGGAGCGACGATCGAGCGGCGCAGTGCTGGTTAGGGCGGGCTAGAGCTTCTTGAAAAAACGGATGCTGCTTCGTTCGTAACCCAGGTGACGGTAGAAAGAGTGCGCGTCGGCCCGCCGGTCGTTGCTCGTGACCTCGATGAGTTGGCATCCTTGCTCGCGGCACCATTGCTCCACTGCCTCGACAAGCATTCGGCCGATGTTCTGACCGCGCGCTTCGCTGGCGACGACGAGGACCGGGATTCGGCCCACGGGAGCGGGTCGATGGACGGTCACCATCAGGTGGCGTCCGATGAGTCCCATCACTTGCTTGTCGAGCGTGGCGACGATCGGCAGTTCGCCAGCCTTGTTCAGCTTGCGGAGATTCCTGCTCACCGATTTCTCGTCGATGTCGTGCTCCAGCTGACCGATCAGCTCGACGATCCGTCCAGCGTCGGACGGTTTGGCGTCGCGGAGTCGGAGCTTTGGCTTGGGCGGCGCTTCCGGGGGCTTTTTGGTGTCATTGGCCGCCGCGCGTGCTTTCTTCCGCCGCGGAATGACCGCGACATCGAGTGACGCACCCCAGTCCTTGGCGTCGAGATTCCGCAGATAATCTTCGATCTGGTCCGGAGTGGCCGTCGGGCCTTTCGAGTCCATGCCGAACAGGGGCTTTCCGTTCGCGTCGGTCAAACCGACTTTGCCGAAGCGCCGCTTGCCCGGCGTGCGGACGCGCGAGCGGATGAGCTTGAGCCCGCGATTGCGTGCGCTTTCGGCGAGGATGTCGAGCTGCGGATCGCTCACAGCGTATCGATCAGGTGAAGCAGGAGGCCGACGAGGCCGCCGACCAGGGTGCCATTGATGCGGATATATTGGAGGTCGCGCCCGACGGCCGCTTCGAGGCGCCCGGTCACAGTCCGCGCATCCCAACCGCGGACGGTATCCGACACAAGCTTCACGATTTGCGTCCCATAGCTTGCCGACATGCCGACCACGGCGCGTCGCGCGAACTGGTTGATGGCGCTCCGGATCCGCGCGTCCTTTTCGAGCGTCCCGCCCATCGATTTCAGCACTTCGCCGAGCTTGCCGGCCATGACAGCGTCGGGGTTGCGCGCCGCCTTGATTACCGCCTCCCGGCCCTTCTGCCAGATCGTGTCGAGCCACAGGCTGACCGACTGATTGTCGAGCAGCTGCTCCTTCATGGCTTCGACACGTTCGCGGGTCTCAGGCTTCGTCTGGAGGTCATTCGCGAGCTGAGCGAGCGCTTCCTCGATCTTCAGTCGCACCGGATGCGCGGTGTCGGTCGACATCTCGACCGTGAGCTTGCGAAGGCCGTCAATGATCGAGTCGGCCAGCTTCTCATCGAGGCCGGCAAGCTTGAGCACCCAATTGGCTTTCTTGCGCACCATCTGGCGGATCAGCTGCTCGTTTGCGTCGAGCGCGCGCGCCGTCCACCGGATCGCTGCCTCGAGCATCGGCACGTGGCGATCCTCGTTGATCGCCGACGCGAGCGCATGGCCGAGCAGGGGCGAGATTTCTGTCTTGCGAAGGCGCGAGGAGACGGCGCCTTTCACAATGCCGCCTAGCCGCTCGTCGTCGAGGCTTTCGAAGATGTCCGCGATCAGGCGAGACGCACCGGCGCGGATTCGCGACTGCTCCTCCTTGCTCGGACTCTGGAGGAAGTGACCGACGGCCCCTGCCACATCGATGTTGCGCATTCGCCGCGCAACCACCGACGGGATCAGGAAATTCTCCTGGATGAAGCGAGCGAGCGCTTCGCCGATGCGGTCCTTGTTGCGCGGGATGATGGCGGTGTGGGGGATCGGCAGCCCCAGCGGGTGACGGAAGAGGGCGGTGACGGCGAACCAGTCGGCAAGGCCGCCGACCATTGCCGCTTCAGCGAAGCTTTTGACGTAGGCGAGCCAAGGATACTGAGCCTGCAGCGCGCGGGCCGCGAGGAAGACGGCGGCCATCAGGACGAGCAGGCCGGTCGCGACCACCTTCATGCCCTGCGCGCCCGGCTGCGCAGGGTTGAAGCGGGACAGAGCGCCGTTGGGCATCATCCTCATGCCGGCTCAATAGCCGAGCAGGCGTGAGGGTCCACGCCTAGGCGGTCATTCCGCTGGAACGGGATGACCTGTTGCGTGGGCGTCGCTTCCGACGACGCGGTGAAACACCCGTCCGATGCGCGTTTCGATCGAGATGGCGATCGAGAAATAAGCCGGGACGAGGAGCAAGGTCAGCGCGGTCGAGAAAATCAGTCCCCCGATCACGGTAACGCCCATCGGGGCGCGCCAGCTGCCGTCGCCCGTCAGCGACAAGGCGATCGGGAGCATGCCCGCGACCATCGCGACCGTGGTCATGACGATCGGCTGGGCCCGCTTATGGCCGGCTTCATAGATCGCCTCGTTCTTGGCCATCCCGTGGTTCATCATCTCGACCGCGAAATCAACTAGAAGAATCGAGTTCTTGGCGACAATCCCGAACAGCATCAGCATCCCGATGAGCACTGGAAGCGAGAGCGGCTGGCCCGCGATGTGGAGGCCGATTGCTGCTCCCAGCGGGCAAAGCCAGAGCGAGCCCATGTTGACGAACGGTGCAAGGAACCTTCGATAGAGCAGGACGAGCACAGCGAACACCAGGCCGACACCGGCGAGCAGCGCGACGATGAAGTAGAAGATCATCTCCTGCTGCCATTTCTGCGAGCCGAGGTTCAGCTTGTGAACGCCCTGCGGCAGGTTCTTGACCGCCGGAAGCTCGTTGACCTTCGGCCAGACGTCGCCGGTCGTCATTCCCGGCGCGAGGTCGGCGCCGACCTGGGTGCGGCGCTCCTGGTTGGTGCGCTGCACCGTCGTCGGACCCGCGCCGAAGCCGATCTGGGCCACCGCCTTCAAGGGGACCGATCCGCCCGAGGAGGTCGGGACCGGCAGATTCTCGAGGGTCGAAAGATCGCGGCGCTCGGTCTCCGAGAGCGACACCTGGATCGGGACTTGCCGGTCAGACAGCGAGAACTTCGCGCTGTTCTGCTCGATATCGCCGAGCGTCGCGATCCGGATCGTCTGGCTGAGCGCGGCCGTCGTCACCCCAAGATCGGCAGCAAGGTCGAAGCGCGGCGTAATCGTGATCTCGGGCGCGGGCGTGTCGCCCATGACGCGTGGAGCGCGCAGGCCGGGTATGGTCGACATTTGATCCGCGATCTTCTGCGCGGCGGCATTGAGCTTCACCGGATCCTCGCCGCCGAGGTAAAGCATGATGTCACGTCCGCCGCCCGGTCCACCTCCGTTCTGGCTCTGGAAGCTCACCCGGGCGTCCGGAATCTTGGCCAGTGTCGGCGCCAGGTTGCGCTCGAACTCGGTGCTCGAATGCTTGCGGTTCTTCTTGAGCACGATGTTGAGGTGGCCGGAGCCGACATAGATGCGCTCGAAGACATGCTCGACGTCGGGATCGCGCGCGACGATCGCTGCCGCCTGGTCGGCTACATCTTCGGTCTGCTGCAGAGTCGAACCCGGCGGCATGTCGATGTTCACCGAGGAGAAGTCGAGATTAAGCGGCGGCTGGAAGCTCATGGGAAGGGTTGAAATGAGACCCGCCGTCAGCAGCAGCGAGCCGAGGCCGACCCCGACCATCACCATGCGGTGATCGCGCAGGCGCGCGTTCCAGCGCGCAGCCATCATCGCCTGCCAGTCGGAGAATCCGCCGTCGAACAGCCGAACGATGAAGCCGATCAGCTTGGTCATCCCGTAGCCGAGCAACCCGCCCGGGATCAGTGCGAGGATGAACGCGAATGCGCCTGGCACACCGATCTTTCCGAAGAGCTTCATGCCGACGGCGACACCGATGAAGGAGCCGACGACGATCAGGAGCACGAGGAGAGCCCCGACCAACCAGTACCAGATCCGCCCCGGCGCCTTGGCAATTCGGGCGCGCGCCGCGTCCGCCTTGCTGGTGTCGAGGCTCCAGTTGAGCAGGTCCAGATACCTGGCCATGGCTTTGCCCGCCGCGTGCGGTTGAATGCCGTGCGCGCGCAGAAAATAGGCGGCGATGAGCGGCGTGATCATTCGAGCGACCAGCAAGCTCATCAGCACCGACACGACGACGGTGAATCCAAACGCCTTGAAGAACTGACCCGAGAGGCCGGGCATCAGCGCGACGGGCAGGAACACCGCGACGATCGACATGGTGGTTGCAAGCACCGCGAGACCGATCTCGTCGGCGGCATCGAGCGCGGCTTGATAACCGGATTTACCCATGCGCATGTGTCTGACGATGTTCTCGATCTCGACGATCGCATCGTCGACGAGCACGCCCGCAACGAGGCTGAGCGCAAGCAGCGACAGGCCGTTCAAATTGATCCCGAGCAAGCTCATGAACCAGAAGGCCGGGATTGCCGACAGCGGGATCGCCAAGGCCGAAATTGCCGTCGCACGGATGTCGCGAAGGAAGATCAGGACCACCAGGACCGCTAGGACGGCGCCGACGATCAGGCCTTCCATCGCGGATGTATATTGCTCCTTGGTGTACTGAACCTGGTTGAAGATCTCCGCGAAGTGGATTCGCGGATCCTCCTTCTCGATTTTGTGCAGCTCCTTCCACACCTCATCGTAGACGGTGACGTCGGACGAGCCCTTTGATCGCTGGACGTTGAAGCTGATCACCTGACGGCCGCCGAGCTTCGCCAGCGTGCGCTGTTCGGAGTAAGCGTCCTTGACTGTCGCGATGTCGGCGAGGCGAACCGTTCGCCCACCCGGCAGCGCAATTCGGGTCTGCGACAGGTCAAAGGCGGTCGGCGCGTTGCCGATGACGCGCACGCCTTGCTCGGAACCGGCGATCTCGGCGCGGCCCCCAGCGGCATTGACGTTGGTCGCGCGCAGCTGCTGGTTGACCTCGGCGGCGGTGATCCCCTGCGCCTGAAGCGCCGCGGGATCGAGGATGACTCGGATTTCGCGGTCGACGCCGCCTTCGCGCGAGACTGCGGCTACGCCTTCAAGCCCCCTCAGTCGCTTGCCGATGTCATTGTCGACATACCAGCTCAATTGCTCGAGGCTCATGTCAGTGGTCTGCGCCGCGACGAATACGATCGGGTCGCCGGCGATGTCGACGCGCTCGACCTGCGGCTCGAGAATTCCCTCGGGCAGGTCGGCGCGCGCCTGCGCAACCGCATTGCGGACGTCGTTCACGGCGCGATCGGTCGGCGTTCCGATCTGGAACTGGATGAAGGTGTTGCTGAAGCCCTCGCGGACGCTGCTGTCGATCTCATCGACGCCGTTCACGCCGCGGACCGCCGCCTCGATCTTCTGGGTGACCTGCTTCTCCATCTCGGAAGGAGCAGCGCCGGGCTGGCTGACGCCGACCGTCACACCCGGAAAGTCGATGTCCGGGTTGTTGGTGATGGTCATGCGCGCGAACGAAATCAGGCCCGCCAGCAAAAGGGCGACGAACAGCACGATCGGCGGCACCGGGTTGCGAATGCACCACGAGGAAATATTCCGGAAATTCATAAGCTTACGACTCTTCTACAGCGTCAGTGCGCAGCCTCGCGCTTCGGATTGACCTTCTGGCCGGGGTTGAGGAACGGTCCAGCGGAAAGCACCACCGGTTCGTTGCCCTGAAGCCCCGAGGCAATCGTCACGCCATTGTCGTCGACCGTCCCGATCTTGATGTCGCGGCGTTCGACTTCATTCTTGCCGTTGACGATGTAGACGTAATTGCCCTTGTCGTCGCTGAGAACTGCGCTCTGCGGAAGAAGCGGAGCGCTGGTCGTTCCGCTGCTGATCTTCGCTTCGGCATATCCGCCCGGACGGATCGCGCCGCTATAGGGCACCGAAATGCGCACCATCCCGAGCCGCGATTGCGGATCGATGACCGGAGCGACTTGCCAAACCGTCCCGGCGATGCTGGCGCCGGATCCGATCGGCGTGACCTGCGCCGGCATACCGACGCGAACGTAGGCAAGATCCTGCTGGGCGAGCTGCGCCTTCATTTCCATGTCGCCGCCTTCGGCGAGCCTGAACAGCGCGCCGGACCCCGGACTGACGATCTGGCCAAGCTCGACGTTGCGCGCGAGCACCAGGCCAGAGGAAGGAGCGGTGACGTTGAGCTGGCCGATCTGAGCACGGGTCGCTCCGAGCTGCGCTTGCGCGACGCGAACCTGTGCGAACGCAGCGTCACGCGCCGCTTTCTTGGCGTCGATTTCGGCTTTCGAGATGAAGCCGCGGCCCTGGAGAGCAATCGCACGGTCGTAATCCGACTGCGCGAGCGCGGCATTGGCCTTGGCCGCTTCGATCTGCGCCGCCTGCTGAGCGGCCTGCTCGGTTTGGACCGAGCGGTCGATCACCGCCAGCACCTGGCCGGCGCGCACCCAGCTTCCCGCATCGACGAGGACGCGGATCACTCGACCGCCCGATCCGGCAATGCCGACCGGCTGGTCGCGACGAGCGCCAAGCGGTCCGCTTGCAGTGACCACGCGTCCCACCTGGCTACGGCCCGGAACGACCACGGTCACGCTCGGCACCTGGCCTGCGGTCGCTGCCTGGGGTTGCTTCGAGCCGCCGCGGCTCATCACCACGAACGCGATCACCAGAAGCAGGACGATTCCCACGCCAGCGGCGATCATCAACTGCCGCCTGCGGCGCGACCGGTCCACCACGATAAGCGTGTCCGACGAATGAATCGAAGTTTCCCTGTTCATGATGTCCATGCCCGTTTCACAATGTTTGCGTCGCCCTAGACGAGCTGTATTACCTTAATAAGTCACCTGACGCAACAGGACCGCAGGTCCGTGGCGGCCGCCACCGCTTTTCGATAAACGGTGGCACTAGGCCCGCAAGCGCGCGTTGGCACAGCCGTAATGAAGGCCGGTTGAACGGCTATGGCAGAAGAGGGATGGGAAAGCGATGGAACATTACGGGATCATCGGCTGGATAGTCATCGGCGGCATTGCCGGCTTAATCGCCAAGCTGCTGATGCCGGGGAAGGATCCCGGCGGGTGCATCATCACCATTCTCCTCGGCATCGCGGGCGCGCTCGTCGCCGGCTGGCTCGGTCATGCGATCGGCTGGTACAAGACCGGTGAAGGCGCCGGTTTCATCGCCGCCATCGTGGGCGCGATCATCCTGCTGGTGATCTACCGACTGATTGCCGGCCGCCGAGCGTAGCAGGACCGACCGTTTCGCTCGTTCAGCGAACAGCCATGGTGCGGCGCCAAGCGTCGCTCCAGATCAACTGTTGGGGAACGAGAGATGAAACAGATTTTCGTTGTTGCGCTGATGCTCGGCGTGGCTGCACTGCCGTCGACTGCTTCCGCCCAGCAATCATCTATCACGCAGACGATTGCGGGCACGCGGCTCGACATCAATGCCACTGGCGAGGTGACGCGCGTTCCGGACGTCGCCGTCATTTCGGCGGGAGTGGTGAGCCGCTCGGGCACTGCCGCCGCAGCGCTGCAGGACGCTGCCGACCGGATGGCGAAGGTGCTAGCCGCTTTGAAAAAAGCGGGCGTCGAAGACCGCGATGTGCAGTCAAGCAACGTCAGCCTTAATCCCGAATACCGCTATCAGCAGGACCAGGCACCGCAGCTGGTCGGTTATACCGCGTCGAACCAGGTCACGATCAGGTTCCGCGACATCCGCAATTCGGGCAAAATCCTCGACGCGCTGGTGAGCCAGGGCGCCAATCAGATCAACGGGCCGAGCTTGACCATCGACAAGCCCGAAGCGGCGCTCGACGAAGCGCGGGCCAAGGCGATCGCCGCCGGCCGTGCACGCGCCGAGCTCTACGCACGTTCATTAGGCCTTCGCGTCGTGCGCGTCGTCGCCGTTTCCGAAGGCGGCGGCTATGCCGCTCCACCACCCCCTCCGCCGCCAGCGCCGATGATGATGGCGAAGGGTGAAAGGGATTCGACGAGCATCCAACCGGGCGAGCAGAAGCTCCAGGTCAGCATCGCGATGACCTTTGAGCTGCAATGAATTGAGAATCGAAAGGGCCGCGCGGCGGGTGCCGCGCGGCCCTAATTGATTAGCGAATTCGCGGCGCTTTCTAGCGGACGGTCCCTCGCCGGATCAGATTGACGATCGCGAGCAGGACGACCGCACCGATCAACGAATAAAGGAATGTCTCGATAGAGATGCCGTTGTTCAGCGAAGCACCGCCGCCGAACAGCAGGCCGGCAATGACGGCGCCGACAATCCCGACGACCACGTTGAGAATGATGCCCTGCTGGGCGTCAGTCCGCATGATCAGACTTGCGAGCCAACCGCAAATACCACCGACGACAAGCCAGACGATTATACCCATCAGCTTTCCCTCCTGTTTTCAGCCGCTCGAAAAGGTGAGCAGCCGGTGTGGCACGACAGACGCGCGACGCGCGCCTGTTGTTCCGGATTCGGAAGGATGAGTCCAGAAATTCCGCTAAGGAATGGCCGGAAAGCTTGACGAATGCAGCGACGTAACGAGCAGCTTAGTAGCGCTGCTGTCGCTCGTACTGATCGCGGTATTGCTTGATTCGAGTGACTCGGAGGCCTGGCATGCCGCTACGATCAACGGCGCGCTGCCAGCTGGTGAACTCCTCGAGGCTCAGCGTGTAGCGCTTGCAGGCCTCGTCTACGGTCAGAAGACCGCCGGCGACGGCAGCGACGACCTCCGCCTTCCGCCGCACCACCCAGCGGGTCGTGCTCGGAGGCGGCAATGACTCGAGCGTCAGCGGCTCGCCGAGCGGGCCGATGACTTGGGCCGGACGAATCTTCTGGTTCTCGAGCATTGTTCGGTCACACCTGCTTAATCATTGCAACTGGGCCTTCTTTAATCCCCGGCCGTTGAAAACTTTCTGAAACGCGCTGGTTAACAGCTCGGTCAGTCCGGCTTACGCTCCTTTAACCCTCTCTCACTCCCGGCGAACGTGCCGCCGAGCAGCTTGACTGCCTCTCGCCAGCCTTCACCACCCGAGAGATAACAAGCGATCGCGTCCTCTCGCGTCCTGTCGTCGCAGTCCTCTGCATCGCCGAGGAGCGCGAGCAACTCGTAGAGGCTGAGCGGCGTCTGCGCCTGTTCACGAATGTCACGCTCGTGACGCGCCAAAACTGCCCCCTCGCTTGCCTTACGTGCATCCTCTCTAGTCTGGAGGAGTGAAATTCGGGTAAAGAGGCCGGAAAGCAGAACCTCCAATGCGGATCGATTTTCAGCTGGGCCGCCCTTCCGGCGATGCCAGGATCGTCGTCGCCATGTCCGGCGGCGTCGACAGCTCGGTCACGGCCGCGCTCGCGGCGCGCACGGGGGCGGAGGTCATCGGGGTCACGCTGCAGCTTTACGACCACGGCGAAGCGGTGCGCCGCTCGGGCGCCTGCTGCGCGGGGCAGGACATCTACGATGCGAAGCAGGTCGCGGACCGCCTCGGCATCGCGCATTACGTCCTCGACTATGAAAGCCGATTCCGCAGCGGAGTCATCGATCGGTTCGTCGATGAATATGCGAGAGGGCGGACGCCGGTCCCGTGCGCAAGCTGCAACCAAGGCGTGAAGTTCGTCGACCTAGTCGCCTTCGCGCGCGAGCTCGGCGCGGATTGCCTGGCGACTGGCCATTATGTTCGGCGCGTGCTGAACGGCAGCCGCGTCGAGCTACACAAGGGCACGGATCCCCGCCGCGACCAGAGCTATTTCCTATACGGGACCACCCGCGAGCAACTCGACTTCGTACGATTCCCCCTCGGCGATCTTCCGAAGGACGAAGTGCGGCGGATCGCGGCCGAGCTCGGCCTCGAGGTGGCCGCGAAGCCCGACAGCCAGGACATCTGCTTCGTTCCCGACGGCGACTATGCCTCGCTCGTCAAGCGGCTGCGACCCGAAACCGAGCAGCCGGGCGAGATCGTCGACATGGACGGGCGTGTGCTTGGACGTCATC
Source organism: Sphingomonas sp. (assembly GCA_025936675.1). The sequence goes on from JAICSX010000007.1 coordinate 31,949, forward strand.
GGGGCGTCGTCCATTTCACGGTCGGCCAGCGGCGCGGAATCGAGATCGGCGGCCAAAAGGAGCCGCTCTACGTCGTCCGGATCGAGCCGGAGCAGTCGCGGATTGTCGTCGGTCCGCGCCGTGCGCTTGCGGTCGAGGCGATGCGCGCTGCGGATTGGAACTGGCTCGGCGAGGACCAGCACGAGGTCAGCGCGAAGGTGCGCTCGCTGGCGCCTGCGGTTCCGGCGACGCGCGACGGCGAATGGATCCGCTTCCGCTCGGCCGAATATGGGGTAGCACCGGGACAGGCGGCAGTGCTGTACGATGGAACGCGCCTGCTCGGCGGCGCGTCGATCATCGAGACTGTGCCGGCGCGTGAGAGCGGCATGGATGCCGCCGCCGCTTAGTGCTGGAATCCTGCTGTTTCGGCGGGACCATAACGCGACCGAAGTCCTGCTGATCAAGCCCGGCGGTCCTTATTGGCGGAGCAGGGACGCGGGCGCCTGGATGATCCCGAAAGGCGCTGTCGAGGCGGGCGAGCGGCCCATTGATGCGGCGCTTCGCGAATTTGCTGAGGAGACGGGGACCCAGCTGACCACGGTGCCGTTCCCGTTGACCAAGGTGCGGCAATCAGGAGGCAAATATGTCGAATCCTTCGCGGCGGAAGGCGACCTCGACGCCAAGGCTATCACTTCGAACGAGTTCGAAATGGAATGGCCGCCGAAGAGCGGCCGCATGGAGCGCTTTCCCGAGGTCGCCGAGGCAAAATGGATGACACTTGCCGAGGCCCGCGGAATGATGCTTCCAAGCCAGCTACCGCTGATCGACGCGCTGGAAGATAAGCTGCGGGGCCAAAAATGATCGGATTGCTTGTATTGTTCGCGGCTCAGGTTGCCGCTGCTCCCGCGCCAAAAACGTGGCCCACGCATGAGCAGGACGTCGTCCTCAAGGACTTCCGATTCCGCGAGGGTGAGACTCTGCCGGCGCTCAAAATGCACGTGACGACTTTGGGCTCGCCGCACCGCAATGCAGCCGGACAGATCGATAATGCTGTGATGGTGCTGCACGGCACCGGTGGCGACGGGCACCAGTTCCTGCGGCCTCAGTTCGCCGACGAGCTGTATGGGCCCGGTCAGCCGCTCGATATCCACAAGTACTGGGTCATCCTTCCGGACAATATCGGGCACGGCCAATCATCCAAGCCGTCGGATGGAATGCGGATGCATTTCCCCAAGTACGACTATGACGACATGGTCGAGGCTCAATACCGGATGCTCACCGAGGGTCTCGGAATCCGCCACATGCGCCTGATCATGGGCACCTCGATGGGCTGCATGCATAGCTTCCTCTGGGGCGAGGCACATCCCGACTTCATGAGCGCGCTGATGCCGCTCGCCTGTGAGCCGATCGAGATCGCCGGGCTAAACCGCATGTGGCGGCAGATGTTGATCGACGGGATCGAGAAGGACCCGGCATGGAAGAACGGCAATTATTCAAAGGAGCCCGCACAGGGGCTGAGTACGGCCGAATCGATCCTGTTCATCGCCGGCGGTGCGCCGCTTAACCTGCAGAAAACCTATCCGACGCGCGAAGCGGCGAAGGCCTATGTCGAGCAACGCGTCGAGAGCGGAATGAAGGACCTCGACGCGAACGACACAATCTACCAGTTCGATTCCTCGCGGAACTATAATCCGTGGCCTGACCTGGAAAAAATCAAGGCGCCGATGACGTGGATCAATTCGGCGGACGACTTCATCAATCCGCGCAACCTGCCGGCGCCTCAGCAGGCGATGAAGCGGATGAAGAACGCGAAGTTTCGTTTGATCCCCGAAAGCTCCGAGACGCACGGCCACGGAACCCACACCTGGGCCAAATTCTGGAAGGCCGACCTCAGTGCGCTTCTGGCGCGGTCTGAGTAGAAGTCACGTCGTAGGCGGACACGTGGTTCATCGTGATGAGCCAGTGACCGTGGATTTTCCGGAACAGCCGCGTGTTCACGCCTTCGGTTACGCGTGGACCGCGGGTGAGGCGGTATTGCCCGATCAGCATCGCCGCGTCGGGCGCGAGTAGGTCGACCTTCATGTTGTAGAAGTGGAGCTTGCCGCGCCGCTCCGGTGACCCGCCGTAGTCGCGGATGTAATGGTCGAGCGTGCCCTGCCAGCCGTCCTGGAACTTCCCGCCGGAAATGAACCGGACGTCCGGGTTCTTGAAGCCCGCCATGTAACCGCGGAAATCGCCGCGATTCCACGCGTCCTCCATGTGCTGGATTACGCCGAGGATTTCGGCCTGGTCAGACTTTGGGCTCGCAATCGCTGGAACGGCAACGAGTGCAAACAACGCCAAAAGCAGCTTCACAGCTGGAACTGGCCAACGATCACCGTGTGGCAATGCCCGCCGAGCACCGCTCGGTCGCCCTCGAGCCGGCAGTGCAGCACGCCCGTGCGCGCGCTCGCCTGGAGCGCGCTGAATTCGCTTCGGCCGAGGCGCTTGCTCCAGTAGGGCGCGAGCGCCGCATGCGCCGAACCTGTCACCGGGTCCTCGTCGATGCCGAGATAGGGGACGAACACGCGGCTGACGACGTCCTGCTCAAGACCGCGGGCGGTAACGACCGGCATCCGGTGGATGTGTTTGAGCAGGCCAAAGTCGGGCGAGCAGGCGCGAACAGCGGCTTCGTCCGCCACCTCGATGATCGCGGCATCGTTATACCCGTCGGCGAGCCACACCGGGCTGTCGGGCAGCCCGAGCGCAGCGCAGACTTCCGGTTCCCGCGTTTCGGTCAGGTTCGCTGCGCGCATGTCGAGCTCCAGCAGATCCTCGCGGCGGCTGACGATCAGCATCCCGGACCTTGTCGAGAAGCGAACCTGGCTGCCAGTCATCAATATGTGGCCCGAGGCAAGCGTCGCATGGCCGCATAGCTCGACCTCGGCGGCAGGCGTGAACCACCTGAGGTCGAAGTCGGCGGCGTCGCTCTCGCTCGGCACGGTGAACGCGGTCTCACTGAGGTTATTCTCCGCGGCGATCGCCTGCATCAGCACATCGTCGAGCCAGCGCTCGAGCGGCATCACCGCCGCGGGATTGCCGGTCAATGGCTTGTCGGCGAAGGCATCGACCTGGAAGAAGGGCAGGCTGGTCACTCCGCGCGCTCCGTAATCGTCTGGGGCAAAAGTGTCTCACGGTCGGTTTGGCCCTCCGGATCGACGTGGATCAGGATTTCGGTGTCGGGGAACCGCTGCTGGAGCTCTTCCTCGATCGCGTCGAGCCGATCGTGCGCTTCCTGCACAGTCCATTCCGCCGGAACCCAGACATGGAATTGCGCGAAATAGTGCGTGCCGCTGCTCCGCGTCCTGAGGTCGTGCAGTCCGGTGAGCGCGGGATATTCCTTTGTGGCGGCAAGAAAGCGCTCGCGAAGCTCGTCGGGCCACTCGCGGTCCATCAACTGGTCGAGGGCGTGACTCGAGGCGCTCCACGCCCCCCACAGCAGCCACAGCGCGATGATCACGCCGAATATCGCATCGGCGCCCGTCCAGCGTGCATATTGATCGAGGCCGAGAGCAACGACGACCGAACCATTGAGCAAGAGGTCGGACGAGTAATGTAGGCGGTCGGTCCCGATCGCCAGCGAACCGGTCCGCTTCACGACGTGCCGCTGATAGGTGATCAGCGCCGCTGTCAGCACCATGGCGATGACGGACACGCCGATGCCAAGCTCGGCGTCCGCGATATGGGCGCCGCTCAGCAGCCGCTGGACAGCGCGGAACCCGATGAAGATCGCCGAAAGCGAGATCAGAATGACCTGGACGAGCGCGGCGAGCGCCTCGGCCTTGCCATGCCCGAAGCGGTGGTCCGTGTCCGCGGGCGCAGCGGCAATTCGCACGCCGAGCAGGATGATCAGGCTTGCGACTAGATCGAGGCCGCTGTCCGCGAGGGAGCCAAGCATGGCCATCGAGGATGTCTGCAGCGCCGCGTAAGTCTTCAGGACGATGAGGATCAGAGCCATGACGATGCTCGCCAAGGCAGCGCGCGTGGTCAGCTTGCCGCGCTCCTCATGGGACATGCCCGTCATGGGTAGAGCAGTCCTTCGCTCCAGCCATCGCCTTCGCGCCTGAAGAGGCGCCGTTCATGCAGCCTATGCGGCCGGTCCGACCAGAATTCGATGCGCTCAGGGATGACGCGGTAACCGCCCCAGTGCGGCGGTCGCGGCACGTCCCGGCCTTGGAAGCGCTGCTTCATCTCTTCGAACCGCTGCTCGAACGTTGCCCGGCTGTCGAGCGGCCGCGACTGGTCTGACGCCCAGGCACCGAGCTGCGAATCCCGCGCGCGACTTGCAAAGTAGCCGTCGGCCTGGGGATCGGACACGCGTTTCACGGTGCCTTCGACCCGTACCTGCCGCCGAAGCGACTTCCAATGGAAGAGCAGCGCCGCGCGGGGATTCTCCGCGATCTGCCGAGCCTTGGCGCTTTCTTCGTTCGTATAGAAGACGAACCCTTCAGCGCCGTGTCCTTTCAAGAGAACCATCCGCACGTGCGGATGACCATCGGTTCCCGCTGTCGCCAAAGCCATCGCCTCGGGATCATTCGGTTCACTCGCTCTCGCCTCCGTGAGCCATTGTTCGAACAAGGCGAAGGGGTCGGTCATCGCCGCGCGCCTTAGGCTTGGCGGCTGCGAAACGGCAACCCATCTGGTCAGTTAAGGAAGCTTACGGCATGGGAGCAAAATGGCGCTCGATCTCTACCAACGCTTGGGGCTGAAGCGCGGCGCGAGCGAGGCCGAGATCAAGAAGGCCTATCGCAGCCTCGCCAAGCAGCTCCACCCCGACCGGAACAAGGACAACCCCAAGGCGGCGGAACGCTTCGCCCAGGTGACGGCGGCCTACGATTTGCTGTCCGACAAGAACAAGCGCGCGCAATATGACCGCGGGGAGATCGACGAGGAGGGTAATCCGAAGATGCCGTTCGGCGGCGGGTTCGGCGGCTACTCGCAAGGTGCGGGCGGACCGCAGCCGGGAGCTCAAGGTTTCGAGAATTTCAACTTCGGCGGCGCCGACGGGGCGGATCTCAGCGACCTTTTCGAAGGGCTGTTCGGTGCGGCCGGCGCGGGACGGCAGCGCGGCGGCGGTCCGTTCGGCGGCTTTCGCCAGAAGGCGCGTGCGCCGGAGAAAGGCGCGGACATCGTCTATCGGCTGAGAATACCGTTCGAGGATGCAGTCGCGCTGAAGCCGCAGCGGATCACGCTGGGCGACGGCAAGACGATCGACCTCAAGCTGCCGCAGGGGCTCGAGGACGGTACCCGCATCCGGCTCGCCGCCAAAGGACAGGAGGGCCCCGGCGGCCGCGGCGACGCAATCGTCACGATCGAAATTGCGCCGCACCGCTTCTTCACGCGGGATGGCACGAACATCCGCCTTACGCTGCCCGTCACGCTCAAGGAGGCGGTGCTCGGCGCCAAGGTGAAGGTGCCGACACCAGAAGGGGCTGTGATGCTGACGATTCCCAAGGGCACGACCTCGGGCAAGGTCTTGCGCCTCAAGGGACGCGGCTTTGCCGCCAAGGACGGCAAGCGAGGCGACCAGCTGGTGACGCTGGACATCGACATTCCCTCCGATGACGCCGAGCTGCAAAAATTCACCGAAGGCTGGAGCGGCGGCGGTAATCCCAGGGCCGCGCTAGGCGTCTAGAAGCACCGCGACTACAACAGCTGCCGTGAGAGAAATTTCACCCCAGTCGCCTGAGGCTCGTCGCAAGCGCCTCGCAAGCATGCGCGCGGCCTTCGGCACCGAGGTCGAGGAGAAGCTGAAGCCGCGGCTGACACCCTGGGAGGTCGTCAAGCGCGTCGCCATTGGCGTCTACAACGACGGCTTCATCCACGCCGGCAACCTTGCCTATCTTTCCATCGTCGCCCTCTTCCCCTTCATTATTGTCGCAGCAGCCGTCGCTCATCTGCTCGGTCAGAGCCAGGATGCAGCGCTGACGGTTACGAACATCCTGCGGCGGTTGCCGCCGGATGTGGCGGCCACGTTGCGCGAGCCGATCCATGAAGTGCTGACCGTCAGGACGGGGACCTTGCTGTGGCTCGGCGCGATCGTCGGGCTGTGGACGGCGACGAGCTTCGTCGAGACCATCCGCGACATCCTGAGGCGCGCCTATGGTGTGAAGTTCTGCGCGCCGTTTTGGGAATATCGCCTCGGCTCCATCCTCCTCATCCTCGCGGCCGTCCTGTTGCTGATGGTCGCGTTCGCAGTGAGCGCGGTCCTCACCCTCGCCCACGAGGTGATCATACGCTGGTTCCCACTTGCGCAGGACATCGGGCATGAGCTCGGCCTCTATCGCCTGGTGCCGGCAGTGACGCTGTTCTGCACATTCTACGGTCTCTTTTTCGCGCTCACTCCGGCGCGGTATCGCGGGCGCGGTTCGAAGAAATGGCCGGGCGCTTTGTTCATCACGGGCTGGTGGCTTGGGACGGTCGAATTGATCGCGCCGGTGCTCAGTCTGTTCGGCGGCTACACGCGCACGTATGGAAGCCTCGCCGGCGTCATGATCGCGCTGATCTTCTTCTTCGTCGTCGGGCTTGGCGTGGTGATCGGAGCTGAGTTGAACGCAGCGCTGGCGGAAAGCGGCGCCACCGCGCTAAAGGGCGAGCTCTATACCGGGCCGTACACCGACGAACTGGAAGTCGAGGAGCCGCAGCCCGGTGAGGACGTAGAACCGGTGCTGCAGAGAGAGGGGCCGCAACTTTGACCGGACTGATGCAGGGCAAGCGCGGGTTGATCATGGGGCTCGCCAACGAGCGATCGCTTGCGTGGGGCATCGCGCGTGCGTTGAGAGACCAGGGCGCCGAGCTTGCGTTTTCCTATCAGGGCGAAGCGCTCGAGAAGCGTGTTCGCCCGCTCGCGGCGGAGCTCGGGTCGGACCTTCTGGTCGACTGCGACGTGTCCGATATGAAGGCGCTCGACCAGACGTTCGACGGGCTGAAAAAGCAGTGGGACAAGCTCGACTTCGTCGTCCACGCGATCGGCTTTTCCGACAAGAACGAGCTTCGCGGGAAGTTCGTCGATACGTCGATGGACAATTTCCTGATGACGATGAACATCTCGGTCTACAGCTTTGTCGCGGTCGCGCAGCGCGCGCGGAGGCTGATGGGCGAAGGCGGATCGCTGCTGACCTTGACCTATTACGGGGCCGAGAAGGTGATCCCTCACTACAACGTCATGGGCGTTGCCAAGTCGGCGCTCGAGACCAGCGTCAAATATCTCGCCGCCGACCTCGGTCCGGAGGGAATCCGCGTGAACGCCATCTCGGCTGGTCCAATCAAGACGCTTGCGGCAAGCGGCATCGGCGACTTTCGCTACATCATGAAGTGGAACGAATATAATTCCCCGCTCCGCCGGAACGTGACGATCGAGGACGTCGGCGGGGCGGGGCTTTACCTGTTGAGCGACCTCGCCAGCGGAGTCACGGGCGAGGTCCACCATGTCGACGCAGGCTATAATGTCGTCGGAATGAAGGCCGAGGACGCACCAGACATTTCGACGGTGTGATGCGCCTGCGCCCGGCGGTGCGTTCGGACTCGAGCGACATTCGCGCCGTTCATCTGCGCGCGTTTCCCACCAAGGCCGAAGCCGACCTGGTAGAGCGGCTCGTTGGGGATGGCGAAGCGCTGATCTCGATCGTGGCCCTCGAGGACCGCGAGATTGTTGGGCACGTCTTATTCAGCCGAATGGATGTTGAGGCCGACGGAGGAGCGCTGAATGCTCTAGGCTTGGCGCCCTTCGCGGTGGTCCCGCAATCCAAAGGGCGCGGCATTGGCTCAGCCTTGATCGAGGCGGGAATTGCAGAAGCTCGGCGGATGGGCGCCGACATGATTTTCGTGGTCGGCGACACGGAGTTTTACGGAAGGTTCGGCTTCGAAGGCGAAACGGCTCTTCCGTTTGTGTCACCTTATGCGGGGCACCACTTCCAGGCACTCCTGCTCAATCAGGACGTCGGTTCGGTCCGGCGCGGGACAGCCAGCTACGCGCGGGCGTTCGACGAGCTATGACAAAGATAGCAAGGCGAGTTCGCGCAACGGGCCGCGTGCAAGGCGTCTTCTTTCGCGCGTGGACGCGCGAGGAGGCGCAAGCGCTCGGAGTTACGGGCTGGGTACGAAACTGCTCCGACGGCGCGGTCGAAGCGCAGCTTGAAGGTCCTGACGAGGCAGTCGAGGAGCTCATCGATTTGATGCGTGAAGGGCCGCCTGGCGCGACCGTCGAGGAGGTGACGGCCGAAGAAGCGGACGAAGAGGGCTCGGGCAGTTTCGAGGTCCGGCACTAACCAGCGAACGGATCGCGCACCAGGATCGTGTCGTCGCGCTCCGGCGATGTGCTGACGAGCGCGACGGGGCAACGGATCAGTTCCTCGATGCGCCGCACGTACTTGATTGCCCGCGCCGGCAGGTCGGCCCAGCTCCGAGCGCCGTGAGTCGACCCGGGCCAGCCCTCGATTTCCTCATAGATCGGTTCGACGCGTCCCTGGTCCGCGGCGTGGGGCGGTAGATAGTCGAAATGCTCGCTGCCGATGCGGTAGCCGGTGCAAACCTTCACGGTCTCGAACGTGTCGAGGACGTCGAGCTTCGTGAGTGCGATCCCGGTCACTCCGCTGACTGCGACAGCCTGGCGGACGAGCACCGCATCGAACCACCCGCAACGGCGCTTGCGGCCGGTGACCGTCCCGAACTCATGGCCGCGCTCGCCGAGCTTCGTGCCGAGCTGATTGTCCTGTTCAGTCGGGAAGGGGCCCGACCCCACGCGGGTCGTGTAGGCCTTGACGATCCCCAGGACGAAGCCGGCCGAGCCCGGTCCCATGCCGCTTCCGGGAGCCACCGTGCCCGCGACGGTATTGGACGACGTGACGAACGGGTAGGTGCCGTGGTCGACATCGAGCAGCACGCCCTGCGCGCCTTCGAACAGGATGCGCCTGCCGCGGCCGCGCGCCTCGTCGAGGTCGCGCCAGACCGGTTTGGCAAACGGCAGGACGAAATCGGTAATCTCCGCGAGGTCGGCCTTCAGGCGCCCGCGGTCGACCGGCGGCTCGCCGAAGCCCGCGCGCAGCGCGTCGTGGTGCGCGCAGAGACGGTCGAGTTGCGGCCCTAGCTCGTCGAGATGCGCGAGGTCGCAAACCCGGATCGCGCGGCGGCCGACCTTGTCCTCATATGCAGGGCCGATGCCGCGCCGCGTGGTTCCGATCTTGCCGGCTCCGCTCGCATCCTCCCGCAGCGCGTCCAGGTCACGGTGGATCGGAAGGATCAGCGGGCAGGTCTCGGCAATACGAAGGACGTCCGGAGTCACCTCGATGCCCTGTTCGGAAATCTTTTCGACTTCGGCCTTGAACGCCCATGGGTCGAGCACCACCCCGTTGCCGATGACCGACGGCGTGCCGCGCACGATTCCGCTCGGAAGCAGCGAGAGCTTGTAAGTCTGATTGCCGACGACCAGCGTATGGCCGGCATTGTGACCACCCTGAAAGCGGACGACCATGTCCGCGCGGCTCGCCAGCCAATCGACGATCTTGCCCTTGCCTTCGTCACCCCACTGGGCGCCGATGACGGTGACGTTTCCCACTTTGAAGCTTCCTGCTGTGCAGCCCGCGCGGCTCTAGGGGCATAGAGAAGGGGCGTCTAGGCGGTCACAGAATCGTTCACCAGCCGGAACAGAAGCCAGTGCCGGTGCGTATTGCGAATCTGGTGTCGCAATCGACGCGGCCGTGATGAAAACAACAGGGGAAAACGCATGAAGACCACCACGATTCTGGCAATCGCGCTCGGCCTCGGCTCGCTCGCAGCGTGCAACAAGAGTCCGCAGCAGCAGGCCGCCGACAATTATGAAGCCAATGCCGACAACTCCGCCGATCAAATGGAAGCGAATGTCGACAATGCCGCCGATCAGATGACCGCGAACGCGGACAATGCATCGGATGCGATGAAGGCCGCTGCAGACAACAAGTCGGACGCGATGAAGAATGCGGCAGACAACAAGGCCGACGCCATCAAGAACAGCAAATAGACTTCTCCACCCGTCCGCACGCAGGCGGGATGGCAGGGGCGCTCCGGGGCAACTTCGGAGCGCCCTTTTCTTTTGGGCCGGATCAGAAGCTCAGCGGCACAACCTCGCGTACGCTCGGCAATTGCGTAAGCTGCTGCGCGATGTCCGTCGTGATCGGGTCATCGACGGCGATTAGCGCCACCGCTTCACCCGCTTCCTGCCGCCGCCCAAGGTTGAAGGTGGCGATGTTGATCCGGTTCTCGCCAAGCTTGGTCCCGAGCGATCCGATGAAGCCCGGCTGGTCGTCATTGACGATGTAGATCATCTGCCCGGTGAGCTCCGCCTCGACCGGAATGCCGAAGATCTTCACCAGCCGTGGTGCGCGGTTTCCGAAGAGCGTTCCCTCGACACGTTTCTCGCCATGTTCGGTGCCCACGGTCACCGCGACGAGCGTATGGTAATCGGCCTCGCCCTCATTGCGGATCTCGCGCACGGCGATCCCGCGCTCCTTCGCGAGATAGGGTGCGTTGACCATGTTCACCGTGTCCGACCAGGTGCTCATCACTCCGGCGAGCACGGCGCCAGTAATCGGCTTGATGTTGAGCTCGGCCGCGGCTCCCTCGACCTCAACGTCGATCGAGCGAATCTCGGCCCCGGCGATCTGGCCAACGAGACGGCCAAGCTTCTCCGCCAACCCCATGTAGGGTTTCAACCGCGGCGCTTCCTCGGCTGAAAGCGAAGGCACATTCACCGCATTTGTAATCCCGCCCAGCAGGAGGAAATCGGCCATCTGCTCGGCGACCTGGATCGCAACATTGACCTGAGCCTCGGTCGTCGATGCGCCGAGGTGCGGCGTGCAGATCAGCCCCGGCGTTCCAAAAAGGGCATTTTCCTTCGCCGGCTCCTGGGAGAATACGTCGAGCGCGGCACCGGCGACGTGGCCGCTCTCGAGCGCGTCCTTCAGCGCTGCTTCATCAATCAGCCCGCCCCGCGCGCAGTTGACGATCCGCACGCCCTTCTTGGTCTTTGCCAAGGCTTCGCGGCTGAGAATCCCGCGCGTCTGGTCCGTAAGCGGCGTATGCAGGGTGATGAAATCCGCGCGGGCGAGCAGCTCGTCCAGTTCGACCTTGTCGACACCGAGCTCCAACGCTCGTTCTGGCGACAGGAACGGGTCGTAGGCCACCACCTTCATCTTGAGCCCGTGCGCGCGGTCGGCGACGATCGAGCCGATATTGCCGCAGCCGATCAGCCCGAGCGTCTTGCCGGCGAGCTCGACGCCCATGAACCGGTTCTTCTCCCACTTGCCGGACTGGGTGGACTGGTCAGCCTGCGGGATTTCGCGTGCGAGCGCGAACAGCATCGCGATTGCATGCTCGGCCGTCGTGATCGAGTTGCCGAAAGGCGTGTTCATCACCACGATTCCGCGCGCGGACGCGGCGGGCACGTCGATCGTGTCGACGCCGATTCCGGCGCGGCCGATCACCTTGAGGCGCGGGAGCCCCGCATCCATCGCGGCAGCGTTGATCTTGGTCGAGCTGCGGACGGCGACGCCGTCATAGCCGCCGATGATCTCGTTGAGCTCCTCGGGCGAGAGACCGGGCTTTTCATCGACCTCGATGCCGCGCTGACGAAAGATCGCCGCGGCCATCGGGTCCATTTTGTCGGCAATGAGGACGCGGACTGGATTGCTCACGCACAAGCCTCCCACGCATAGTCAAGCCACGGCCCAAGCGCCTCGATGTCGGCCGTCTCTACCGTGGCTCCGCACCAAATGCGGAGGCCCGGCGGGGCATCGCGGTAGGCGGTGATGTCGTAAGCAGCGTCCTCGCCCTCTAGCAGCTGGCCGATCGCCTTCTGACGCGCTCGGTTCGCGTCCTCGTCCGAGCGATCCACGAACTGCAGGCAGACCGAGGTATTGGAGCGGATCGCGGGGTCCTTCGCGAGATGCTCGATCCAGTCGGCGCCCTGTACCCACCGGTCGAGCGCCGCGGCGTTGGCGCTCGCCCTGCCGATCAGCGCCTCGAGGCCGCCGATGCGCTCCGCCCAGTCGATACAGGAGAGCCAATCCTCGACAGCGAGCATCGATGGCGTGTTGATCGTCTCGCCCCTGAAGATCCCGTCGATCAGCTTGCCACCTTTGGTCAGCCGGAAGATCTTCGGCAACGGGCGCTGCGCCGGCTCATTTTCGAGCCGCTCGACGGCGCGCGGGCTGAGCACCAGCATGCCATGCGCGGCCTCGCCGCCAAGCGCCTTCTGCCAGCTGAAGGTGCCGACATCGACCTTCCTCCAGTCGATGTCCTGGGCGAAGGCAGCCGACGTCGCGTCGCAGATGGAAAGGCCGGTCCGGTCCTCTGCAATCCAGTCGGCGTTCGGCACGCGCACTCCGCTGGTGGTGCCGTTCCAGGTGAAGACAATGTCATTCGAGGGGTCGATGCCGCCAAGCTCGGCGATTGCGCCGTAATCCGCCGTTCGGATGTCCGCGTCGAGCTTCAGCTGCTTGGCGACGTCCGTCACCCAGCCGGCGCCGAAGCTCTCCCAGGCGAGCATTGTGACAGGCCTCGTCCCAAGCAGCGACCAGATCGCCATCTCCATGGCGCCGGTGTCTGACGCCGGCACGATCCCGAGCTTGTAATCGACGGGCAGGCGCAGCAGCGCATGTGTCCGCTCGATCGCTTCGGCGAGCTTGGCCTTGCCGATCGTGCCGCGGTGCGAGCGGCCGAGCGCGGACGTGTCGAGCTTGTCAGGAGCCCAGCCCGGCGGCTTGGCGCATGGGCCGGACGAGAAGAATGGCCGATTCGGCTTTGTGACGGGTTTCGGTGCGCGCAATGCCTGCGCAGCTACGGCTTCGGTCAATGTGACTCTCCTTCCAGAGAGCTCGCGCCGCGTTGGGACGGCGTGGCCCAGAGCCGTTTCTAAAGGTGAATGTGGCGGCCGCAAGGCGAGGTTGAAAGAATCGCGACGTTGCGAGTCTCAAACGATCGATGCTGCGCTGCACAACAGCTTGAATTTGCTCGAATCTGGGTGCGCGAGGAGCTGAGTTGAACGCTTCACCGTGCTCACCGGACGACTCGTCCCGTGATGAGGTCCCGAAGGTTGAATTTGTTAACCATCCGAAAGCAGTGTCGGCAACGCCAGCTCGCGAACGGGCAATCGCGGGCACGGCAGGGGGCTGGGGAGCTCCTTTCAGAACGGATTTTCAGGCGGCGTGCCGTTGGCGCGCTGCATGCTGATTTTGGAGCGGGAATCAAAATGTCTCACGTGTTGGCAGCCACGACTGGCCTGTTTCGCGACCGTGATCTCTTTATTCACGACGGCTCCAAGCTTCGCCGATTCCGCATCTCAGCACCGCTCCAGGCGGTGTTTTTCGTGGCGCTTCTCGCCCTCGTCGGCTGGGCCGGCTACGCCACGGCGCGCCTAGTTACTCGTCCGCACGCAATGACGATGAGCCTTCCGGCAGCGACCGAGGCCCGTGCCCGCATGCTCGAACAGCGCCAGGCGCTGATCGAGGCCGCGCTCGCCGGACAGAAGATCGATCCGGCTGCACTCGCCGCCGCCGCCAACGGTGGACGCCTGACCAAGGACGGGCCGCTCGCCCGGGTCGAACAGCAACAGCTCGAGCAGGCGGCGCTCGTCGCGCAGGCTCTCGACGTCCGCTACAAGGTCACCGCCGCCGAGCTGAAGCGGCTCGGCATCAGCCCGGCGCGTGTCGGCAGCCCGGACGGCGTTGGCGGTCCGTTCGAAAGCGCCGGCAACGCAACGTTTAAGGCTCTCTTCGACAGCTGGAAGAAGCTCGACTCGTTGCAAGACGGCGTCATTGCCATTCCGTCCGACAAGCCCGTCCAAGCTGCGGTCACCTTCAGCAGCGGCTTCGGAGTCCGCTCCGATCCATTCGAGCACGGCGCTGGCTTCCACCCGGGCATCGACCTCGCCGGCGCTTATGGGACGCCGATCTACGCGACCGCCGACGGCACCGTTACGCGCGCCGGCTGGAACAGCGGCGGCTACGGCAACATGGTCGAGATCGACCACGGCCGCGGCATTTCGACCCGCTACGGCCATATGTCGGCGGTTCTCGTCCACGAGGGCGACCACGTGACCCGCGGCGAGCAGATCGGCCGTATGGGCTCGACCGGCCGCTCGACCGGCAACCACCTCCATTACGAAGTCCGGATCGACGGACGGCCGGTAAATCCGATCCCCTTCATGAAGACCACTGATTACGTGATCGCGATGCAGAAGCGCGTGGGCGCGGCGTCGATGGACGCGGTCGGCGGACCTGCTCCTGGCGGCCAGCACTAATCGCACTGCCGTTGCCGCGCGGGGCGGCACTTCCTATCTCACACGCGTGAGCGAGCCTCTTATCAGCCTTACCGACAACGCGGCCAAGCGCGTCGCGTGGATCGCTGAGCGCCAGCAGAAGCCGGCGATCCTGCGCCTTGCGGTCGATGGCGGCGGCTGCGCCGGGTTCACCTACAAGTTCGAGCTTGCCGAGGCCGCTGCGAGTGATGACGAAGTGGTCGAAACGGACGGCGTCAAGCTCGTCGTCGATCCGATCAGCCTCGACCTCGTCAAAGGCTCCGCGGTCGATTTCGTGGAGGACCTCGGCGGCGCAGCGTTCCGGGTGACAAACCCCAACGCGCAGTCGGGCTGCGGCTGCGGCAGCAGCTTCTCAGTCTAAAGCGCGAAGCTGCCGCTGTCCCAGGAGGGGTGCACGCGTCGCACCGGGCGGCGGATCGCCTGCTTTTCAGCATCGGACGACTTAGCCTTGCCCCCAAGGACCGAACCGTCGGCTTCGGCCTTGGCCCAGGCGACGCGTGCTAGCGCGAAATCTGGCCACAGCGGACTCATAGCGGGAATGCCTCGGCGCCTGAGATGAGCTGCACGGCGAGCAGCAATACGGTGACGACGATCACGCCCCCAAATCCTGTTATTGCGCGACTGCCAAGCACGTTGGTTCCCCTTTTGAACTGCGTCTTGAACGCTTGGCGTCATATGCCGCCACACAGGCTCGTGCCGCCACGGGAAAGTCCCGGAAATGCGCGGTGGCGCTGGCACCCGCGCAACTGCCTGTTGACGAAATGTGCGGAAATGTGCGGAGATGTCCGCACTCCAGAGGACGATTCCATGCAGGGCGAGCTCAGCGAAGAAGGCAGTGAAAGCGTCTCCCTCGTTGTCCGCGAGGAGCTCGCTCGGCGCCGTCTGTCGCGCCAGTGGCTCGCCGACGAAGCGAAGGTTAGCCTGTCAACGCTCGAAAAGGCGCTGGCCGGGAGGCGCCCCTTCACCCTCGCAACGGTCGTCAGGCTCGAGGATGCGCTCGGCACGCCACTTCGCGCGAAGAATCACGCGCATGATGAGGCGAGGCTCTTCGCGCCGGAATCTATGGGCGCCTACGCCCGTCCGGCGGTGCAGTGGCTAGAGGGGACGTATCTGACGCTGCGCCCGTCGTTCAGCGATGCCGGAGCGATCTTCGCCTATCGGACCTCGATCAACTGGGATTCGGCGGGCGGCCACCTCGTTTTCAGCGAAGCGGCGCGGACCGACAGCGACTATGAGCAAAAGGGATTCGTCTCCTTTCCCAACATTTCGGGTGCCATCTACCTCGTCACCATGTCGCAGGGGCAATATCGCGTCGCGCTTCTTAACCGCCCGTCGGGCCGTTGGCTGAGCGGAATCCTGCTGACGCTTGCAGCGGGGGAGGGCGCGCAACTGATCCCCGCCGCCGTACCAATCGCGCTGCTCCCCACGACCGAGGAAGAGAACAAGACCATCGGCGTGGTCCACGAGGGCGATGCGGCGTATGAGGAATATCGCGCCTGCGTCGATCGGGTGACACAGCGCAGCTACGCGCGCTTCCCCGCCTGAGCGCCCGCCGCTAAGCGGGCGGACATGAAATTAGCCACCTACAATCTGAACGGCATCCGTGCGCGCCTGCCGCGGCTTCTCGAATGGCTCGACCGGGAAAAGCCCGACCTGGTCTGCCTCCAGGAACTGAAATGCGCCGATGAGTCGCTCCCGATCGCGGGTATCGAAGCGGCCGGCTACGGCGCCGTGTGGCACGGGCAAAAGGGCTTCAACGGCGTCGCCGTGCTCGCCAGGGGCGACGCGCCCGAGCTGCGCCGGGTGGGCCTTCCCGGCGACCCCGACGACACGCACAGCCGCTACATCGAGGCCGAGATCAACGGCCTGATCGTCGGCTCGATCTACCTGCCCAACGGCAATCCAGTCGGGACGGAGAAGTTCGATTACAAGATCCGCTGGATGGAGCGATTGTGTGCCCATGCCGCCAAGCTGCTCGAGGACGAACGGCCTGTGGTGCTATGCGGCGACTGGAACGTCGTTCCCGAGGACCGTGACGTCTTCTCGGTTCGCGCAACGCAGCATGACGCGGTGATGCAGCCGGAAGCGCGGCAGGTCTGGCGCCGGATCGTCCACCAGGGCTGGACCGATGCGCTGCGGATGCTCCATCCGACCGAAGAGAAGCTCTACACCTTCTGGGACTATACGGCGGGCTGCTGGCAGCGTGATTTGGGGTTCCGGCTGGATCATCTGCTCTGCTCGCCCGAGGCTGCCGACCGGCTGCAAGGTGCCGGCGTCGACAAATGGGCGAGGGGTGAGGAAAAGGCGTCGGACCATGCGCCGACCTGGGTGGAGCTGAGCTAAGCCGATCGCGCTAATCTCAGCCTTGGGTGGAAAGCTGCCACTAAAACAGCCGTGGCCCATAAGTCCGATCCAACATTTCGAAGAGCGCGCTGTTGTCCCACTCGCCCAGCACCAGGAGAACGGAGAGGATTAAGAGCCAGATGATGTTCCACCGCTTGCTTCTCGCGAAGAATGCGCCCGCGTAGGCAAGTTTTTGCACGATGTGGAACGGTAGGAAGTAAAGGAACAAAGACGGTCGATGCGCTCGAAATCCCTGCTCGATGAGTGGCAGGAAGGTGAAGTTCACCAGCAGCTCGGCGGCGAGCAGCAGTCCGACCACAAGTCGCTT
Source organism: Sphingomonas sp. (assembly GCA_025936675.1). The sequence continues at coordinate 48,928 of JAICSX010000007.1, forward strand.
GTGCCGAGCGAAGTACCCATCGAGATCATCCAGATCGGCCGCTCGTGAAGGAAAGACGAGCACCGCTGCCAGATAGAAAGCTGTCGACGTGAGGATGGGCGCCCAAAGGCTTTCGACGTTGAGGTCAACAGAGCGCAACGCGGTGAATGCGTCGATCCACGTCGCAGCGATCGCGACAAAAACATAAAGTGCGAGCAGGGCGGTTTGCGCGTCGAGTTTTGTAAGCGTGTGCGAACGTACGAATTGAGCAAAGCCGCTAAGGACTTCTGTAATCGCGAGCCCAAGGATCAAGCTATAAAAGGCGAAGAATAGGCCGAACTTGTCCATCGGCGACCCCCCGGACGCTTGCCGAAGCTAGCAGATGATGAAGTGGCAGCAATGGGTGGAAAGCTGCCATTAGCCAGCGGGAGACTTCGTCGCGAGGCGGACGACCAACGCGACTATGGCGAACACGCTTCCAAGTGCGTCGAGCAAAGGGCTGTGGCGGAAGTAGCCAAGCGCCCAACAGATTACCGCGAGGATAACGAACAGTAAGATTGCGAGATTACGCCCCAGTCATAATCAGCCCCCGGTCGGACACCGAGCACTAGCACAGCGTCTTGGATGGCAGGATTGGGTCGAAAACGGACATTAGCACGATCCGCTTTCCTATTTGGATTTCGGCTGCTTGGCTCGCCGGATGGCGGAGCTTCAAACTGGCGTGTCGGCTGCCCAGAGCGAAAGGCTTAAGTTCACGGCAAAAGCGCTGCTCTCCGTGAACTTAATGAACTTAAGCGATCTTGGGAGCGTCCCTAGATCGCCTTTTCGTAGATGCGGTAGCGGTGGTTGATCCGGGCCCCAGGGAGTTCGGCGATCGAGAGCATGCCCTTGTTGTCTTCGAGGATCCAGCCGAACTCGCCCATGTTGATCCCGAATTTCCCGACGCAGTCGCGGCGCGTGTACTCGATCAGCATGAAAGCGAGCATGCTCGCCATGCGCGACTGCTGCAGCTTCTTCGCGACTCCCATCAGCGGCACGCGCGCCCGTTTCACACGAGGTTTCCGCAACCGCCACAGCAATTTGATGAAATTGAACGGGAAAAGCTCGCCATTCAAATCCTTGGTCAGCTCGTTGATGTCGGGGATGGTGAGCATGAAGGCGACCGGCTCGCCGTCGATCTCCGCGACGCGGACCAGCTCATTGTAGATGATGGGCTTCAGCTTCTTGCCGGCATAGGCAATCTCGGCCTCGGTCAGGGGGACATAGCCCCAGTTGCTCGACCAGGCGTCGTTCAGGATGTTGAGGATGGTCCGCGCTTCCTCGTTGAACTTCGACTTGTCGACTTGTCGAATTCGGATGTGCGGATTCTTCTCGCCCATCGCGATCAGCCGATTGATCTTCGGATCGTCCCAGTGCGCGATGTCGACCTCGTAAGTCAGCAGGTCCTTGGCCTTGGCGTAGCCCGCAGATTCGATCCAGCCCTGATATTCGGGACGGTGATGACCCATCATCGCGGTCGGGTCCTCGTCGAAGCCCTCTATCTCGAGGCCCGGCTCGTCCCAGATGGAGAGACTGATCGGCCCGAGCGATTCCTTCATCCCTTGAGCAAGAAGCCAGTTCTCCGCGGTGGCAATCAGCGCATGCGCGGCCTCTTCATCCAGCGCGTCGAGGAAACCCCAGTTGCCGATGCCGTTGCCCATATGCTCCTGGACGAGCTCGTCGACCTGGGCGCTGATGCGTCCGACGATTTTGCCGCCGCGCTCGGCGAGCCAGAGTTGCGCCTTGCCATGCTCGAACCACGGGTTCTTGCCCGGCGTGATCAGCCCGTGGACTTCGTCCTTCAGCGGCGGCACCCAGGCGGGATCGTTCTTGTAGACTTCCCAGGCGAAGTCGACGAAGGCCTTCTTGTCCTTTTTCGTCTGGACGGGACGGATCGTTACGGGCGCGCTGCTCATCGGAACAGGGCTAGCGGCTCAGCACGCCAAGCGCCAGTTAAGGTTGAGGCGCCTAAGTCCCGCCACTATCTCCTGCCACAGGACGTTCTTCCGGAAAGACCATGAGCAACACCGCGACCCTCGAGCGCTCGAACGACCTTGCGTTGCCGCAGCGCGAGCCCACGCGCGCCGACGATGCGGCAATGCTCAAAGCGGCGGCGGGCCTGACGCGCGACCTGAACGCGCCGAATTCCGCGATCTACTGGGCGGACATGCTGGGCTCGGCGCTGCTCGGCTATGCAGCGCTATCCGCAGCCATGTTCGTGCATCCGGCGTGGCTCGCGGTTGGGATCGGCCTCGTTGCCATACTCGCTCTCTACCGCGCCGGCTCCTTCATCCACGAGCTCACTCACATCAAGAAGGGCGCGGTGAAAGGCTTCCGCTTCACCTGGAACCTGCTCGTTGGTGTTCCGCTTCTGGTGCCGAGCTTCATGTACGAAGGGGTGCACAACCAGCACCACGCCAAGCGCTATTATGGGACGATCGACGACCCCGAATATCTGCCGCTCGCGCTGATGCACCCATGGACTCTGCCGGTGTTCCTGATCGCCGCCGCGCTGGCGCCGATCGGGATGCTGATCCGCTTTGGAATCCTGGCGCCGCTGTCGCTGCTCTCGCCAAGGCTGCGCTCGGCTGTGGTCGGCCGCTATTCGGGTCTGCAGATCAACCCGAGATTCGTCCGGCCCAAGCCCGAAGGCGAGTTCGCGCGCGATTGGGCATGGCAGGAGGCGGCGGCGAGCGTCTGGGCGATCGCGCTGCTCGTCATGGTGGCGGCAGGCATCATACCGATACGCGATTTCCTGATTTTCCTCGGCGTCTCGTCAGGCGTCATGTTTCTCAACCAGATCCGCACTTTGGTCGCGCATCTGTGGGAGAATGACGGCGAGCCGATGAGCGTCACCGCGCAGTTTCTCGACAGTGTCAACGTCCCGCCGCCAGCGACTCTGCCCGCGCTGTGGGCGCCGGTGGGCCTCCGCTACCATGCGCTTCACCACCTGCTGCCCGGCGTCCCCTATCACAACCTTGGCGAGGCTCACCAGCGGCTGTGCAAGGAACTGGACGTGGCGTCGGTCTACCATGAGTCGACCCACCGGCATCTCTCGGCGCTCGTTGCCAGGCTCGCGTCGCAAACCTTGACGAACCGGCGCAAATCCGCTTGAGCGCGGCGCTCACCTCCAAGTGATGGGATAAGAAGCGGCTCCCGAAGTCCGCCTGGCCGGGGATACCTGATACGGTCCCCTGACGAACGAAAGGAAATGACCGATGCGCCATCGTGTTGGCGGCCGTAAGCTTCAGCGCACCTCGAGCCACCGCGCGGCCCTGTTTCGCAACATGGCTGCCGCGCTCATTAAGCACGAGCAGATCCTCACCACGACTGCGAAGGCGAAGGAGCTTCGTCCCTATGTCGAGAAGCTGGTGACCCTCGCCAAGCGCGGCGGGCTTTCGAACCGCCGTCTGGCGCAGTCGCGGCTGATGGACGACGCGCAGCTCGCCAAGCTGTTCGACGTCCTTGGGCCGCGCTACGCCAATCGCGACGGCGGCTACACGCGGGTGATCAAGGCGGGCATCCGCAGCTCTGACGCCGCGGCCATCGCCGTCATCGAATTCGTCGACCGCGACGTTAGCGCCAAGGGCCAGGACTCAGGTCCGGTCGTGAGCGAGGAAGAGTTCGAAGCAGCCTGACGGTTCGTCGAACATCTCCTTGAGAAGCGAGAGGCGCCGCTGCTACGCAGCAGGCGCCTTTTGTTTACCCGGGGGAGGGAGTTCATGCGTCGTGTCCTGGCTGTTGCCCTGCTTTCAAGCATCATACTGATGACAGGGCCCGCATCCGCGGCCGGGCAGGCTGCACAGACCGCACCTGCAATCGTCTATCCGCAAGCCCGGACGGTCGACGTTGTCGAAGATCATTTCGGCGTAAAGGTCGCCGACCCTTACCGCTGGCTCGAGAACGACGTCCGCAACGATGCAGAGGTCGCGAACTGGGTCACCGCGGAGAACAAGGTCACCGACGCTTTCCTCCAGACCCTTCCGCTTCGCGACTGGTTCAAGCAGCGGATGACAGCACTCTACGATTACGAGCGCTACGGCCTGCCGGCGAAGAAGGGCGGCCGCTATTTTTACCAGCACAACGCCGGCCTTCAGAACCAATCGCCTTTATATGTCCGCGATGGCCTCAATGGTGATCCGCGGCTGCTGATCGACGCGAATACATGGTCGAAGGACGGCGCGACTGCGCTCGCCGAATGGACGCCAAGCGACGACGGCAAATTGCTGGCCTATGCAATCCAGGACGGGGGCACCGATTGGCGCACGGTCAAGGTCATGGACGTCGCGACGGGCAAGATCCTCACCGACGAGCTGAAGTGGCTCAAATATGGTGGGAACGTCAGCTGGGCGAAGGACGGCAGTGGCTTCTATTATTCGCGCTATCCGGCGCCGGTCGCGAAGGCGACATTCCAGAACGCGACGCTGAACCACAAGGTCTATTTCCACAAGCTCGGCACGAACCAGGCCGCCGACCGGCTGGTCTATTCAACGCCTGCTAATCCCAAGCTCAGCCATTATGCTCAGGTCAGCGACGACGGGCATTGGCTCGTCATATCGACCAACCTCGCCGGCGACGAGAATGATGTCCATGTCGTCGATCTGAAACGGCCCGGCGCTAAGCCAATCGCGCTGTTCACCGGTCTCAAGAACCAATGGAATTACGTGGGCAACGAGGGCAGCCGCTTCTTCTTCGCAACCGACAAGGATGCGCCCATGAAGCGTGTCGTCGCGGTGGACGCAATCAGGCGGATTGCACCCGCGACCGTGATCCCGGCAGCTAAGTCCGCGCTCGACAATGTCAGCCTAATCGGCGGCAAGCTGATCGCCAGCTATCTCGTCGACGCTAAAAGCGAGGTGCAGGTCTACGACACTGACGGCAAGCAGCTGTCGACGATCGCGCTTCCAGGCCTGGGCACGGTTTCCGGCTTCAATGGCAAAGATAGTGACCCGGAGACCTTCTTCGCCTTCACCAGCTTCAACCGCCCAACCACCATCTACCGCTACGATGCTTCCACGGGTCAGGCGACCGAGTGGGCTGCGCCGAAGCTGACCTTCGACCCGAACTCGATCAGCGTCGAGCAGCGCTTCTATACGTCGAAGGACGGCACCCGAGTTCCGCTGTTGATCGTGCGGAAGAAGGGGACCACTGGCCCTGCTCCAACGATGCTCTACGGCTATGGTGGGTTCAACATTCCGATCACGCCGAGCTTCAGCCCGGCGGATGTCGCCTGGATCGAGCGCGGCGGGACCTTCGTCGTCGCGAACATCCGCGGCGGCTCCGAATATGGAAATGCCTGGCATGACGCCGGACGGCTCAGCCACAAGCAGAACGTGTTCGACGATTTCATCGCCGCAGCCGAATATCTGAAGGCGAATGGAATCTCGACGCCGCATGGCCTGTCGGCGATCGGCCGCTCGAACGGTGGTCTTTTGATTGGCGCGGTCACCAACCAACGACCCGACCTGTTCGACGCTGTCAGCCCCGGCGTGGGCGTGATGGACATGCTGCGCTTCGATCAGTTCACTGCCGGGCGCTATTGGGTGGACGATTACGGCCATCCCGACAAGGAAGCCGATTTCAAGACGCTGTTGGCTTATTCTCCCTATCACAACATAAATGGCGGTAAGGTCTATCCGCCGCTGATCGCGGTGACTGCAGATACCGACGACCGCGTCGTCCCCGGCCACAGCTTCAAATATGTCGCCAAGCTTCAGAACACGGCTGACGTCGGAACGGCGCCGCACCTCATCCGGATCGACACGCGGTCGGGCCATGGAAGCGGAAAGCCGATCACCAAGATCATCGACGAATATTCGGACGTCTACGCTTTCCTCGGCCACTTCACCGGCCTGGATCGCTAACGCGCAACTAACCTCGATGAATCGTGGGGCCAGCGGATAAGTGGTAAAATGGCGACTCGCCATCGGGGGGTGGCGGCGATGCATTACTACCGCCTTTATTTCATGGACGGCTTCAGCGGTCACATCGACCATTTCCGCGAGTTCGAAGCCGCGGATGACGATGCTGCTTTGGTGATTGCCGAGGAATGGCGCGAAGACCGCCCGATGGAGCTGTGGAACCGCGAGCGCAAACTGAAGCATTGGGACGGCGCGTCGCAGCGCGATCAATCAAGCTGAACGACAGCAAACGATTGGTTCAGAGCCGGTGCAACCGCGTAACGATAGGGCGCGAAATCGACCGTCGTGCGTTTCCTGCCGACGGGCTGGGAACGAGAGAGTACTGAGGGAGACATGGCCATGAAGGCGATCACGACCTTACTCGCGGGCGGCGCAGCCATTGCGGCGTTTGCGTCTGCGGCGCCGGCTTCGGCGCAATATTATCCGGGTTACGGAAATCCGTACGGCAGCCCGTACGGCGGCTACGGCTACGGTGCGAACAGCCAGGCAATCGTCAACCAGTGCGCCGCCGCGGTCCAGCAGCGCCTCGGCGGTTATGGCGGCTATGGCTACGGGGGCGGGCGCGTGCTGGGGATCAGCTCGGTGAGCCCGCGTGACGATGGCGGCATTGCGGTTCGCGGTGTGGCGACGAGCGGCCGTTACGGCGGCTATGCATATGGTCAGCAGGCGCCCGATCTGACTTGGCGCTGCCGCACTGACTTCCGCGGATATATCCGCGAAGTCACTGTCAATCGCGCTGCGCCGTCCTACGGCTACGGCAACTACACGCCGTGGAACTATGATTATTCGCAGTACGGCTATCGCCGTTACTAGACGGCTCTAGCTTAAGCGGAACGAGATGCGCCGGGCTCGAAAGGGTCCGGCGCATTGCGTTCGAGCGTCCGCATCCCTATCCGCCCGCCATGACGGTCCAGCCCACTGAATCGATCCTCATCGTCGACTTCGGAAGCCAGGTGACGCAGCTAATCGCCCGGCGGATCCGCGAGGCAGGCGTCTATTCCGAGATTGCCCCGTTCAATACTGCCGAAGAGGCGTTCCACCGGCTTCAGCCGAAGGGCGTGGTCTTTTCGGGGGGGCCAGCCTCGGTGACCGAAGCGGAAAGCCCGCGCGCGCCGCAGCTATTGTTCGACAGCGGCGTTCCGCTGCTGGCCATTTGCTACGGTCAACAGACGCTGCACCAGCAGCTCGGCGGCAGGGTCGTCGGCTCGGACCAACGCGAGTTTGGCCGTGCCTTCGTCGAGATCGTCGCTCCCAGTGCGTTGTTTGATGGGCTCTGGGAGGTCGGCGAGAAGCACCAGGTGTGGATGAGCCACGGCGATCGCGTCGAGACGCTCGCGCCAGGATTCGAAGTCGTCGCTCGCTCGGAGGGCGCGCCGTTCGCGATCGCTACGAACGAGACCGAGAAGCGCTATAGCCTGATGTTCCACCCCGAGGTCGTGCACACGCCGGACGGCGGAAGGCTCCTCGCCAACTTCGTCCGGCACGTCTGCGGCTGCGCGGGCGATTGGACGATGGCCAGTTTTCGCGATGCCAAGATCGCCGACATCCGCGAACAGGTCGGCAAAGGCCGCGTGATCTGCGGGCTTTCCGGCGGCGTCGACAGCGCCGTCGCCGCTGTGCTGATCCACGAAGCGATCGGCGACCAGCTCACCTGCGTCTTCGTCGACCACGGCCTCATGCGGCTGGGCGAGGCCGAGCAAGTCGTTTCGCTGTTCCGCAACAGCTACAACATCCCGTTGGTGCACGTGGATGCGAGCGCCGACTTCCTCGGCGGACTCGAAGGCGTGACCGACCCGGAAAAGAAGCGGAAGTTCATCGGCGCCGAGTTCATCAACGTGTTCGAGGCCGAGGCGAAAAAGCTCGGCGGCGCCGATTTCCTCGCTCAGGGCACGCTCTATCCGGACGTGATCGAGAGCGTGAGCTTCACCGGCGGGCCGTCGGTTACGATCAAGAGCCACCACAATGTCGGCGGCCTTCCCGAGCGGATGAACATGAAGCTCGTCGAGCCCTTGCGCGAATTGTTCAAGGACGAGGTTCGCGAGCTGGGGCGCGAGCTAGGGCTGCCCGATGCGTTCGTCCAACGGCACCCGTTCCCCGGCCCCGGTCTCGCAATCCGCGTACCTGGCGAAGTCACGCGCGAGAAGTGCGACATCCTCAGGAAAGCGGACGCCGTCTATCTCGAGGAGATTCGCAACGCCGGCCTCTACGATGCGATCTGGCAGGCGTTCGCCGTACTTCTTCCGGTGCGGACCGTGGGCGTTATGGGTGATTATCGTACCTACGATTTTGTCTGCGGACTGCGCGCGGTGACCTCGCTCGATGGCATGACGGCGGACATCTACCCGTTCGATGCGGCCTTCCTGAGCCGCGTCGCGACCCGCATCGTCAATGAGGTCCAGGGCATCAACCGCGTGGTGTACGATTACACGTCCAAGCCGCCGGGGACGATCGAGTGGGAATGAAATGAGCCATCGTTCGCGGATCAACGGCATTCTGATCGACTGCAACGTCGGCGACATCAACGGAGCTGCGCGCTTCTGGGCGGAGGCGCTCGGACGCCCAATCGACCGCGACCATCCAGGAACGCGCGGCGATTATGTCATGCTGGAAACGCCACCGGATGAGATCAGCGTTCAAATCCAGCGCGTAGATCATGAAAGCCGGGTCCACATCGACATCGAGACCGACGATATCGAGAAAGAAGTCCAGCGTCTCGAAGGTGCCGGCGCTGTCGTTGACACTCGGATGGAGCGCTGGGTCGTCATGCGCGCTCCGTCTGGGCAGCGATTCTGCATCGTCCGTGTGCAGCGCCCCGGCTGGCCCAAAGGCGCGACGACTTGGGAATGAAATTGCCAAGAATTTTCGCCGCAGCATTTTCCGCGCTGCTTTTGACTGCGGCCGTTCCAGCCAAGCTCGATCCGGACACCGCCGTCTGGTGGGCGACGACCGCGCAGCTATCGAACAACGCGATGGAGGGGCGCGACACCGGTTCGCCAGCCTATCTTCGGGCGGCGAAGCTTGTCGCGTCAAACTTCAAGGCGGCAGGACTCATGCCCGCGGGCGAGAACGGCGGATGGTTCCAGAACGTGCCGATGCACGAAATCCGCGTCACGCGGGCGAGCATCAGCGCCGGCAATCAGCCGCTGACCTTCCTTCACGATCTGACGGTTTCGCCTAGCGAAGGCATGCCGGCGCGCGTGGACTCGCCCCTCGCTTACGGTGGTTACTGCGGCGGCAACGCGCTCGGCGACGTGCGCGGCAAGATCGTCATCTGCCATGGCACGCACAAACCGGGATTGCCCAGCGCAGGTGAACGAGAGGAGGCCGTCCGCGCGGCCGGCGCCGCCGGCATCCTGACCATCGCCGATCCCGGATTCACGGTCGAGCCGCCGCGCTGGCCCTATGCCTATGCGCGAACCGTCACGCTAGCGAGCGATCCGCGCAAGCCGGCCGCGTTCCTGAGGATGACGCTGAATGGGGTGTCACTCGGCAAGCTGCTGGGCGGCACCGGAAAGAGCGCGTCGGCGCTGATCGCCGCAGGAAGCGAAGGAAAGGCGCTGCCGAGCTTCGCAATTCCCAACCGCTTGCTGGCGACCTTCACGATTGTCGCGCGCGAGATCAGCTCGCCCAACGTGCTCGCCTGGATGCCGGGAAGCGATCCGAAGTTTGCCGGTCAGGCAATCGTGCTTTCGGCCCATCTCGACGGCTACGGCTATGGCGAGCCGGTGAATGGCGACCGCATCTACAATGGCACGCTTGATGACGCGGCCTATGTCGCGCTTCTGATCCGGCTTGCCGAACGCCAGCACGGTCATCCATATCGCCGTCCCATCCTGTTCGCTGCATGGACCGGCGAGGAGAAGGGCCTGCTCGGCTCCCGATGGTTCATCGCTCACCCGACCGTGCCGAAGGCGCGGATGGCCGCCAACATCAATCTCGACCAGTTGCGCCCGATCTTTCCGCTCGAGCTTCTGACCGTGCACGCGCTCGACGACACGACCCTCGGAGACGATGTCCGCGTAGTCGCGGCGAGCCTTGGCATCGAGGTCCAGAAGGACCCGGAGCCGGAGCGCAACCTGCTTCAACGATCCGATCAGTGGAACTTCATGCGCGCCGGGATCCCGGCGACCGCCTTCGTATTCGGCTATCGACCGGGTTCACGAAGCGAGCAGATCTACCGGCAATGGTACCGCACCGGCTATCACAAGCCGCAGGACGATTTGAAGCAGCCGATGAACTGGAAGGCTGCAGGTGACTTCAACCGCTTTTTCTACAAGCTCGTCGAGCGCGTCGCCAACGAGCCGAATGCGCCATCGTGGAAGGCTGGAAGCAAGCTGCGGCCAGCGTGCTGAGCAGGATTTCTACCGTTTAACAGCAACTTGACGTTAACCGGAGGATTGACTCGGACGCGGTGGTTCGCTGTTCCTCAGGAAAGCAGCAATCGATCGGGGACTTCGTCGGCGATGGGATATCGGGTAATCTTGGCCGTCGCCGCGGGGGCGCTGGCAGTCACTTCAGCTCCGTCCGACGCTGGGAAACTTCATCTGTTCGGTTCCCATCCGCGCGCCGTGACGAAGTCGGAGCGGGATACGGAAACGCCCAACGCGCAGCCTGTTCACTACAATTGGAGCGAAGGCGCGGCCCCCAAGGCGCATCGCGACCTCGTCTCGACCTTCAACAAGGTCGGCCTTGGCCCCGGCCAATACGTCTGGGCAAGCAAGCTTCCCGATGGCGAGACGCATGTCGTCGTCGATCTCGTCACTCAAATGACCTACGTCTATCGCGGCGACCAGCTCGTCGGCGCGTCGACCATGTCGAGCGCGAAGACGGGCCACATCACGCCCTACGGGAACTGGACGATCCTCGAGAAGCGGCCGTTCTATCGTTCGAAGAAGTACGACAATGCGCCGATGCCGTGGATGGAGCGCATCGACAATTACGGGATCGCATTCCACGGCGGAGTGAACCCCGGCTACCCGGCGAGCCACGGCTGCATGAGGCTGCCGATGAAGTTCGCCGAGAAGCTTTACGGGGTCACCAAGGTCGGGACCAAGGTGGTCATCGAAGGCTGACCCTTAGCGCCCGCGGCGGCCAGAGTTAGTGCCCATCGTGGCAGCAGCCATCGCGTCGGCCTGGCTCTCTTCGTTATCGGTCGCTTCGTTGGTCAGCTCGAGCTCGCCCGAAGGGTCCTTCGACTGTCCGGTCTGGGTCATCCCAGTGCGGAGCGGCTGATGGTTTCCTGTCCGTTGCTGGCGCCAGTCATCGAAATCGCGGTGGAACTGTTGCTCCCGCTCGCGGCAATAATCGGCATAGTCGCGGTCGAGGGAATCCATCTGCCGGTCGCGCCAGCTTAGATAATGGTCGTCCTGGTGGCTGCGGAAATTGCGCGGCGCACGCTCCCAATCGCTCCGGCCCTGCCCGGTCCAGCGGCTGTCGTAGCGTGAGCTGCGCTCATTCCCGAGCATGAACGAGTCGTCTCGATCGCGATTCCAGTTCCTGTCGTCGTCGCGGCTGCGCCAGTCCCGCTCGCTACGTTCGCGCTCGTCGCTGCGTCCCCAGCCTTCATCCCAGTCACGCAGATAGCCATGTGCCATCGTCAGTCTCCTTACAGATCAAGCTTGCGGGCGATCTTGCCCTGCAGCCCAAACGAACAAGGGAGGCGTCAGGATGCGTTGGATTGGCGGCCGGAACGACGTCTGTCGCAGCCGTGCCTCGCTCAGGCGGCGCGCGCCTCGGGGGAATGCACCGGAAGCTGAAGGGCGGTGAGAAGCCCTGGCCGATTATCCTGCAGGATGAGCTCGCCCTCGTGCAGGTGTGCGATGGCTTCGGCGAGCGCAAGACCGAGCCCCGCTCCTTCCGCCGATCGGCTCGAATCGAGCCGGCCGAAGCGCTTCCGAGCCTCTGCCAGACGGTCTGTCGGAATACCGGGTCCGCGATCCCCCACCTCGATCCGTATCTGGCGATCGCCAGGCGTGACGTGAACGGAGATCTGGCCGCCTTCGGAGCCGTATCGAATGGCATTCTCGACCAGGTTGCTGACGGCCTGCGCGAGCAACTGGCGGTGCCCGAATAGCGGAACCGGGCGCGAGGGAGGATTATAATCGAGCCGCGCTCCCCCTTCTTCGGCTAGCGGGTCGTACATTTCGGCAAGCTCCGCTGCCAGCTCGCCGACATCGAACCAGGCGAACTGCTTGCGCCCGGTCTGGGCCTCGGAGCGGCTTATTTCGAGCACTGCAGTTAATATTCGCATCAGGGAATCGGCCTGCCGGATGACGCTTCCGAGCAGCTCCTCCTGTTCCGAAGGGTCGTTGGCTTCGGCTGCCGCCTGAGCCGCCGAGCGCAAGCGACTGACCGGCGAACGCAGATCGTGCGCAAGGCTGTCCGTCAGCAGCCGCAACTCCTCCATCAGAGCGCTGATGCGGTCGAGCATGGCGTTGATCTGCCCACCAAGACGGTCGAATGCGTCGCCGGCGCGGGATACGGGAACGCGCTCGGTCATGTCGCGGGCGCTGATGCGGTTTGCGACCCTTGCGATGTCGCCGATGCGCTGCCCGACGTAATGCGCGAGGATGAGGCCGCAGAGGAGGCCAAGCAGGCCCGCGAGTATCAGTGCGATGAGAAGGGAGCGCTCGAGGGTCTCGCGGATGGTCAGCGCTTCTCCCGCAATCCTGCCGCTCAGCAGCCACTGTCCGTTGGGCAGGCGTTGAACCACAAGCGCCGCTTCGCGCGGGGTCGTCTGGCCGCGCAGCCGGATCAGCGCGTTTCGGTAATCGTGATACCCCGTTGGGTTCGCGAAAACGGCCGTCGGCACAGCCACGACATTGCCCTGGATCTCACGCCGGTCCGGCGTCAGCAATGCAATCGCCGTTTGCGGGTCGGCATAGGTAAGCGTGTCTCCGATCGCATCGTCGAGCGCCGCCTTGCCGCCCGTTCGGTACACATCGGCGAGGACTTTGCCTTGTTCGAGCACCTGCCGCGTAACGGTTGCGATCGCTTCATCGTTCGTTCGCCAGTCGATGAAGCCGATAACCGCGAGGTTCGACAACAGGGCCAGCATCCCGGCGAGCAGGGCGATGCGCAACGTGGTAGGCACGGAAATGCCTATACTGTGTTAGGCGGCGAGCATGTAGCCCGCGCCCCTCACGGTATGGAGGAGGGGCTTTTCGAAGCCCTCGTCGAGCTTGCGGCGAAGTCGGCTGACGTGGACGTCGATGACGTTGGTGCCGGGATCGAAGTGATAGTCCCACACCTGCTCAAGGAGCATGGTGCGGGTGACGACGCGTCCCTCGTTGCGGGCGAAATATTCGAGGAGTAGATATTCGCGGGGCTTGAGGTCGAGCTTCTTGCCCGCCCTCTTCACGGTCCTGGAGAGCGGATCGATCTCCAAATCACCGACGGTCAGCCGGTGATCTGACGGGTCGACCCGCGATTCCCGCCGGCGCAGCAGCGCGTTCACCCGCGCCAGCAACTCGGCAAAGGAAAAGGGCTTCACGAGATAATCGTCGGAGCCGCACTCGAGACCTTCGATGCGGTCGCCAACCGACGCAAGCGCGGAAAGGATCAGGACCGGTGTGTCGATATGCGCGGCACGGAGCGCCTTGAGCACGGAAAGCCCATCGAGCACCGGCAGCATGCGGTCGAGAATGATGAGGTCGAAGCTGCCGTCGGTCGCCCGGAATAGGCCGTCCTGGCCGTTCGTCGCCTGTTCGACGCTGTGGCCCTCCTGGTTGAGGCCCTTGGCAAGGTAAGCCGCCGTTTCGCGGTCGTCTTCGATCAGAAGGATCTTTCGGCCCATTGCCCGCTCAATCTCCGAATCACCGCTTCGATAACCCTGTACGGCGCTGCACGGGAGTCAGCGAGCAGCGCCGTACGGCATCGCGTAGAACAGCTGAATAGAAGCGGCCGATTCTCAGTGGGGTGACTGAAAGGTTACACGGAGTTCATCGACTGGCTCACGGGGACTTTGCGCGTCTCATCGCCGCTCGCTACGGTCGCAGCAGCAATGATCCTTCAAAAGACGCGCTACGCCCTCCGTTCGCTGCTCTTCCTCGCTGAGGAGCAGGGAGGCGCACCTGTTCAACTCAGCCGCATCGCCGAGACGCAGCGGGTGCCCGCGAAATATCTCGAGCTCATCATGCTCGATCTGAAGAAGGCGGGCCTCGTGAAAAGCGCCCGAGGGCCAAAGGGCGGCTACCAGCTCGCCCGGGCGCCAGCGGAAATCTCCTTCGGCGAGATCGTTCGGACGATGGAAGGCCCGATCGCGCTGGTATCCTGCGCCAGCGTCAATTTCTACGCGCCGTGCGGAGACTGTCAGGATGAAGCGAGCTGCGCGATCCGCCGAGCGTTCGCGACCTTGCGCGACCAGAGCACTGCCGTGCTTGATTCAATCTCGCTTGCAGAGGGAGCTCAGTGGGAGGAGCGCTTGGTTCCTTAGCCAGCGGACGGCGTACAGCCTGCCCGGTCGCGATTGTTAACCGAGCAGGCTGATCCTGCCGTGCGATGAGACGGGGCTAGCCGCCGGCACTTGAGCGCCAACTGAAGTGTGGTCGTTGCCGATATTCGCCCGAGGTTGTGCAAGTGCTGCCAGGGGAAGCGCGAGCAAAACCGCGAGGCTGAGGTCGCCGAGCCAATGGCGATTGACCATCGAAACATACTCCAATTCACTTTTCACGCCGTGCCTTGAGCGCGGCGCACTTGCCGTTTCGACGCATGTCTGCCGCCTGAAGTTCCACTCGTTTCGCTGCCGTATCTCTACGGCTGGCGGGGTTATCGCCCGATCGTTAGAAAGCTGCGCCATGTCGACCTTCATGATGGACACTTCGACCAGCCGCGCCACACCGTCCCCAGTCCCGGGCAAGCGGATGACCGCCCCTTCAATCCGCGGTCGAAAGGTCGATCGCCAAACCGATCAGCCGATCGTCATGTTGACAGCCTACACGATGCGCATGGCGCAGCTGCTCGATCCGCACTGCGACATGCTGCTTGTCGGCGACAGCCTCGGCCAGGTCATCTACGGTCTGCCTTCGACCATCCCAGTCACGATGGAGATGATGTGCGCTCATGGGGCGGCCGTCGTCCGCGGCAGCTGGCACGCGCTGGTCGCCGTCGACATGCCGTTCGGAAGCTATGAAGCATCGCCCGAGAAAGCGTTCGAGTCTGCGTCCCGCATCATGAAGGAGACCGGCTGTGCGGCAGTGAAGCTGGAAGGCGGAGAGGCGATGGCGCCGACCGTCGAGTTTCTGACGCATCGCGGAATCCCGGTGATTGGTCATGTCGGGCTGACGCCCCAGGCGGTGAATATCCTCGGAGGTTACGGCGCTCGGGGGCGGGAAGAGCGCGAGGCGGAAACGATTGTCGCGGATGCACAGTCGATCGACGAAGCGGGCGCGTTCTGCATTGTGGTCGAAGGGGTGATGGAAGAGATTGCCGAGCGGATTACGACAGAGGTCTCCGCGCCAGTGATCGGGATCGGCGCCTCGGCAAAGTGTGACGGCCAGGTCCTGGTGATCGACGACATGCTCGGCATGTTCGAGCGGACCCCGCGCTTTGTGAAACGCTATGACGATCTTGCGGCTCGGATCGGCGCCGCCGCCGCGACTTTTGCCGAGGAAGTTCGAGTAAGGAACTTCCCGACTAGCGAACAGACGTACCGCCCGAAGAGCTGAGCCGATTCTAACCTGAATCAGTGTTCCCTTGTCCGCCAATCTTGTAGCTGACGCGCGACGGAAGGCTCGTTCCAGGATGTGAGCGTTGATCGAAAAGCATCTCCTAAAGCTGCGCGTCCGGGACGATGTCGGGCCGCAAGAAGAAGAGGCCATCCGGGGCCTCATATCACATACCATCGATCTTCCGGCCGACCAGGTCTTCATTCACGCCGGTCGCGAGCTCAAGGAGTCGACGCTTCTGATCGACGGATGGATGGCGCGAGCGAAGGATTTGCAAAGTGGACAGCGGCAGCTCGCCGAGCTCCAGGTTGCCGGCGACTTCGTGGACTTGCATGGGTTCGTTCTCAAACGGCTCGATCATGACATCATCACTTTGTCTCGCTGCCGCGTTGCGGTCGTTCCACATGATCGGCTCAAAGACCTGACCGAACGCTTTCCGCATCTCACGCGTCTTTACTGGTTCATGACCAACCTCGATGCAGCGATCCAGCGCGAATGGACTCTGTCGCTCGGCCGGCGGACCGCTCTCGCCAGGCTCGCGCAGCTTTTCTGCGAGCTGCGGCTGCGCTTGCGTATCGTCGGCCTCGCGCAGAACGATTCTTATGATTTCCCACTCACGCAGGTTGAGATGGGCGAGTGCCTCGGCCTTACGTCGGTTCACGTGAACCGAACCCTTCAGGAGCTTCGGCGCAGAGGTATCGTCGAGCTCGAGAGCAAGCAGGTGCGCATCCTCGACGTCGCGGCGCTGGAAAGCATTGCCGAGTTCGACGACCGCTATCTTTATCTCGACAAGCACCGGCGCTAACGGCCCTTTGCCTTTGGCGCGCCAGCGGCTAGACGAAGTGCCGCCAGCTTCCATTCATCAAGGGTGGGGAAGGGAGCTGTCGCAAAGTGGATCCCCAACGAGCGGACTAAGGAACGTCTTTGGCGCAGCCTCCGGAATTGAGTGAGACCTTCGTCCGCGAAGTCGACGAGAATCTGCGTCGCGACCAAGTGCGCGATTTCTTCAAGACTTACGGCAATTGGCTGATTGCCGGCGTGGTGGTCTTCCTTGCCGCGTCCGGTGGCTTCATCTGGTGGCAGCAGCATCAGGTGAAGCGATCCGAAGGCCAGGTCGAACAGCTCGCGCAGGTCTATAAGGACGTCGGTAACGGCCAGACGTCGACCGCGGCGCCGCAGCTCGATGAACTGGCGAAGAGCGGCAGCATTGGCGTGCGGGCGTCGGCCATGTTCGCTCGCGCGGTACTCGCGCTTCAGGACAATGACACCAAGTCGGCAGTCGACATCTACCGCTCGATCGCGACGGACGATGACTTCCCAAAAGCATACCGTGACGCCGCTCTGGTGCGTCAGACGGCAATCGAATTCGATCAGCTGCAGCCGCAGGACGTAATCAGCCGGCTGGCGCCGCTGACCAAAGCCGGAGAGCCGTGGTTCGGCTCGGCCGGCGAATTGACCGCGCTCGCAATGTTGAAGCAGGGTAAGCAGCAGGAAGCAGGACAGTTGTTCGCGGCGATCGCACGGGATGCGGGTGTACCGGAAACGATCCGCACCCGTGCGGTGCAGGTCGCCGGCTCGCTCGGCGTCGACCTCAGCGCGGCCGCTCAACCCCAGGCCCAGTAGGACCAGGAATGACCAGAAAGAAGTATTTCCGACTTGCACTCCTCATGGCCGGCGCGCTCGCGGCGAGCGGCTGCGGCGTCTTCAAGAAGGGCAAGGCATCGACCACTCCCGTACTTGGCCAACGCGTGCCAGTGCTGACGGGCGAGGGCGATGTGATGGTCGACCCTGCGACGACCGCGCTCCCGATGACTCTTCCCGACCCAGTCGCGAACAACGATTGGTCGCAGTCCGGCGGCGACGCGAACAAATCGATGGGACAGCTTGCGCTCGGCACCAACCTGGCTCGCGCGTTCACTGTGCAGGCCGGCAAGGGGAGCACTCTCACTGAGCGGCTGGCGTCTTCGCCGATCGTTGCCAATGGTCACGTCTATGTGATCGACACATTGGGCACAGTCCGCGCCTTCGACGCGCGCTCCGGTTCGCAGGTGTGGGCGACCCAGACTCCGACCGAAAAGGGCAATCAGGGCGAGCTCTACGGTGGCGGCCTCGCTTACGACCAGGGCCATATCTACGCGACCAACGGTCTCGGTTTCGTCTCCGCCCTCGATGAGCGCAACGGCGGCCTGATCTGGAAGGTGCGTCCGGGCGGACCGCTGCGCGGGGCGCCGTCGGTCGGCGGCGGCTCGGTTTATGTGATCAGCCAGGACGACCAGATCTATTCTCTCAAGGAGCAGGATGGATCGACCAATTGGACGCAGCCCGCGTCGCTCGAAATCGCCGGTGTATTCGGGTCGGCGTCTCCGGCGATCGGGCAGGGCACCGTTGTGGCGGGCTTCTCGTCGGGTGAGCTCAATGCGTACCGCTACGAGAACGGACGTCAGGTCTGGGGCGATGCGCTTCAGCGGACGAGCATTACGACCAGCGTTTCGACGCTGAACGACATCGATGCCGACCCGGTGATCGATAATGGGCAGGTCGTCGCGGTCGGTGCCGGCGGCCGAATGGTCGCCCTCGACCTCATCACGGGTCAGCGCCTGTGGGAGATCAACATCGCCGGGATCTCGACCCCGTGGGTCGTCAGTGACTGGATCTACGTCGTCACTGACGATGCCAAGCTGCTGTGCGTCTACCGGCAAAACGGCCATGTCCGCTGGATCACCAAGCTTCCGCAATTCATGAAGCCCAAGTCGAAGAAGGGCGAGATCAACTATTCCGGGCCTATCCTGGCGGGCGGACGGCTGATCGTGACCGGATCGAACGGTGCCTTGATCTTCGTCGATCCAAAGACGGGCCGCTTCCAAAGCCAGACGAGCATCGGGGCTCCCGTGAGCCTTTCGCCGGTCGTCGCCAATTCGACGCTGTACATCCTCGACGATCGCGGGCGGCTGACGGCTTTCAGGTAAAGCACTCGCGGCGCTTCGATAGCGCTGCTATCGGCGCGCGATGCCCCTCCCGACCGTCGCCATCGTCGGCCGACCCAACGTCGGCAAATCGACCCTGTTCAACAGGCTGGTCGGCAAGCGCCTGGCGCTGGTCGACGACCGGCCGGGCGTGACGCGCGACCGGCGCGAAGGTGAAGCCAAGCTTCTCGGGCTCGATTTTCGGGTGATCGACACCGCAGGGTTTGAGGATGAGGACCCCGAGACGCTTCCTGGCCGGATGCGGCAGCAGACCGAAGCCGCAGTGCGGGAAGCGAATGCGGCCTTGTTCCTCATCGATGCGCGCGAGGGCGTGACTCCGCTCGATGAAGAGATCGGGCGCTGGCTTCGGGTGGAATCCACGCCGGTGATCGTCGTCGCCAACAAGGCCGAAGGGAGTGCCGGCGAGAGCGGCGTACTCGATGCTTTTCGGCTTGGATTGGGCGAACCGCTGCCGATCAGCGCCGAACACGGTGAGGGGATCGCCGACTTGTTCCAGGCACTCCAACCGCTGGTCGAAGACGAAGAGCTCGAGAGCGACGATGACTATGAGCGCGGCCATCCGCTGAAGCTCGCCGTCGTCGGGCGACCGAATGCGGGTAAGTCGACCTTGGTTAACCAGATGATCGGTGAGGAGCGGATGATCACCGGTCCGGAGGCCGGGATCACGCGCGATTCAATCAGCATCCAGTGGAATTGGGACGGCCACCCGGTGCAGCTCGTCGATACAGCGGGCCTTCGGAAACGCGCCAAGGTTGAGGACAAGCTGGAACGCCTGTCCGCCGCGGACACGCGCCGAGCGATCGATTATGCCGAGGTCGTCGTCCTGTTGCTCGACGCCACGCGCGGCCTCGAATCGCAGGACCTGAAGATCGCGGCGCAAGTGCTGGAAGAGGGACGGGCCCTCATTATCGCGCTCAACAAATGGGACGTGGCTGAAAATGCCTCGGCGCTGTTCAACGGCGTGAAGGCCGCGCTCGCCGAAGGTTTGGCGCAGCTGCGCGACGTACCGCTGCTCACAGTATCGGCGAAGACGGGAAAGGGCATCGACACGGTCCTGAAGGTCGCTTTCGAATTACGCGACGCGTGGAGCCGGCGCGTTCCGACCGGCGAGCTCAACCGCTGGTTCGAGAGGGCGATCGACGCAAACCCGCCGCCGGCTCCCAAGGGCCAGCGCATCAAGCTGCGCTACATCACTCAGGTGAAGACGAGGCCCCCAAGCTTCGTGGTGTTCGGTAACCGCACCGAAGAGCTGCCGGAAAGCTATCGCCGCTACCTTCTGAACGCGCTCCGGCGCGAGCTGGACATCGGCCCGGTGCCGCTCCGGCTCGATTTCCGCGGACGCACCAACCCGTTCGACCGCGCCAAGGATTTCCGGCGCCGCTAAGGCAAATTTTACCCTTTCCCGCCTATTCCCATCCTTCGTGCAATGGCGGCTGTTGCGTAGACCGCTGCTTGAGGAGCTTGGGGTGAGCGACGAGGCTCGGGACATCGTCGACTGGACGCATTTCGAGAAAAGCCGGACCGAGCTTGGTCCCGGCTTCATCCGCATCTTGAGCTATTTCAAGGAGGATGGCGTCAAGTCGATCGCCCAGATCGAGCAGGCGATGCACGATCAGAACGCGACTGCGCTTGTGCTTCCGGCGCACACGCTCAAGGGTGAATCGCGCCAGCTCGGCGCCGAGCCATTGGCGAAGATCGCCGAGCTCATCGAGAGCACCGCGCGCCTATGCGTCGAGACTCACCGCTTCCCCGACGAGCTCGTGCCCGAGGTCGTTCAGCTGCGGACCTTGTTTAACCAGACCGTCGAGTTGTTCGAGAAGGCGACCAACCCGCTCGTACAGCGGACCACGCCGACCGGATTCGGCCGCAAGGTCAACAACCAGGGCTTTGGCCGGATCTAGATTCTCGGCGGCGAGAGCCAGCGCCGCGCAATATAAGCCGTCGGCAATCCCACCAGCACGATGTGTGCGAACAGCTGGGTCGTGATCGACAGGGTCGATGGCGGCCACGCAGCAGGAAAGCGCATCGGCACGATGACCAAGTCGAGAACGGCATAGGTGAGTAGGCCGTAGATCAGGCCCGACAGCCACGGCTTGTCGAGCAGCCACGCCAATGCCCGCGCCGCGATGACGAAGACAGCGACCATGATCGCCATCAACGTGAAGTGAACGGCCAAGCCAAGCGCGGAGCCGGCCGCACCCATGTCGGTAGCGCTTGGAAAGGGGCCGGATGCGACGAAGCGGAGCATCCCGCCGATCTGCTTTCCGCGCCAGAGTGTCAGGATCATGGCAAACAGGATGTCGAGCGTGCCGCACGTGAGCGTGGCGACGATGATCGGCTTCCAGATCGAGCGCTGCATCTTGTTCCCCCGGATCAGCGATATTCTTTCCGTATCACCAGCTTCAATCCTGACCATATGTCGTCGACCGAGCAGACCTTCACGTCGACGAGGTGCATTGGCAGCGTGACCTCGCGGATCACGTCTTCGGTGATGTCGGTCGAGACTTTGGACGCTTTCTTGGGCCAGCTCACCCAGATCATCCCCTCGCGGTCGATCATCCGCATGAGGAGCGCGAGTTTCTCTTGCAACTCCGCACGCCTGGTGACGAAGACATGAGCCGCGCGGATTCCGGGCGTCGGCACCGCTTCCTCTGAAAGGACGACCCTGGACACAGCGATTTCGTTGCGAATGACCTCCGGCATGCCATCGAACCACACGCGCATGCCGTCCTTGAGCGACAGCTTCTTCGCCAGCGGCGTTCCGGAATAGCCGGACGCCATCAGAACTCCGGCGTCAGCTCGCTGCCCATCAGCTTGGGGAAGAAGCCTTCATGCGCGGAGCGGAGGTCGGCGAGAGCTACAAACGCGCCGCTAGGCTCACAAAGGATGCCCTCGCGGTTTTCTGACTGCGAAGTGAAGCCTGTCGTTCCGATCATCGTCGCTCGGATGCCCGCTTCTTCCGCCAATTGGCGGACCGGAATGGAGCGACGCGTCGTGACCAGATAGCGCCCTTGGTCCTCTCCAAAGTGAGCCGCCGCCAGACTCGTCTTCGTCGGATCGGCGTCGTCCAGTGAGATCTCGGCCCCCATCTGTCCGGCAAGCGCCATTTCTGCGACGGCGACCAACAAGCCGCCATCAGAGATGTCATGCACGGCATCTACCGAACCATCGTCGATCATCTGGCGGATGAATTCTGCAGTTGCTCGTTCTTGGTCTAGGTCAACTTTTGGCGATTGACCTGCTTTGGAACCGGCGATCTCATTTAGCCAGAGCGATTGGCCCAGGTGCCGACCCAACGTCGAAGCGCCGACTAACCAAATCGTTTGACCGCGTTCCTTGAACCCAATCGTCGCGCTTTTCTCCCAATCGTCGAGCAGGCCTACGCCGCCGATCGCGGGCGTGGGCAGGATTGCGAGGCTACTTCCGTCCTCACTCTTGGTCTCGTTGTAGAGCGATACGTTGCCGCTCACGACCGGGAAGTCGAGGGCGCGGCACGCCTCGGCCATGCCTTCGACGCAGCCGACGAACTGGCCCATGATCTCGGGCCGCTGGGGGTTGCCGAAGTTGAGGCAGTTGGTGATCGCCAGCGGCGTCGCGCCGACGGCACAGAGGTTGCGGTACGCCTCGGCGACGGCCTGCTTCCCGCCCTCCACCGGGTCGGCGTAGCAATAGCGCGGCGTGCAATCGGTGGTGATCGCGAGCGCCTTCTTCGATCCATGAACGCGCACCACCGCCGCATCGCCGCCGGGGTGCTGGACCGTGTCGGCGCCGACCGACTGATCGTACTGCTGCCAGATCCAGCGGCGGCTCGCGAGATTGGGCGAGCCCATCAGTTTCAGGAGGTCCGCTGCGATGTCGGTGCTCTCGGGGACGTCGGTCAGCGGTTCGGGCGCTTTCGGGATCGCGTAGGGCCGCTGATATTGCGGCGCTTCATCCGCCAGTGGCCCGAGCGGGATGTCGGCGACGACTTCGCCGTTAAACTCGAGCACCATGTGGCCGGTATCGGTGACTTCGCCGATCACCGCGAAGTCCAGCTCCCACTTCTTAAAGATCGCCTCCGCTTCGGCTTCGCGGCCGGGTTTTAGCACCATCAGCATGCGCTCCTGACTCTCGGAGAGCATCATCTCGTAGGGCGTCATGCCGGCTTCGCGCTGCGGCACCTTGTTCATGTCGAGGCGGATGCCCGCGCCGCCCTTCGATGCCATCTCGACCGACGAGCTGGTGAGGCCGGCCGCGCCCATGTCCTGGATCGCGACGATCGCATCGGTCGCCATCAGTTCGAGGCAGGCTTCGATCAGCAATTTCTCGGTGAAGGGATCGCCGACCTGGACGGTGGGGCGCTTCTCCTCGCTGTCCTCGCCGAAATCCGCGCTGGCCATGGTCGCGCCGTGGATTCCGTCGCGGCCGGTCTTCGAGCCGACATAGACGATCGGGTTCCCGACACCGCTCGCGGCGGAGTAGAAGATCTTGTCGGTCCTGGCGACGCCGACGGTCATCGCATTGACGAGGATGTTGCCGTCATAGGCGGCGTCGAAGTTGACCTCCCCGCCGACGGTGGGGACGCCGACGCAATTGCCGTAGCCGCCGATGCCCGCGACGACGCCCGCGACCAGGTGCCGGGTCTTGGGGTGATCGGGTCGCCCAAAACGAAGCGCGTTCATGTTCGCGACGGGCCGCGCGCCCATCGTGAAGACGTCGCGCA
>JAICSX010000001.1 GCA_025936675.1 Sphingomonas sp.
GACCACGCTCGACGAGTATCGCAAATATATCGAAAAGGACGCGGCGCTGGAGCGGCGCTTCCAGCCTGTGTTCGTGGGCGAGCCGACGGTGCCGGACACGATCTCGATCCTGCGCGGCCTCAAGGAGAAGTACGAGCTTCACCACGGCGTGCGCATCGCCGACGGCGCGCTCGTCGCCGCGGCGACGCTTTCCAATAGCGATATCACCGACCGCTTCCTGCCGGACAAAGCGATCGACCTGATGGACGAGGCGGCCTCGCGCCTGCGGATGGAGGTCGAATCCAAGCCCGAGGAGATCGAGAACCTCGACCGCCGCATCATCCAGCTCAAGATCGAGCGCGAGGCGCTGAAGAAGGAGCAGGACAAGCCTTCGAAGGACCGCCTCGTGAAGCTCGAGGACGAGCTCGCGAATCTCGAGCAGCAATCGGCCGAGCTGACCACGCGCTGGCAGGCCGAAAAGGAAAAGATCGCCGGCGAAGCGAAGATCAAGGAGCAACTCGACGGTGCCCGGCTCGAGCTCGAGCAGGCACAGCGCGGCGGTGACTTGGCGAAGGCGGGCGAGCTCCAATACGGCCGCATCCCGCAGCTCGAAAAGCAGCTAATCGACGCGCAGGCGGCGTCCAAGGGCGCGATGCTGCGCGAGGAGGTCACCGACCAGGATATCGCCGGCGTCGTCAGCCGCTGGACCGGGATCCCGGTCGAGCGGATGATGGAGGGCGAGCGCGAGAAACTGCTTCAGATGGAAGCGACAATCGGCGCCCGGGTCATTGGCCAGGAAGATGCGGTGAAAGCCGTGTCCGCCGCCGTCCGCCGCGCGCGCGCAGGGCTTCAGGACCCCAACCGCCCGCTCGGCTCATTCCTGTTCCTTGGCCCCACCGGGGTCGGCAAAACTGAGCTGACAAAGGCCTTGGCCGAGTTCCTGTTCGACGATTCGGCGGCGATGGTTCGCATCGACATGAGCGAGTTCATGGAAAAGCATGCGGTGGCGCGGCTGATCGGCGCTCCTCCGGGCTATGTCGGTTATGAAGAAGGCGGCGTTCTAACCGAAGCGGTTCGTCGTCGACCTTACCAAGTCGTGCTTTTCGACGAGGTTGAGAAAGCGCACGGCGATGTTTTCAATGTGCTCCTGCAGGTGCTCGACGACGGCCGGCTGACCGATGGCCAGGGCAGAACGGTCGACTTCACCAACACGATCATCATCCTGACGTCGAACCTCGGATCGCAGTATCTCGCCTCCTTGGGAGAGGATGAGCCGGTCGAGAAGGTCGAGCCGCAGGTGATGGAAGTCGTGCGCGGTCACTTCCGTCCAGAGTTTCTCAACCGCTTGGACGAGATCATCCTGTTCCACCGCCTTGGCGCGGGTCACATGGGCCCGATCGTGGATATCCAGGTCGCGCGGCTTCAGAAGCTGCTCGACGACCGCAAGATCCGGCTCGAGCTCAGTGATGCGGCGCGCTCCTGGCTCGGCCGCGTCGGCTATGACCCGGTCTATGGGGCGAGGCCGCTGAAGCGGGCCGTCCAGAAGTATCTCCAGGACCCGCTCGCGGACAGGATCCTTGCCGGCGAGATCCCCGACGGCTCAATCGTTCGGGTCGACGAAGGCGATGGGGAGCTGCAGTTGACGCCCTTGAGCGAAGTCGCTGAAGCGGCAGAATAATTGGTCAGCCGCCCTTCGGCAGCGCTCGTTCCAGTTCTTCGATAAGCGGTTGAAGCCACGACCTGTACGGCTCCGCCGAGCCAATCCCCTGGCTGTTGATGGGTCTGCGCACCTGTTCGCTACTCGCCGTTCGCGCCGGCGCCGTGGAACGATGGAAGTCCACGCATTCCGGCTCAAAATCGAGGCCGAGGAACTTCAGAATGCCGCGGATTCGCTGTTCGGGATCCGTGACGAGTTCCTCGTAGGAGATTGTGAGAATGCTGCCCGGCGCCGCGGCAGCCATTGAATCCATGAAGCGGACATAATCAGCATAATGTCGCGCAAGGTATCGCTGATCGTTGGCGTAATCGCCGACTAGAACTCTGCGGAACACGGCCCAACAGGAGTCAAGCGCGTTCCGGCGAATGTCGAGGATCTTGGCATTGGGGAACATCAGCCTGATGAGACCGGCCCGAATCCAGTTCCCGTTATATTTGTCGATGAAGTGAGGCTTGTCCGTCTGGCGAAACTGCTGCGCGCGTTCCAGATACCAACTTGCCATTGAGCCAATCTTCTCGCGTGTCAGCTGATCCGGCAGCAGGCTCCTGTACGCAACACTTCTCTCTGCTTGTTCGAGAGCGACGAGCCGGGGCATGAGCGGTAGCTCGCCCAGGGCTTCGATTCTGGAGTGCTGACCCAAGATTCGCTCGAGCAGAGTTGAGCCCGAGCGCGGCATTCCCACGATGAAGACCGGCGACCTGCTCGGTGAGCCAAAAGCAGCAAAGCCTTCAAATAGGTCGACCGTACAGGCGCCGATCAACTCGTCAACGTGGCGACTAACTGCGTCCGGATCATAAGCACTCCCCGTCGAAAGAAGCGCCTGGGCTCTCGTGATCGCCTCGAAGGCTCCCTCGTGATCGCCTCGGCGATCATCGAGAATTGAACTTGCGAGTTGCAGAAAGCCGAGGTCGCGTGGCCGTGCATTTGGATCATCGATGGCGGACCGCATTTGCTGCTCGTCATCGTCTGACAGCTCGTCGGGGAAATAACTGGCAAGCGTCCACCATGCGTGGCCAACTGCGGGTGAAGTTGCGATGATATCGCGAAGTGCTCTGACGCTATCGCTCTTTCGCCCCGCAATACGCAAAACCTGCGCATGCTTAGACCGATCCGCAAGGCTGGCTCGGCCGCCAGCGGCAATCTCTTCATAAAGGACCGCCGCAGCAGCAGGAGCGTTCAATTGCGTCCGCAGATCGGCAAGGAATCTTTTCGCGCTGGTCTCCTGGGGAACCCGCTTCAGCAGCTCCTCCAGGACTTCAGCGGCTTCTTGCAGGCGTAGCTGCCCCGCAAGCGCGCTAGCGAGGAGAATGCTCGCTGGCGGAAAGGCCGGCGCCCGATCGATGACCTTGCGCAGCACCGGTTCGACTTCATCGCCAGGGTCGAGTGAAAGTGCTGCCTCCGCAGCGATGGTCATCGCGATGAGATCGTCAGGATTCTTTTTCAGGTATTCTTCTGCGATTGATCTCGCTTCGCTGCTCCTCCTCGCTTGCTGGGCCGCTCTCGCGCGCTTGAGCGGCTCCGTGAATCCAAATTTGATGCCTTGGAGTTCCGCCTGCGCAGCTTCTTCAGGGCGGTCCAGCGCGCGCAACGCTGCGGCCACAATGCGAAATGCTCTTGGACCAGGCATCTCCGATGCGATCCTAGTCGCTCGCGTGAGAGCTGCCCCCGGATCGCTGCATAACAGGCCCGAAGCTATCTTCAGTTCCTTTTCGGAGCTGGGCGCAGTGGTGCTGTCGTTCGAAATCAGGTGTCTCTGCGAATGTGCATTTTCAATCGCGACATGGCTTAGCGCGCGCTCTCCGCTGCGGAAATGATATAGTACGAGAGTTCGCGCGTGGTGTTGACGCCGCAGAGCGAAGTCGCTGAAGCGAACGGGTGAACGATCCGTCCAAACCCTTCTTCTTCCAGGCACTGGACGCGCTGAGGCTCGGAGATCGTCGCGCAGCGGCCGTTCTGCTCAAGCGCCAGCTGCGCGAGGGGAATACGGCGGAGAAAAACCTTGCTCCCGTATCGGAATTGGCCACGCACATCGGCGAGATCGACCTTGCGATCGAGGCGTCGAGGCAGTGGAATCCCGGCTCACTGGAGTCGTTGCTCGGCGTTTGGGCGCTCATGGGAACATACGGCAGAGCAAATGAGGCATTGAGGGAGATCGAACGACTGCCGGCTTCGGTCCAAGACCATCCCTCCGTGCTTCATGTGCGAGGGACCATCGCGACTCAGTTCGGCCGCTTTGAAGAAGCTCAGGAGCTCTATCGAAGGATGCTCGCCAAGACGCCGGGTTCGCTTCAAACCTGGTTTGCACTCGCGATGGTCAAGACCTTCACGCCCGACGATCCAGATCTTACCGCCATGGCTGAACTCGAGAAGGTGGCGGCAACAGCGCCGCCGGACGCCGGAAGTGCGTTCTATTACGGTTTCGGCAAGGCACTGGAGGATGGCGGTGATATCGACGGCGCATTCGCCGCATACTCGCGGGGAGCAGCGATGCGACGCGCTCAAGACCCATTCGATGCGCAAGCCTACCGTGTTGCTGCCGAGCAGGTCATCACGGACTTCACGCCGGCAAATCTGGCGAGTCTCAGGCCTTCAGGATTCGAAGGGCGGCGGTCGCTGTTCGTGACGGGTCTCCCGCGCTCTGGAACGACGCTCACTGAGCAGATGCTGGTCAGCCATTCTGCCGTCAGCGACGGTGCCGAGCTGAACCTGTTTGAGACCGCGCTGATGCCCGTACTTGGCAACAGCTACGCAAACGCGGTGCGTTATTCGCAGTCAGCTCGAGCTGACCCTTGGGGGGAGATTGCTTGCGATTATGCGCACTTGGTGGACGTGCACTTTGGGTCGTCGGATTTGGTTGTCGACAAGTCGCTCGCGCAAGCGCTGGCCATCGGACTGATCCTTCATTCAATGCCGGACGCGCGGATCGCCTGGCTTCGGCGCAGCCCTGAAGACGTCGCCTTGTCCTGCTTCAGGACCTATTTCACGACCGGGCTCAAATGGACCTGCTCTCTAACCGACATCGCAGATTACATGCGGGCTGAAGATCGGCTGTTCGATCATTGGCGCTCGGTTTTCCCCGATCGCATCCTAACGGTGCCCTACGAAGATCTCG
Organism: Sphingomonas sp.; assembly: GCA_025936675.1. The sequence goes on from JAICSX010000001.1 coordinate 4,809, forward strand.
TTGCTGCGCCGGCAGAATGGTCGGAGAAGCTGCAGCGCCATTTCGGACTGCCGATCGAAGCAGGACTGGAAAATCGTTCGCGATCAGGCCGGTCAATTCGGACGGCGAGCGTCGGCCAGGTTAGCGAACCGATCTCAACGTCGCGGATCGGTGGCTCAGCTGCGTTCAAGAGTCACCTTCAGCCGTTCCGCGACCGCTATTACGCCGACTAATTCTCAGGCTGCTGTGCATTAGCCCAGCGCTTCTCATCATCGCAAAAGAAAAGGGGCGGCGCTTTCGCACCGCCCCAATCCTTGTTCCAAGCTAACCAGCCTTACTGGCCACGCTCCGGCGCCGGAGCCGGCGGCGGCGGTGGCGGCGGCGGGACCGGGCAGGTCGCGGTCGCCAAGATCACCGAGCCATCCGGGCAGGTCTGCGTCGCAGGCGGAGCCGGCGGCGGAGGTGGTGGCGGCGGCGGAGGCGGCGGCGCAGGCGGAGCCGGCGGCGCGCCACCCCACAGCACGTCTAGGCCAAGCCGGACGTAGCGCGGAGTCTGGTAGTAAAGCGGAATGCCGTAGTCCGGGTTCGGACGGTAGCACTCTTGGGCCCCGTCGCAGACGGCCTTCGTCGAACCAATGCTGTGCGCGTTCTCGTGCTGGGCATTCTTTTGAAGCACAGCGTGCGAGTTGAACACGTTGAACACGTCCGCACGGAAGACGATCTTCCGATTGTCGGCACCCAACGGAATGTTCACGCGAGCCGAGAGGTCCAGCTGCTTCAACCAATCAGACTTCCATCCAGCGCCGCGCGGCGACGGTGAAGTCGCCTGGTAATAACCGTGCGCATCTAGTGCGCCGGAACCGCAGAAATGGCTGACCGAACCATAGAAGCTCGACGGGTCGTACACGACGGGCTGCGGCAGGTACGGGTGATAGCCAAGGCACGAGCCATGCATCGGGGACTGCACAATGACGTTCGCGCCGAGCGTGAACATCTGGCCGAAGTGGTAAGCACCGAACAGCTTGAAGTTCCAGCGGTGGTCGTTCGGCAACAGACCGTACGAATAATCGCTGAGCCCAAGATAGTCGAAGTCCTCCGTCGATCCGGCGTCCGCCTGGGCGCCGTTGCCGGCATCAGACTTCACCGTACCTTCGGTATTACCCTTCAGCTTCGACCAAGTGACAGAACCGCTGGCCATCCAGTGACCGTCGTCGACACGATTGAAGTCGAGGACGACCGACTTGTAGGTGCGCTGGACCTTCGGGAAGAGCATTCCCGTGGTCAACGTGACCGGCGTAGCCTTGCCGCTCAGTGCGTCGTACCAGTCGTTCACGGTCAGCGACGTCGTCGGCGACACGTTCCAGATGTAATAGGCGCTGTTGCCGGCCGCATAGAAGCTGCACTGCGGGCTCGTCGGAGCCTTGCTGCACCAGTAGGCCTGGAGCTGTGGCCGGAAGTCGGTGTCTTCCGAGACGCGGGCCAGCTTGCGGTACGTACCCTGGATGCCGAAGCTTAGCAGGCGGTTCGCCTGGAAGCGGGTACCGAGGATGAACTCGTCCTCGTACGTGGCCTTCGTTCCGGGCGCAACCTTGGCAATCGCCGGGTTTTGGACGCCACCACCTGCTACGTAGCAAGCCGCGTTGCCCGCAGCATTGGTGCCGTTAATGGGGTGGCCGGGCGCCGACGAAATGTCGGCCGGGCATTCCGAGTAGCCCGCGATACCTGGGTAAGCAGAGCCCAAGTCAGACGTCGGCATGCCGGTAACCGGATCCCAGCCGCCAGTATAATTGAACGCTTCGAAGAAATAGAGATCCTTGCCACGGAAACCAAGGTTCATCGCCGGCGGGATGAAGTACCGGCCGTAGCTGCCGAAGAACTTCCACTTGTCAAGCGAAGGCGGCGTGTAAGTGAACGACGCACGGGGGCCCCAATTGCCCTTGAAGTTCATATATTGCTGGCCCGACAGGTTCGTCTGCCTGAACTCGTCGTCACGAAGACCAACGTTGATGGTCAAACCCTCGAGCGGAGTTGTCCACGAATCTTCGATATAATAGGCTGTGTCGTTGCCGGACACGTGGCCACCGAGATGCTCGTAGATCAGGTACGCATAGCCGTTGTTGTACTGATACTGGATCGGAAGCGTACCATTCAGGTCCGTCGTCTTCAGCTCGCTCAGATCTTCGTTGTCGAAGCCCAGGCGGATATGGTGCTGGCCGAATCCGCTGAAGCGGATGTCGGCGTCGCCGCGGTAGAAGCGGCGGCGCGTTTCGTCGGTCGATCGCCCGGTGAACGGCTGATCGGCCGACACACGGACCGCGCTGCCGGCGGGCATTCCGGTGCATGTGAATGTCGTGGTGATGCAACGCGCCAGAGCGTAGTTCAACGTGGTTGAGCCCGGAATGACGTCGCCCGCGTCCTTGCTGACGCCGTAGGCGCCCGACAGGGTCAGCCAATTGGTGACGTCGCCGGTGTAACGCGCGACCCAGTTCAACCCGCCCCTCTTGAGCTGCTCCGTTCCGTTCAACAACGGCGCCCCAATGGTGCCGCCGGTGCAGGTTGTGTTCGTCGCGCCGGACGGCCCGGTGCAACCCGAGCCGGGCGTGAACGCATAATCGTAGAGAGTCGTGGTCGCACGCGTGTCGAAAATCGTGAATTCGGCGTGCTGCGTCGGGTTGATGTAGGCGTCGATCTTGCCGCCCCAGAACGGATCGTTGGTCTTTGCGCGCTCGAACAGCTTGTTGCGCGCGTCGGCCCGCTCGGTGGTGTTCCGCTGCGGCTCGATGAGGCCGTAGACGAACAGGTGATCGGGGATGATCGCTCCGCCGCCCTCGAGCGTCAGCTGCTTGCTATCGCTCCTATTCATCCGTCCGATGTCATAGGGGGCGCCACTGCCCGTATTCGGACCGTGCGACTGAAGACCCTTCGGGGTCCAGTCGATGTGCATGGCCAGGAACGGGATGTTCGTACCCGACTTTGTCGTCGCGTTGATGACGGCGCCCGTCGCGCGGCCGAATTCAGCCGCATAGCCGCCGGTCTGCACGTCCACGTTCTTATAGAAATAGAACGGGACTCGCGCGGAACCGATGTAGGTGTCCGGGTTCGTGATGTTGAGGCCGTTGATGTAGTAGGCGTTTTCCGCGACCGACGAACCGCCGACGGTCGGGACTGCGTCGCCGCCGTGGGTGAAGGCCGTCACGCCCTTAGACGCGGTCGGCGCAAGGAGCGTAATAGACGTAATGTCGTGCCCGATCGGCGCGTTCGCATTGACCTGCTGAACGTCGACGTTGAGGCCGGTCGTTGCCGCGGTCTGCGTCTGGCGCAGACGGGTGCCGGTGATGATGATCTCGCGGCTGGCGGTCGCCGGAACGACGTTCAGTGTGATCCGGTTCGTCTGCGCGGCAGCGATCGTGATCGTGTTGTTATTGGGAGCATAGCCGGAGGCGTTGACGGAGATCGAATAATCGCCCGCCGGAAGACCCACTGCGCTGAAGTTACCAGCGCCGTCGGTTGTGAGAGTACGTGTCTGGTTCTGCGCGAGCGAGGTGAGCGTCACCGTCGCGCCCGCAATCGGCTTTCCACTATTGTCGGCCACGGTGCCGGCGATCGCGCCGGAGGTGTAGTCCTGGGCCGCGGCCGGCGTGGCCGCGATAAAGGTAGTTGCCGCGCCGGCGCCGAGCAGCGCAAGCGCTTGAATGCCCGCAGACGCGCGCAAAATCGATTTCCTCATCACATTCTCCCCAGACGACGTCCCTGCGCAGGACGCCAATCGCAAACGGTGGGAGAACGAGCTCCCACTGCCAAGTGCGTTCTGCCTATGGTAAGAGCGTGCTGTAAAGTTTGTTACGGAGTTGGGTTCGCTTTTGATTCACGACTGTGTCGGAGGCGCCACACCCCTCCAGCCACCCCTAACTAATGGTAGCGTTATCATTTCTTCTGACAGCAGAGGCCGCGAAATCTGAGCGTCTGATATCCTCAGAACGCATAATGTCCGCGGGACATGGCATCACCAACGATCGGCAGCACCGACTCGAGTTCGCTTGCGAAGTTCTTCCACCTTCCCACCGCAGTTTCGTTCAGCGGCTGCACGACCTGCGCATAGCTCGGCGTAGCCGGCACTGTACCGCGTTCGTGAAATTTTAGCTGAGCTGGTTCTATCTCAAGTCCGATTGCTGACATCAAACGCTCGGTCTCGGCGAGCTGGTTCGCGACAAGCGATTCATATCTCAGTTGATAGGTCGCCCCGATTCCCGCCTCGCTATATTTCTGAAGCAGCCAATCAGACAGGGCGAGATGGCGCGCAGCATCCTCCAACCGGTACGTGGAATTGAACCCGTGGGTCATTTCGTGCGCCATGGCCGACGTCAGAACATCGAGCGGGTGACGGCGCACATGAATGACCGGCGATTCGGGAAAGGCTAGTCGCAGCAGGGGAACCCAGAAGTCGTTCGTCGGCATCTTGTCGGTGAAATAGCGCCCGGCGCTCCTCAGCAGGCCGTACTTCTCGGCTCCGGCCAAATAGCGATCGCGCATCTTCGTGGGCCAATCGGATTGTGCGCGCACAAGCCCGGCTGGGAAGGACCACTCGCCTCCCGCGAGCGATACTGCGAGCTCGTGAAGTTCGCCACCGAAAGGTAGCTCGCCTCCCGCCTCCACCGCACTGTGGCTCGCCAGGATTCGTTCCGTGAGCGTCGTTCCAGAGCGCGGGAAACCGACGATAAAGATGGGCTGTGGAACGTCCTCGCGAAGTTTCGCTCGCGGCAGGCTCGCCCCGGCGGGGGAAGCAAAGAAGCCGGCCAAGCTCTCCGCCAAGTTCCGCACCGCTTCCTGCGGGTACTTCCGGCCAGAGAGCGCAGCGAGCTTTTCCTTGCCGTTCGACCAATCGCTCCATGCTTCAGCATAGCGCCCGACGCGTTCGCGCAGGCGTCCTCGCTGGATTTGCTCGGTACCGAGGATCTCCGTCTTGCTATCGAGCAACGCAAGCGCCTGTTGATGCTGTCCCATGCGATCCAGCAGAATTGCTCGCTGTCGGTCCAAGCTGGCATTTGGCGGCAGAGGCATGCGTTGAGCATTCTCGAGGTGCCGCAATGCCGCCTCGAACCGCCCCTCACGTTCCTCCAGTTCGGCTAGATAAACGGTCGGCTCGAATGCATTCGGATCGGCCTTCGCCGCACTCTCGAGCGCTGCTCGCGCTTCCTCGAGCCGACCCAGTCGAAGAAAGACATGCCCCAGGCGAGTAAGCAGTTGTGGGTTTGGACCAGCGAGCGAGACAGCCTGTTGGAAGTGCTCAGCAGCTTCGAACGCGTCCAGGCGAGCCACACACAGCGATCCCAGCCTTTCATGTGCGTCGGCATTCCCTGGATCGGCCGCCAGCGCCGCGCGGCAGACCTGCTCAGCTTCCGCGGGGCGGTCGCGCCTCATCAGCAACTCCGTGAGGCCCGCATAAGGCCAGCGCAGCCGCGGGGCCACCGAGATGGCCATTCGAAGCGTCTGTTCCGCGGCTTGATCGTCCCCGCGCTCGATCTCTGCGATCGCCTTGATTTCGAGCGCGTCTACGTCCCTCGCATTCTGCCGTAAAATTTGAGCGGCTATTGCGTGCGCTGCGTCGAATTTCCGGGCCTGGATGGCGTGGCGTCCCGCCCAGATTTGCTGCGATAGGCCTGTAGAGTTCATACGCCGGGCAACTCGCGTCATCTAGCGGATTGGGCAAGACATTTTGCATCAGCCCCGCGGCGAGAGCCGGTGTTCACGCGATTTTTTGCGCGTCAGCGACCGCGAAAAGGCGGCAGATCATCTCCCGCTCGTGCTCGCTGAGGTGCGGATTCCAGCAGTCGAGTATCAAAATCGCTCGGTCCTCGCCGCTACGGTTCCACGCCTCATGTTCGATCGTGTCGTCGAACGCGAAGGCCTCGCCCTTGCGCCACTCGCGGGTCTCGCCGCCTACACGAAAGCTGCAGCCCGGGGGCACGATCAATGGCAGGTGAATGATCGTGCGGGTGTTCGTAACGCCAGTGTGCGGCGGGATGTGCTCCCCCGCGCGTAGAATGGAAAAGAAGGCGGTCGGAGCGCGGCCCGCCACCCTCGCCAGCGGTAGCCCTTCGACGATCTCTGTCGTCTTCGGCGCCCGCTCGCAGGCACTGTCGATACGCTCGCCGTCCTTCCATAGGTGTAGCGCGCTCCAGGCCGGTGAGTTGTTGAGCTCGGTCCAGACGTTCTCGGGCGTTCCCGGCGGCATCGTCACGTATGGTGCCAGGCCCGGATCCTCCGATTCGAGAAGCTCGATCAGCTCGGCGCGGATCACGTCCGTCGAGGATTCGAGCTCCGCAAGCCAGGGAAAGAGATCGCGGTCGAGGAACTCGTCAGCCGGGACGAACGGATAATGAAGCCCGAAGCACTGGTTCATGTAAACCCGCCGCCGGCCGAGCATATGATCGATTGCCGCGGTGATGCGACGGCGATCGCGTGGCGAAGCTTTCTCGAGATCTCTGTCGAGCTCCTTTTGCAGCGCGCTCCCGAGGCTCTCGTTGCACTTAGCGACGAACGCCCGCGCGTGATCGAACATGCGTTGCAGGTCGGGTGGCGCGTTCGGGTGCTCTGACGATAGTTGCGCAACTCCAGACCAACACAGCATCGCATCGGCAAGCTCTCCGCGGCGCTCGTGCAGCTCGGCCAAACGGATCAGCGCCATCAAGTGACGCTGGTCGGTCTCGAGAGCCGACTCCAGCGCCGCTCGCTCACCCTCGTCATTTCCACCCAACCGGTGCGCCTTGGCGAGATTAAGCCATAGAGCGGCAGCTCCCGGATCAGCCTGCGTTGCGGCTTCGAAATGCCGCTGCGCTTCGACTAGATCCCCCCGGTCGAGCGCCTCGACACCAAGCATGTTGTGGGCTCTGGGATCGTCATCGCGAAGGCGAAGCGCGGCTTCGGCTTCCCGGACCATATCCGCACGACGGCCCTGCTGTTGTGCCTGGATCGCCAAAGCGAGATGCTGCTCGACCGTCGTCGCCACGATGCGCGAAATGACTGCTGATTCCGCGCGAGGTCAAGCTGTGGCATGAGCTTCATGCAGATGGCCGACGGCACGCTCAACGACGCTTTACGACTGATCGAGGCCAACGACGCCCGCGGGGTCGAGCTCGTGCGCACAATCGCATCGCGCGGCGATCCGGATGGCCTGTTCTTGCTTGCGCAGTTGATGCTGAGCGGAACAATGGTCCCGCAGGACGCGATCAGAGGGCGGCAGCTGCTCGAAGCTGCAGCATCACGAGGCCATGGCCAGGCGAACATCATCGTAACCAATCTGCTCGCCAGCGGAGTTGCGGGAAAACGCAACTGGCAAGCCGCGGTCGAGCGCCTCGCCGCTGAAGCGCGAGTCATTCCCGAGCGGCGAGCCGCGCTTGAGCTGATTCAGTCGATGCATCTCGATGCAGAAGGCGATCCGCTCACCGCGCCGCAGTCGAAATCCTTATCGGTTCGGCCGCTTGCCATGCTTTTCGAGAGAATTCTCGCCCCTTCGGAATGCGCGTACCTGATTGGGATGACCGGCGATCTGTTCGAACCTTCGATGATTTATGACGATTCAAATCGGCGTGTCCGGGATACGATCCGGACTTCCGATGGTGCGACGATCAACTGGTTGGCGGAGGATCCGGCAGTCCACGCGCTGAACCGGCGCATCGCTCATGCGACGGGAACACGGTACGAAGACGGCGAAGCCTTGCAAGTGCTCCGTTACTCACCGGGCCAGCAATACCATCCGCACTTCGATTGGATCGACGCAGCCGAGAACCAGCGGATCTGGACGGCGCTCGTCTATCTGAACGATGAATATGAAGGTGGCGCCACCCGCTTCGTCCGCACGGGGCTGGAGGTACGCGGTTCTACCGGCGACATGCTCCTCTTTTCCAACGCGGACGAGGAGGGCAACGGCGACCCTCTCGCCGAGCACGCCGGCCTCCCGGTCACTGCGGGCACGAAGTTCCTCGCGACGCGCTGGATCCGCGAAGCGCGCTGGATTCCATAAGAAAAGGGCGGACCCGAAGGCCCGCCCCTCCCCTTTTTACCGCGTTGAACTTGCTTAGAACTTGATCCGTGCGCCCGCGGCGAACGTGCGACCGAGCGGATCGTAGGTCGACGGGAATGTATTGCCGCTGTTGAAGGCAGCAGTACCCGCGTTGTTGCCGACGACCGGCGGATCCTTGTCGAAGATGTTCCGAACGGTGAACGTCAGGTCGAAGTGCTCGTTGACGTTGAACCGGGTCGAAAAGTCGAAGTAGCTCATTGGCGAAATATGGTTGTAGTTCACCGTCTGCCCGTTGAACGTTCCCGGCGTCCCCGCCGGCAACGACGCCGTGAAAGTAGTGGCGACCGTTCCGTCGAACAGGTAGCGATTACAGACCACCGGCGACCCATTGTAAGTCCCCGTCTGCGCGCCCGTACCCAACGGACGGCAATTGGATCCTGTGAACCCGCGAGCCGCAAAGTCGGATGCAGTGCCCTCATAGTCGACTCCACTGAGGAAGCGCCACAGTACCGACAGGTCGACCTTCCCCAACGATAGTGTCGTACGAGTATTGAACGACCATTTAGGTGCTGGCGTGGTACAGTTCACACTGTAGTAGCCCACGCACTCGCGATTGATGGATGTCGGCGTTGCCTGGAACTTGCTGCTGTGCGTCCAGTTGCCGCCGAGTGCGAGCGCGATCTTCGCAGGGCTGCCGACCCAGGTACCGAGACCACGTCTGTAGTCGAGCGTGAAGTCTACACCATCCGTCGAGATCTTACCCAGGTTCGACAGCTGCCGCGGCAAGCCGAAGGTGGTCGCCGGGCTTCCGGACAAACCACCCGTCGTCGGGTTACGTCGGATTCCCGTGCAGGCTGGATTGCTCGCCGAAGATGCGGACAGTCCGTTGAAGCACAAGCCGATGACGTCGCCTGCCGTCGGAGCAGACACCGCGTCGCTGACCTTGATATTGTAATAATCGACCGTCGCATTCAGGCCCGGCACGAACCGCGGCCGAAGCACTGCGCCAACCGTCCAGGTCTTTGCAGTTTCCGGCTTCAGGAATGGGTTTCCACCCGAGGTCTGGTTGGCCTGTCCCGAGATCGGCGTAGGAATAGCGCCGATCGATCCGGCCGGAGCACCCTGGGCAATACAGACCGCAGCCAGATTGGGATCGCTCAGCGGAGCCGCCCCAGCGCACGGGTCGGAAGTCAGTGCGATCAGGCCCGTTGTTACCGGCGTGAAGAGCTCGCCGATATTTGGAGCGCGAACGGCATGGTTGTACGCGCCGCGGAACTTGAGGTCGCGTACGGGAGCCCAGCTGCCTGCCAGCTTCCAGGTCGTCGTGTTGAACTTCGGCGTTCCCGGAGCCTGGATCGTGTAGTGCGACCGGCGGATGCCGGCTTCGAGCTGAAGCTCGTCGAAGAACGGCCGGTCGGAGATGATCGGCGCAATGACTTCGGCAAAGCCTTCGTAGACGTCGAGGCCGCCCTTGATGTTCGGGGCCGCGCCGCCGGCGCCGCCCAGCTCACCCGGAGTCTGGGCGAGAAGGTCGGCCTGCTGCGATGCGAAATATTTGCGATATTCGGCGCCAACCGCGAAGCTGACTGGGTTCCGCGCCCAGAGCTGCAGCGGCGTATCGCCGTTGATCGTGCCATGAGCCTGCGAAAGCCTGGTCCGGACGCGCGTCGTCGAGGGCTGGCTGATGAACGCCGCCATCGCCGGTGTGATGCTTCCCTCAGGTCCAAAGATATTCAGCGGGACGCACCCGTTGGTGTTGGTCAAGCAGGTATTTGGATCGACCGCGAGCAACGCCTGTAGCTGGCGCGACGTGAGCGCATAGTTCTGGATCGTCTGGACCTTGTCGCTCTGGCCCTTCGATCCCCACAGGTCGAAACCGATTTTGTCGGTGATGTCGCCGCGAAGTCCGGCCCGGAAGTCGAACATCGTGGTGTTGTAGTCACTGATACGCGGCCCGAGCTCGGGCATGCGGCGGTTCGCCTGGAACGTGATCGTGCGATAATCCGGGTTCGGCGTCTTACCGTCAGCCAGGAATGGCCCAAAGGTCGTGGTCGCCGCCGCCTGGCACTGAGCAGCTGTTGGCGGCTGAATGCCCTTGGTCACTGAATCGGTATCGATCTCGTTGCAGAGGAACAGCCTCTGCGCCTGTGTCAGGAACGGGTTGTTGATGTTGACGGTGACATTCTGGGAGAAGAGTCCCGAGGGCGCGATGATCGTGTCGACCGTATTGTTGTTGTACATGCCGCGCGAATAAACGGTCAGGTGGTCCGTGATGTCATAGTGCGCGGCCGCAAACATGTTGTAGCGTTTGAACGGCGTCTGGAAGACGTTGTATGGGTTGAAGTTATATCCCTGGTAGAATGGAACGATCGAAGTGCCCGTCGGGTCGACCTGATAGGAATTCGCGTCGGATGTGAAGTTGAGCTTGGTCGGCGTAGTGGTCGACGACGTCGCCCCATTGAGATCGCCAGGATTGACCGAGCTCAACGCGACGTTCGAATAGGGCCGGTCGTGGCCCTGGTAGATTGGATCCGACTCCTGGTAGCCGAGGCTGATCACGGCATTGCCGCGGCCGTCGGCGAAGTTCGCGCCGAGCGTGAGATCGCCGCGCTTGTACATGCCATCGCCGCGTTGCGTGACCTGGTCGGAAACCGCCAGCTCCATGCCCGCGAAGTCGCTGCGGGTGATGAAGTTGACAACGCCGCTGACCGCGTCAGCACCGTAGGTCGAGCTCGCGCCGCCGGTCAGCACGTCGACGCGATCGATCAGCGCAAGCGGAATGTCGTTGAGGTCGACGCGGCCGGTGAGGTCCACCGGAACGATCCGGACACCGTCGATGAGGACGATATTACGGTTAGAACCGAGGCCGCGAAGGTTGACGTATGCCGAACCGCCGCTGCCGTTGTTCACCTGCGCGCCGATGCTCGGAGCGGCGCCCGGGATGGTACGGAGGATTTCTTCGGCGGTGTTGGTCTGGCGAAGCTGGACTTCGTCATGGCCGAGGACGGTGACCGGGGCGGATGCAACCAGGTTCGGGTTGCGGATCAACGTACCGGTGATGACGATCTCTTGGCTGGCGGTGGGTTCGGCCGGCTTCGAGGATTCGTTCGACTGCACGCCCGCGGGCGGAGTCTGGTCGCTTGGCGCTGCAGGCGGAGTATTGCCCTGTGTATCCGTCGGCGTGACCGGCGCCGGAGGCTGCGGCGCGTTCTGCGCGAATGCGGGTGTTCCCAGCGTCACGCCTGCAATGATGGTGGTCGCGAGCAGCGACCCCTTGAATGTGCTCTTCGACATTACGTTCCCCTTTCGAATGCGGCCCGCGACCGCAAACCTCCCGCCAGTTGAACCAGCGCTGATTGCGTTTCCTACGTGTAACAATGAGGGCGAATCAATCGGACGTGGCGGCGAGCCGACAAATCATGGCTGTTATGTTGCATTTGGGGCACAGGTTGCTTTTCGGCCAAAGTTGCTCTCGATTCGCAGCGGCAGGGAGGGGGAATAAGATGATGCAGGCGCCGCAAATGCGCATGTTCTTTGCTGTAGTGCTGCTGGCGTCGGCGGGACCGATCGTCGCTAAGGAAAAGCCTGCGCCCTCGCCGCTGGTCAATGCAATCGACCATTGCCGCCAAATCACGGACCCGACGCAGCGGCTCGCTTGCTACGATTCTGCGGCAGCGGCTTTGGTCAATGCGACGACGACCGGCGAAGTCAGCATCGTCGACCGGAACGAGGTGCGCAAAGTCCGCCATTCGCTGTTCGGCTTCAGCCTGCCGAAGATTCCGTTCTTCTCCGGCGACACAACGGCCAACGAAGCCCAGGACAAGCTCGACTCGACGATCACGAGAGTGACCGCGCTCAACAACGGCTATTTCCAGATCGTCATCGCCGACAATAATGCGGTGTGGGTGACGACCGACGACTACACGAACTTCGATCCGCCGCGAGTGGGGCAGAAGATCGAGATCGTCCGCGGCGCGCTCGGAAACTACTTCTTACGCATCAATGGCCAGAACGGCGTTCGAGGGAGACGCGTCGGCTAACGGCCGACAGCGCGCTGCTCGGCCTTGAGGCTCGCTTCGGCGTCGACATAGGGCTCCTGCCGCTCGACGCTCCAATATTTGAGCTCGTGGAGCGGAATCTTGCTGCCGGTGACCGCGCAGACCACATGGTCTCCGTCGCTGAGCAGGCGGAAGGTTCCTGGAAGATAGTGGATGCGAGCGGCCCGGCCGCTTCCGCTCATCAGCATGCGTCTATTCCTCTGCCGGATCGAACAGGCCCGGTTGCGGCGGAATGTAGGAACTGCGCGGCTTCCGCTCAACCCGCGAAGGCGCCGAATCATCGCCGACCGACGCGTCCACGGCGCCGTCGCCGAAGTGGAGCGTCAGGCGCCGAGCGGCGCGGGCATCCGCCGCATGAGTCAGGGTCTTGCCATCGCGGCTGGTAACCCTGGCAAATCCCCGGCTGAGCGGCTTGTCCGGATGGGCCAGTTCGGCAAGTCGCCAAAGCCCGGCCAGCTGGTCGGAGAGCCGCGCGATCTTCTGGTCGACAAGCTCGCTCCGCAGCCTGCCGGCGACCAGGTTGAGATCGGCCCGGGCGCTGCCTGCGCGCGCCGACAAGGAACGGGGCAGGCGCTCGCCGACCTCATCCAGCCGCTGAAGCATCGGCGCGAAGATCGCTGGCGGCTCGGGCCAGCGGCACACCGTCAGCTCGAAGCGCTCGCGGCTGCGCTCGATCCGGCGCGAGAGGCAATGCTGCGCGCGATGCTGGAGCTCGCCGAGTTGAGCAACAAGCTCGGCACGGACCGGCACGGCCATTTCCGCGGCCGCAGTCGGCGTCGGTGCCCGGCGGTCGGCGGCGTGGTCGATCAGCGTCGTATCGGTCTCGTGCCCGACCGCCGAGATCAAAGGAATCGGGCTTTCGGCCGCGGCGCGCACCACCTCTTCCTCGTTGAACGCCCAAAGGTCCTCGATCGAGCCGCCGCCGCGCGCAACAATGAGAAGGTCGGGCCTGGGCTCAATCGATGGAAATGCCCGGATCGCCGCAGCGACCTTCGCCGCTGCTCCCTCGCCCTGCACAGGCACCGGCCACAGGATCACCCGCGTCGGGCAGCGGTCCTCAAGCCGGTGGAGGATGTCGCGGATCACCGCGCCCGTGGGCGAGGTGACGACTCCGATCACGCGCGGCAGGAACGGCAGCCTCCGCTTGCGCTCCGCCGCGAACAGCCCCTCCGCAGCCAGCGCCTTGCGCCGCTTCTCGAGAAGCGCGAGCAGTGCGCCCTCGCCCGCAAGCTCCATCCGCTCAACGACGATCTGGTACTTGGACCGGCCGGGATAGGTCGTCAGCTTGCCCGTCGCGATGACCTCGGCGCCGTCCTCGGGCCGAAACGCGAGTCCACCCGCGCTCGTCCGCCAGATCACGGCGTCCATGCACGCATTCTCGTCCTTCAGGCTGAAATAACAGTGGCCCGAGCTGTGGCGCTTGAACCCGCTGATCTCGCCGCGCACCCTTACCTGCCCGAACGCGCTCTCGATCGTGCGCTTGAGCGCGCCGGAAAGCTCGCTGACGCTGAGCGCTGGCGAATTGTCGCCGGGGGCGACGTTGGCTAACAGGCCGGGCGAAGTGTCTTCGGGAAAGTCCATGAACATCTTGCTGCTGGGATCGGGCGGTCGCGAGGATGCGCTCGCGTGGCGGCTTAGGCAATCGCCGAGCTGCGGCAAGCTCATTGCCGCGCCCGGCAATCCCGGCATCGCGCGCTGGGCCGAATGTGTGAGTGTCGATCCGTGCGATCCGCGAGCGGTCGTCGATCTCGCGAGCCACGAGGGAATCGACCTGGTGGTGATCGGTCCCGAGGCGCCGCTGGTGGCGGGGGTCGGCGATGCGCTTCGCGCCGCCGGTTTCGCCGTCTTTGGTCCAAATGCCGCAGCGGCGAAGCTCGAAGGATCGAAGGGGTTCACCAAGGACCTCTGCCGCGCCAACGGCATTCCGACCGCCGATTACGTCCGCGTAGATCGCCCCACTGAAGCGCGCGCGGCTCTCGATCGTTTCGGCATTCCCGTTGTAATCAAGGCGGACGGCCTGGCGGCCGGCAAAGGCGTGACCGTCGCAATGACGCGCGCCGAAGCCGAAGCGGCGATCGACGCTGCGGGCGACGGACCATTGGTCATCGAGGAATTCCTCGACGGCGAGGAAGCGAGCCTCTTCGCCCTGGTCGACGGCGAGACCGCCGTTCCGCTCGCCTCGGCGCAGGACCACAAGCGGGTCGGCGAAGGCGATACCGGGCCGAACACGGGCGGCATGGGCGCCTACGCCCCTGCCCCCGTCCTCACCCCCGAGCTTCAGAGCCAAGCGATGGACGAGATCGTCCGCCCCACGGCGCGCGCGCTTGCCGAAGCGGGAACGCCGTTCAGCGGCGTGCTTTATGCCGGGCTGATGCTCACTGCCGAGGGACCCAAGCTGATCGAGTATAACGTCCGCTTCGGCGATCCCGAATGCGAGGCGATCATGCCGCTTGTCGACGGCGACTTCGCCGAGTTGCTGCATGCCGTTGGGACCGGCCGCCTCGCCGAAGCGAAGCCGAAGCTCACCGGCAAGCACACGGTCACCGTCATCGTCGCCGCGCGGGGCTATCCCGGGACGCCGGCGAGCGGTGGGCTCATTCGCGAGATCGACGCCGCCGAGCAGGTCGAGGGCGTCACCGTCTTCCATGCGGGGACTACGGTCGCCGACGAGGGCCTCATCGCGAAAGGCGGCCGGGTCCTTGCCGTCACGGCGATCGGCGACACCTTCGCTAACGCGCGAGCGCGCGCGTATCGCGCAGTCGACCAGATCGACTTTGCCGACGGATTCCACCGCCGTGATATCGGCTGGCGAGAGCTCGAGCGGGAGCGCACATGAACGCCTTCTGGAGCTATTTCTGGCCTGCGTTCGGCGTAGGAGTCATTTTCGGTATTCTCGCCGGAGCAGTGGCATTTCGAGTGAGGATCGTGCGCGACCCCGAGCGGCCCCATGAGCCGACCCTCTTCGCCCGGCCCCGCCGCAAGCGCTACGCGTTGCTCGCCGCGGGAGTCGTAGCGTCGCTCGTCGCCGCTTCGCTATGGCATGGGCCTTTGGGCGCCGCCGATCGCTTGTCAAAGAAGGTGGAGCAGGATTCTCGTCTCACGCTCGTCAACAACGAGGCTCCGGCCGGCATGATCGCCCAGATGCACCACGGGCCGCTCACACGGCAGGTGATCCTGTCGGGACCGGGCAACGATTTTCAGCGAGGCGAAGCCGTTCGGCTGCTCGACCAGATCCCCGGCGTGAGCGAAGCCAGCTGGAATCGCACCCCCGGCATTCCGCTGATTGTCGAAGGTATGGCGGTTGCTTTGCTGGGCTTCCTTTTCGGGCTGCTGGTCGCCTATCTGGTCGAGCTTCGCCGTCGCTACAACTCGCAATGGAACTGGTGACTGAATGGATTTTCTTCATGGAACTTGGCCGCCGATCATCATCGCGGTCGCGCTGCTCATCGTCCTCGCCCTGCTCGTCCTTCGTCCCCGCCAAAGGGTCAAGCTGACCGATAGCGCGCCGGTTCGGCCGCACATGGTGCAGAAGGTGCCGCCGGAGGGCCGCGGCATCGTCGGCGAGGCGGCCGCCGCAACCAGCGACGTTACCGGCGCGATCTTCCGCGCGCCCGTCCATCAACAGCTCGACGGTGAGAAGCTGCCGACTGACGATTTGTGCCGCCTCAAGGGCGTCGGGCCCAAGTTCGCCGACGCGCTTCATGGTCTCGGGTTCAATCGCTTCGACCAGATCGCTGCGCTGACGCCGACCGAGGTCGAGCGGCTCGATGCGCGGCTTGGCACCTTCGCCGGCCGGCTCTCCCGCGACCGCATCGTCGAGCAGGCGGACTATCTCGCCCGGGACGATATCGACGGGTTCGAGCAGAGGTTCGGGAAGCTGTAGGTTCTAATGTCTGCTTTGGGTGGAAAGCTGACGCTAGTCAGCGTCCTGCGCGTAGCGCGGCTCAGGCGTCATAACCAATCGATCCGGAACGCCGTGAAGTGAGCGAAAAATGAAGTAGATGATTGCCAAAAGAAGCGCGGTATCCGCTACTGCGAATGGTATTAAGGACAGCCCTGTCCACTGAGCAGCAAACGACCAGTCGATGAGTGCCACTGCGGCGATATGCAACGCTGCCAAGACACCGATGGTGAGCCAAAACCAGACTTGCCTACGGAGAGGCCACGAAATTCTCACCACGAGTGCAAACGAGCAAACGAACGCCCCCGCTATCGTGGCTCCGCCTTCCCCTAGGACGTAGGCAAATCCGAAATAGGCAACGAGCGCACCCAGACCGATAATCGCGCCTTCCCAGCGGCTGGGAGCATAGAAAGGGGAAGCGGGTGCGCCTGTCATCGAGGGGAAGATTGCACGTTTAGCTAGTGGCAGGAATGGGTCGAAAGCAGACATTAGCCTCTGCGAAGAATCTGCTGTCCTACAGGCCCCGATTTGTGGTCGATGCTGGTTGATTCAGCGATGCTTCGCGATTTCGAGCGGCGAATCTTCACAAAGCTGCTCCGACATTGTGAAGATTGGACGGCGGCCAGCCCTAGCCCACCGCTTCCGCTTCGCTCGCCGCCGTTCTGCGCTTGGGACGCGACGCAATCAGCTTGTCGATCTTGCGTCCGTCCATGTCGACAATCTCGAAGGACCAGCCGTCGTGGCGGAACTTCTCGCCCGTTTCAGGTAAATGCTTCAGCACGGACAGCGCAAAGCCGGCGGCCGTGGCATAGTCGCGGTCGGCGGGCAGGTTCACGCCGAGGCGGTCGGCGAGGAGATCGGCACTCGCGGCGCCCGACACCAGCCAGCTGCCGTCGTCGCGCTCGACCAGGGGCGGCTCCTCGCCCTGCTCGACATCGTGCGCGAAGGTGCCGGCGAGCGCGGCAAGAAGGCTTCCCGGCGTGACGATCCCGTCGAGATGGCCATATTCGTCATGGACCAACGCGAGCGGGACATCAGCGGCGCGAAGGACGGCAAGCGCGTCCATTGCGTCCATGAGGTCGGGGATCACCGGCGCCTTCCGGCACAATTGCTTGAGATTGATCGAGCGGCCCTCCAACGCGGCCGCCATCACGTCCCGCGTCTGGATGACTCCGGTGATATTCTCGACGGCGCCGTCGGCAACCGGAATCCGACTGTGCGGCGTTTCGAGCAGCGCGAGGCGGATCTCCTCGGGACTGGCGCCGATGTCGATCCAGTCAATCTCCGTCCTCGGAGTCATGACTTCGCGCACAGGCCGATCGGCGAGCCTAACGATTCCGGAGATCATCGCCCGCTCGTCTTCTTCTAGCACGCCCGCGGTTTGTGCCTCGGCGATCACCAGGTGAAGCTCCTCGGCGGTGACCTGGTTCTTCGATTCGCGGTCGAGCCCAAACAGCCTGAAGATGAAGGCGCTCGATCTGTCGAGCAGCCAGACGAACGGCGCCGTAATGAGCGACAGCCATCTCATCGGTTTGGCAATGACCGCTGCAATCGGCTCGGGCGAACGAAGCGCCATCTGCTTAGGCACGATCTCGCCGATGACCAGCGAAACATAGGTAATGATCACGACCACCACGCCATAGCCGAGCGTGTGCGCCGATCCGTGACTGAGGCCCGCAAGCTCGAGCCGTTCGGCGACCGGCTCTCCAAGGCTCGCACCGGAGAAGGCTCCGTTGATAATGGTGATGAGCGTAATCCCGCTCTGCACCGTCGAAAGGAATCGACCGGGCTCCCCCGCGAGGTCCAGCGCGCATTGCGCACCCGAGCTTCCGCTCCGCGCCATCGCCCTCAGCCGCGCATCGCGCGACGAGACGATCGCGAGTTCGCTCAGCGCCAGCACCCCATTCAATGCGATCAGCGCAAGGATGAGAATGACGTCGAGCCAGGGTATGGGGGCTAAATGGTCGCTCATGGGCGGCAAAGTTAATGTAGCCTGCTCTTGCCGCCGTCCACAAGCAGCGCTTCACTTGTGGTGCGCGGAACTGTCGCGCGGCGCACCGGTTTCAATCCAAGAACATGGGGAGCTTGCCAGAATGACGATCGACCGCTGCACCAAGGCGCTGGCCCTCGGCTGCCTGATCGCTGTCGTGACCGGCTGCGAGACCGCGCCGCCGCCGCCTGTGGCAGTGCCTGCGTCCTTCCGGCCCTTGGGCCTGACTGCGCCTTACCTGATGGGCGACGTGATCGGCGGGTACAGGACGCGCGCCGCCAAGATGCGGGCTGCGAAGATCCGGCCCCTGACAGCTGCAGAAGTCCCCGCGTACATGGCCAATCTCGAGACAGAGCTTCGCCAGCAGACTGCCGGCATCGGCCTCGACGTGCTCAACGTCGGTGGATCGATCGTGATCAGGATCCCGGCGGCGTTCACCTTCGACGAGGGAAGCGCGACGGTGAAGGGGACAACGGACGCGACTTTGCTCGAGATTTCGCGGACCGTGAAGACCCGCAACAAGACCTTCGTCGACGTGCTCGCGCATACCGACACCACCGGCTCGCCGCAGGTGAACCAGGCACTGTCGGACCGGCGCGCGGCCGCCGTCGCGAGCTACCTCGCCGGTCACGGCGTTGCGAGGACACGGATCGCGTCGAAGGGTCTCGGCGAGACCGCTCCCCTCTATAATCCGGAGACGACTGACACCCAGCGCGCAGCGAACCGCCGGATCGAGATCAGGCTGGTTCCGTACCGCGGCTGATTAGTCCCTTTGGCGCCGCTCCGCGAAGAAGCGCCTGAGGATCTCGGCGGACTCCTCTTCTCCAATTCCGCCGAGCACGTCGGGCCGATGATGGCAGGTCGGCTGAGCAAAAATTCGCGCACCGTGGACGACTCCACCGCCTTTCGGGTCCTCCGCGCCAAAGCAAAGCGTTTTCAGACGCGCGACGGCGACCGCGGCAGCGCACATCGCGCATGGCTCCAGGGTCACCCACAAGGTGCAGTCGTCAAGGCGGGAGGTGCCGAGCTTCGCCGCCGCAGTGCGGATCGCTTCCATCTCCGCATGTGCAGTCGGGTCAGTAGAGCCGCGCATTGCGTTACGGGCCTCCGCGATAATCTCGTCCCCTAGCGTTACGACAGCGCCGACCGGCACTTCTCCCATTTCGGCAGCTTCCGCTGCAAGGTCGAGCGCCCGGCGCATGGCAAAGGGAAGCGGAAAGCCCATGGCCGAGGGCTAGACTAGCGACGCAACCGAGTCACATTCGCGCATTATTGGCCGTTGTTGGTCGCGGGTGCCGTCTGGTTTTGGTCAGGCTTCTGTACGCTTAAGGTGGGGACGGTGACGGTTTTCTGCGCCGAGCCGACCTTCACCGATCCCGTCTCGACATCGAATGCCGGCGGCTGGCCGCCGCTCGCCTTTATTCCATTGCTCGTCGTCGTCAGTTGCGGCGCCTTTCCGCCCCGCATGTTCAAGTCGAGGAAACCCGATGCCACCGCGATGATGACGATTACGACGACAAGAATGAGGATGAAGACAATCGCGCGCATGATCCCTGTTCCCGACAGAATATAACGATAGTGCGTGACGCGGTGCGCAACCGACATTTATTAAACGCAAATATTGTGCGACGGTTGCTATCGCAACAGGCGGCGTAACGTTGACGAGCCGCGCCCGAGCGGCTAACGGGCGGCGCTCTTCGGGCCCGACAAAGGCTCGTCACAAAATCAGGATAAAGATCATGTCGCGGGTTTGCGAGCTGACCGGCAAGGGCCGGCAGGTGGGCAACAATGTTTCCCACGCCAACAACAAGACGAAGCGGACGTTCCTGCCCAATCTGCAGAACGTGACGTTGCTTTCCGACGCGCTTGGGACGAGCATCAAGCTTCGCGTCTCGACCCACGGGCTGCGCTCGGTGGAGCATGTCGGCGGTCTCGATAACTGGCTTTTGAAGACCAGCGACGACAAGCTGTCGCCCAAGGTCCGCAAGCTCAAGAAAGAGATTGCGAAAAAGACTGCTGAGCAGCCGGCCGCTTAAGTCGGCTAACCAACTGAATTCATTGCGGTTTTCCTGAACATAGGCTGCACGCCGTGTTCAGGGTTTATACCCCGCGAATCAGGCATAAGTGTCTGTATTGGCGGGGTTATCCCCTTTTCCCTGCCGCGCCTGGAGACAGGCAACTTCCCTCGCGTCGCGTAACGAGGGGGCCCCGGTGCGCGTTGTTGCGCCGGGGCCAATTCTCTATGCGCTTTCGAAGAGGTTCGCGAGCTGCTCGACCATCGCTCCGGCGAGCTGGTCGGCGTCCATGATCGTGACCGCGCGACTGTAGTAACGGGTCACGTCGTGCCCGATGCCGATAGCGATGAGCTCGACCGTCGACCTCTTCTCGATCCAGTCGATGACCTGCCGCAGGTGCCGTTCGAGGTAGCTTCCGCCGTTGGCCGAGGCGGTCGAATCGTCGACCGGCGCACCGTCGGAGATCACCATCAGGATCCGCCGCTCCTCCGGCCGCGCGATCAGCCGGGTGTGCGCCCACAGGAGCGCCTCGCCATCGATATTCTCCTTGAGCAGCCCCTCCCGCATCATGAGGCCGAGATTTCGCCGCGAATGGCGGTAAGGCTCGTCGGCGCGCTTGTAGACGATGTGCCGAAGGTCATTGAGCCGCCCGGGGTTTGGCGGACGTCCCGCTGTCAGCCACGCTTCGCGGCTCTGACCGCCCTTCCAGCCGCGCGTCGTGAAGCCCAGGATCTCCGTCGCCACGCCGCACCGCTCCAACGTCCGCGTGAGGATGTCGCCGCAGATCGCGGCGATCGCGATCGGCCGACCGCGCATCGATCCTGAATTGTCGATCAGAAGCGACACCACGGTGTCCTTGAATTCGGTGTCGCGCTCGATCTTGTAGCTCAGCGAATGCGCGGGGCTGACAACGACGCGGGCGAGCCGCGCAGCGTCGAGGATGCCCTCTTCCTGGTCGAAGTCCCAGCTTCGCGCCTGCTGCGCCATCAACCGCCGCTGCAGCCGGTTGGCGAGCCGCGTCACAACTGTCTGCAGTCCCGCCATCTGCTGGTCCAGATAGGCGCGCAGCCGGCCGAGCTCTTCTTCGTCGCAGAGCTCCTCAGCCTCGACGATTTCGTCGAACCGCGTCGTAAAGGCTTTGTAGTCGGTCGGCGGTGAGAGGTCCCAGTTGCGCCGCGATGGAGCGGCCGAGACGGCATCGGCCAGCTCGTCCCCGGCGCTTGTCTCGTCCTCGCCGGCCTCGAACTCGTCGCTGGATTCGCCTTGGGCGTCCTCGTCCTCCACCTCCTCCCCGCGCATTTCGACATCGCCGCCGCCTGGGGTGCCTTCGTCGCCCTGCTCCGCCTTGTCCTCGCTTCCCCCGTCGTCGCCTTCCGCGTCGTCGCCGGCATCTTCCGGTTGTTCGTCCGCGTCTTCAGCAGCAGCGAGGTCGAGGTCTTCGAGCAGCCGCCGCGACAGCTTCGCAAAGGCGGCCTGGTCGTCCAGCGTCAGAGCAAGGGCGTCCAGCTCCGCTGCTGCCTTGTCCTCGATCCATGGCGCGATCAGCTTGAGCCCGCTTTCGGCGGCGCGCGGCGGCGCCTCGCCGGTCAGCCGCTCTCGCGCGATCAGGCTGACCGCCGTCGCAAGTGGAACCTCTTCGGCGTTCCTGGCACGGACGATCGCGTCCCCGCGCACCCGCGCCTCGGTCAGCTGAGACAGGTTTTCGCGCACTCCGCCCATTGCTCGAGCGCCAAGGGCTTCGACGCGAGCGGTCTCGAGCGCATCAAATACGGCGCGCGCGTCGGCATCGACAGGCGCTGTCCGCGCATGGAGGCGAGCGTCATGGTATCGCAGGCGCAGCGCCGCGGAATCGGCGGCCCCCCGCGCTTCGGCGACCAGCTTAGGCTCGAGTGACAGACCGGGAGACGGAACGCGCGCGGTCTTACCCGACGCTGGTGCGAGATCCGACGCAAAAACGATCTCTGCGTCGGCGTCCTTCGCAATTGCGCGCGTCGCACCTGCGAGGGCGCGCCGGAAAAGATCAATTCGTTCGGCCATCAGACGTGCATGTAGCGGAGCGGACCATCTGCCTGAAGGGGCCTCGTGCACCGTTTCCACGTTTCGAAAAGCAAATTATTACCAAAAGTTAATTTGTGATTGACTCATTACAACGGCGCGAGCAGCCTGCTTCCTTCGCACGAGTGAGTGCGGCTGTGGCGCTCGCTTCGGCGAGTGCGGCGTAGGGAGTAAGCCATGAACTTGGTTCAGCGCGTCGGGCCGGTTTCGACAACGGCGACAGACTTCAATCTCGATACAATGTACGATCTCGGGTACCGCTATTACGGCACCAAGCCGATCATCGGCCTGGACGGCGTGATCGACCACATCGACAGCGGAACATCCATCACCGTCCCCGCCGATGGTGTGATCACCTACGGTTTCTTCGACGGCAATCATGCGGTCGGAGTCAATAACAATCCGCACCTCGGCGAAGGACAAGGCTATTCGCCCTTCTCGCCCGAGCAGGAGGCCGCGGCGGTGCAGGCGATAAGCTTGTGGGACGACCTCATCCCGCAGACGTTCGTCAATATCGGGGATGTGAGCGTCAGCCAGTGGGCACATGGCGACGCTACGATCCTTCTCCAGAACACGACGACAGGACCGGCGCAGGCCTGGACCTATTATCCTGGCAACGTCCATCAGTACGAGCGGATCAGCAGCGACGTGTGGACCGACACACCGTCGGACAATTGGTCAAACGACTGGTTCGGCAACATGGGTTACGGCGACACGACGCTGATCCATGAGCTCGGCCATTCGCTCGGCTTATCCCACCCGGGCGCGTACAATTACGACCCGAACGTGACGCAAGATTACGCCGGTCTTGCGGAATATGCGCAGGACAGCACGCAATATTCGATCATGTCCTATTGGCCGGCGACCCAGACGGGCGCTCGGATCGTCAACTGGAATACGCTGCTGTACGGCTATGCCCAGACACCGCTGCTCCATGATGTCCTCACGATCCAGGATAAGTATGGCGCGGATCCGACGACCCGGGCGGGCGACACCACCTATGGCTTCAACTCGAACGCGGGGAACAACCTGTTCGACTTCTCTCAGAACAGCTACCCGTATCTGACCATCTACGACGCTGGCGGGCATGATAAGATCGATCTGTCGGGCTTCACCGTGTCTCAGTTCGTCGACTTGCACGCGGGCTCATTCAGCTCGATTGGCGCGGGTTCGCCGAACCCGGACGTCGCCAATGCTCAGCTGGCCCAGCTGACGTCGTTGTCAGGTGAGGATTGGGGAACGTACGATTCGGCGACCGCTGCTCTGACGAACAGCATCCTCGCGTCTTACGAAAATGCGAACGCGAAATCGATTGCTCAGGACTTGTCCTATTATGGCCAAAGTCCGGTCACCGGAATCGCGACATCAGAGTATCAGAATGTGTCGATTGCTTACGGTGTAACCATCGAAGACGCGACCGGAGGTTCGGCTCGCGATCTTCTTTGGGGCAACGAGGTGGCGAACGTGCTGAGCGGGCTTGGCGGCAATGACGTGCTTAACGGATTTGAGGGCAATGACACGCTGATTGGCGGCACCGGCACTGACACGCTCACCGGCGGCGCGGGCGACGATGTGTTCGTGTTCGCGAATGACGGATCGACGGACACGATCACCGACTTCCAAAGCGGTCACGACCGTATCGACCTGAGCGGCATTGGCGGCGCGACTTCGGCCTATGTGAGCTATGACGCCACGCACCATCAGGTCGCAATCGATACCAACCACGACGGCACTGCCGACATGTTCATCAATGTGCTCGGAAGCTCGCCGGTCAGTGGCGACTATATCTTCCACGCCTGATCGGCGATTGTGAACGGAGAGGGCGCTGCTACTGGGCGGCGCCCTTTTTCGTGGGCCTAAGCCTTGCCGACGACGCTTTCGGGCAAATCCTCTCCGAAAACGCGTTGGTAATATTCGGCGATCAGGGGCCGTTCGGATTCGTCGCACTTGTTGAGGAACGACACTCGGAACGCATAGCCGACGTCGCCGAAGATGTGCGCGTTCTGCGCCCAGCTGATCACGGTCCTTGGGCTCATCACCGTCGAGATGTCGCCGTTGATGAAGCCCTGGCGCGACAGCTCGGCGACCTTGATCATCTTGTCGACAATCTGTTTGCCATTGGGATCGTCATATTCGCCCGACTTCGCGAGCACGATCTGCGCCTCGACGGCGGCCGGAAGGTAATTAAGCGTCGTGACGATGTTCCAGCGATCCATCTGGCCTTGGTTGATCGCCTGGGTGCCATGATAGAGGCCGGTGGTGTCGCCGAGGCCGACCGTATTGGTCGTGGCGAACAAGCGGAACCACGGGTTCGGACGGATCACCCGGTTCTGGTCCAGCAATGTCAGCTTGCCCTCGGCCTCCAGCACGCGCTGGATGACGAACATCACGTCCGGACGGCCGGCATCATATTCGTCGAAGACTAAAGCGACGGGGTGCTGCAGCGCCCAGGGTAGCAGCCCCTCGCGGAATTCGGTGACCTGCTGCCCGTCGCGAAGCACGATCGCGTCGCGGCCGACGAGATCGATCCGGCTGATATGCGCATCGAGGTTGATTCGGATGAGCGGCCAGTTGAGCCGAGCCGCGACCTGCTCGATGTGCGTCGACTTGCCCGTGCCGTGATAGCCCTGGACCATTACCCGACGGTTCTTCGCAAACCCGGCGCAGATCGCCATCGTCGTATCCGGATCGAAGACGTAGGTCGGATCGAGGTCGGGCACGCGCTCATCGGCCTCGCTGAAGGCCGGCACTTCCATGTCCGAATCGACTCCGAACAGTTCGCGAACTTTCGCGATCTTGTCGGGTGAGGCCATCAGCGTCTCCGCGCGGCTTTCGGGATCGGCGTTGGGAAGGTCGGTCATGGTCCTGCCTTAAGGGATGCGCGCTGGCGCCTCAACGTTCAGCCAATTTTTGGCGGGAGCGGGAAGAGCGTCCGGAAGCGCTTCGCCAGCTCCATGTCTCCCTTTACCTCGATCATTTCAAGAGGCGCGCCGCCGTGGATGACCGCAGCGATGTCGCTCGGTGCACCGCCGAATATCACGTCACAGTCCTCGATCGGTTGGCGCATCACCTCCAGGCGACCGTCGTGGACATGAGTCACGTAGGTGACGTCGCCGAAGTTGAAGCCGATACGCGCGTCGATGCCTTTGGAAAGATCGGGCGAGATCAAGGTCTGCAGCGACATAATGACCGATACATGGCTCATCTGCAGCGTCGGATCGTGCCACGGGCTACGCGCCGCCCAGCGGCCGAGTGAGGCAATCAGCGGAACCACCTCGAGGCCCCATTCGGTCGCCTCGTAGACCTGGACGGACGCGGGTGGGGGAAGCTTCGTCTTGCGGACGAGCTTCCGCTTTTCCAGCTCCGCCAGCCGCTGCGCGAGGACGTTCGCGCTGATCCCTTTGAGGTCCGACTTAAGCTCGGAAAAGCGCCGCGGCCCGTATGCGAGTTCACGAAGCACGAGCATCGCCCATCGCTCACCCAGCAATTCCATCGCGTGGGCGAGACCACAAGCGTCCTCGTAACGCCGCTTTTCGTCAGTTTGCCGCGATTTAGTTATTTTTTCTAACTCCTCAGTTGTAATTTATGACTCATGGGTGCAAAAAGCAAGCGAATCGAGTCGCAACAGCCGAGGAATGAAGCCGGCGGACGGCGCGAAAACGGCAGTTCGACGAGCGAATGCGACGGTTTGGCCAGCCGTGGCTGAACAGTCATCGAAACAGGCGTATGGCGCGAGTCGCGTCATGTGCCGGCAGTCAGGAGGGGTCCGAATGCCGCTTAATCAGAACGCTTCGATCGAGATCACCGCATTCCAGTGGGTGCCCCCCGGAGCGCAAGGGCTGGTCAAGGATCTCCGTGTTCGCTGGGCACTCGAGGAGGCGGGGCTAGATTACCGTGTCCGGCTGATCGGTGGCGAACGGCCCGCCCGTTATTCCGAGGAGCAGGCGTTCAACCAGGTACCATGCTTCCGCGACGAGACCGTCCAGATCTTCGAGAGCGGTGCGATCCTTCAATATATCGGCGAGAAGACCGAGGCGCTGCTTCCACGCGACCCGCAGGCGAAGTTTCGAGCGATCCAATGGATGTACGCGGCCGTCAGCAGCGTCGAACCGTTCATCCAGTTTCGGGCTTTGCTCAACGTCGTCTTCGCTGACCAGTCTTGGGCTGAACCCGCCAAGCCGACCTTCGAGCATTTCGCGCGGCTGAGGCTGCAGCAACTGTCGGACCGGCTTGGCGACAGAGAGTGGCTCGAGGGCAACAAGTTCACGATCGGCGACCTGATGATGGTCACGGTCCTTCGGATTGCCGACCGCAGCGGCCAACTGGCCGACTTCCCCAAACTCGCCGCCTATGTGAAGCGCGGCGAGGCGCGCCCGGCATTCCAGAGAGCGCTCGGCGACCAGCTCGCCGTGTTTGCGGCCAATGAACCCCAAGCTGAAGGAGCAGCAGCATGACCTATTTCGAAGGATTCATCGTGCCCGTCCCGAATGGCAACAAGGACGCATTTGCGGCGCACGCCAACTCGCTGTCCGCTTCGCTACGCGACTGCGGCGTTCGGCGGCAACTCGAGGCATGGGGGAGCGACGTTCCCGAAGGCAAGAACACCGACTTCTACAAGGCGGTCGACGGAAAGCCGGGCGAGAATGTGGTCTTCGCCTGGTTCGAATATCCCGACCGCCAGGCGCGCGATGCATCCAACGAAAGAATGATGAGCAATCCCGAGATGGCGGAGATGGGAACGGACGTGCCCTTCGATGCCAAAAGGATGATCATGGGCGGCTTCCAGTCGGTCGTCGAGGAAGGCTCCGCCGGCGGCCGCTACGTCGACGGCATTGTCGTGCCCGTCCCGAACGACAAGCGCGACGAGTACGCCAGCCTCGCAGGCCGGAACGCAAAGGTCTTTCGCGAATATGGCGCAACCCGCGTCGTCGAGAATCTCGGCGACGATGTGCCGCACGGGCAGGTCACCGACTTCTACCGAGCGGTCAAAGCCGAAGACGGCGAGACCATCGCCTTTTCGTTCATCGAGTGGCCGGACAAGGCTTCGCGCGACCAGGCCTGGCAGAAGATCATGCACGATGAGCGCATGCAGCATGGCGGCGGCCTCTTCGACGGCAAGCGCATGTTCTGGGGCGGCTTCGAGGTTGTGATCGATACCGCGCGAGGAGAGCAGGTTGCCGCCTCAGCGTCCGCGCCGATCACCGCCTGAGACACACGAGCGAAGGAGGTCGAGATGACCGACGTAAGGACCGAAGACGCGCCGACGCTGATTGAGGGCAATCCAGCGCCGCGCGGCGATCATGTCTGGTACGAGCTGATGACTACCGACGCAGATGCGGCGAAGGACTTCTACGACGCCGTGGTCGGCTGGGACATCAAGGAAGGGGCACCCGAATTCCAGGGTTACCGGATGATCGGCAGGAGCGACGGGAAGTTCGCCGGTGGAGTGCTGCCGCTCACCGCCGAGATGCAAGAGCATGGCGCCCATCCGTGCTGGCTCGGCTACATCTACGTGCCGGATGTCGACGAAGCCGGTACCTCGATCGAGCGGGCTGGCGGCAAGGTCCTGATGAAGCACGACGTGCCCGAGGTTGGACGCATCGCGATGGTGAGCGACCCGCAGGGGGCGCCCTTCTATATCATGAAGCCGATCCCGCCCGCGGGCGACCCCAACGCAAAGAGCGACGTGTTCGAGCCGAACACCGAGCAGCGATGCGGCTGGAACGAGCTGTCGACCAGCGACCCTGTCGCGGCGCGTCGCTTCTATGGCGACCAGTTCGGCTGGACGAGCGACAACTTCATGCCGATGGGCGAGCATGGCGAATATCGCTTCTTCGAACAGAATGGCGTGACGATCGGCGCGGTTGCAGGAACGATGGACGGCAGCCGGCCGCACTGGCGCTATTACTTCCGCGTCCCGTCGATTTCGAAGGCGAAGGAAACTGCCGAAGCGAAGGGCGGGAAGATCGCAGTCGGACCCATGCAGGTCCCCGGCGGCGACCACATCATCATCGGCTTCGATCCGCAGGGCGCCGAATTCGCGCTCGTCGGCCGCGAATAGGAGGGAATAACATGGCTAAGATGACCACTTGCCTTTGGTTCGACAAAGGCGAGGCGAGGAAGGCCGCGGAATTTTACTCTTCGGTTTTCCCGGATACGAAATTGGGCAGCGCGATGGCCGCTCCCGGCGATTATCCCGGCGGCGAATCCAATGACGAGCTGACGGTGGAGTTCACTCTTCTCGGGCAATCGTTCGTCGGCCTCAACGGCGGCCCCAACTTCATGCCCAACCAGGCGGTGAGCTTCATGGTCGTGACGGAAGACCAGGAGGAGACCGACCGCTACTGGAACGCGATCACTAGCAACGGCGGCGAAGAGAGCATGTGCGGCTGGTGCAAGGACCGCTGGGGCTTCTCCTGGCAGATCACGCCGCGCGTGCTGCTCGAGGCCAATTCGAACCCCGATAAGGCTGCCGCGGGGCGTGCCTTCCAAGCAATGATGACGATGCACAAGATCGACATCGGCAAGATCGAGGCGGCACTCCGGAGCGAGACCGCAGATGCGTAAGCTCACCGGAGCCATCTTCCAGTCGCTCGATTGCGTGATGCAGGCGCCGGGCGGTCCTGAGGAAGACCCGACCAGCGGCTTCCGTTTCGGCGGCTGGTCGCAGCCGATGTTCGCTCAGGACATGGGCCCGTTCGAGAAGCTGATCATGGGCGAGTACGATCTGCTCTTGGGCAAGCGGACCTACGACATCTTCGCCGCTTATTGGCCGTACAATCAGGACAATCCGATTGGTGAAAAATTCCAGCGGATCAACAAATATGTGCTGACCCATTCGGACGATCCGCTGGAGTGGGAGAACAGCCATCGTCTGTCCGGCGACACGGCTGATGCAGTCGCCGAGCTCAAGCGGAGCGAAGGCCGCGACCTGCTGATCCAGGGCAGCAGCACGCTCTATCCCCCACTGCTCTCCGCGCGCCTGATCGACGAGCTGACGGTGATGACATTCCCGGTCGTTCTTGGGTCGGGGAAGAGCATCTTCGACGGTTCGGAAAGGGCCGGCGCGCTGAAGCTCGTCGACCACTTCGTATCTGACACCGGCGTGGTGATCGCGACTTATGAGCCCGCTGGAGATGTGATCACCGGCACCTTCGCAACCAAGGAACCGAGTGAGGCCGAGCAGCAGCGGCAGGCGAAGATGAAGGAAGGCGCGTGGTGAGTTTGGAACTCTATGGTCACCCGTTCAGCAGCTACACCTGGAAGGCGCTAATCCCGCTCTATGCTGACGGCACGGAGTTCCAGTTCCGGCAGGTGCCCGAGGATCAGGAGACATATGCCGAACTGAAAGGACTCTGGCCGTTCGGCAAATTTCCGACGCTCGTCGACAACGGTCAGGTCATCCCTGAGGCGACCTGCATCATCGAGCATCTGCAGGCGCATTATCCGACCGAGAACGTCTGGATCCCGGAAGGCGAGCTCGGGCGCCGCGTGCGCTTCCTCGACCGCTACTTCGACCTCTACGTCCAGGGCAACATGCAGCCCGCGGTCAACCACGCGCTCCGGCCCGAGGGAAAGGGCGACGCGTACGGCGCGCAGCAAGGTCGGAAGAACCTGCACATCGCCTACGACTGGCTCGAAGAGAATTTGCCTGCGGATGGCTGGGCTGCGGGCGAGAGCTTCACGTTGGCCGAGTGCGCCGCCGCACCGGCTTTATTCTATGCCGACTGGGTCGAGGAGATCGGCGACAGCCGGCCGAAGCTTAAAGCCTATCGCGCGCGTTTGCTCGCACATCCGGTCGTTGCGCGCGTGGTGGACGAAGCCCGGCCATACCGCCCGTACTTCCCGCTCGGCGCACCCGATCGCGACTAGGCGAACGCAGCGGCTTTCCGAAGCAGCTGGTATGCCTCGATGACCTCGCCGAGCCGGCCCTCATGGCTGCGGTCGCCGCCGTTCTTGTCCGGGTGGTAGCGGCGGACGAGGCCGGAATAGCGCTTGCGCAGCTGGTTGCGATCGGCGTCCTCGCCCAGACCAAGCACCGACAATGCGCGCCGCTCGGGCTTGCTGAAACGCGATGGCGCGGAACGCTCGCGAATGCTCCGAAAACGACCGGAAATGGCGTCCAACGGATCCGAAAAGTCGCTCCAGCGCGGCGGCGGGTCGGCGCCGTTGGCGGCGAACTTGCGACTCGGGCGATCCCAGCCGGCGAGCGGATGTTGCGCCTCGGTTATCTCCTCGGTGCTCATGCCTTCGAAGAAATTGTACTTCGCATTATGTTCGCGGACATGGTCGAGGCAGAGGAAGCGCCAGCTGCCGGGGCCGTCGAAGTTCGCCGGCTGCAATGGAGCTTTGAATTCGCCCGGCGCGGTGCAGCCCGGGACGGCGCATCTCGCCCTCGCCCCCTCGATCCTACCGTGCATCCTGGATTGCTTCGTCGCCATCGAATCCCGCTATATAGGTGCCATGAACGCCCAGACCATCGGACCCGTCGCAACTGAGATGCTCAGCCGGCTCAACTCGGCGCTTTCCCCGACCGCCATCGAACTGATCGACGATAGCGAGCAGCACCGCGGCCACGGCGGCTACAACCCCGCGGGCGAGAGCCACTTCACCTTGCTCATCGAAAGCCCGGCCTTTGCCGGAAAGAACCGCGTCGAACGACAGCGCATGATTTACGCGGCGCTCGGCGATCTCATGCGCGAGCGCGTTCACGCACTTTCCATCCGTGCCAAAGCACCTGGCGAAAATATACCCTAGTCATCGACTAGGGATTAAACTATCAGCAACCCCGCCGAGTCGAATGACGCGTGGGAGATGCTCAAAATGTCCCCTCGTTCCTGTGTTGGCCTATTGCTCGCCGCCACTGCCCTCACGCTTTGCTCTTGCTCAAAGAACGCCGGCCCAGACGGCGGCCCGCAAAGCACCGAAGAGAGCGATACGAGCTCTCCGCCCAACATCGCCCCGAGCGCCGCACCGGGCGTCGCGTTCAACTACCAATATGAGTTCAGCCTTCCCGACGATCGCATCGCCGCGAGCCAGGAAGCGCAGGCAAGTGCATGCGAGAACCTGAGCCTTGCCCGATGTCGCATCACTGGAATGTCCTACAGCGTCGATCAGAACGAGCAGGTCACGGCCGAGCTGGACCTGAAGCTCGATCCGCAAATCGCGCGGCAGTTCGGGAAATCCGCCCAGCAGAATGTCGTTTCCAATGATGGCAAACTCGTCCGTCTCGACATCGGCAGCTCGGACGAGGGACAGAAGATTGAGGAGGCGACCAGGCAGAAGAATGACGCTTCGACACAGATCGCGCAGCTTCAGCAAGAGCTGGCCAAGACCAAGCCCGGGACTGAGGCTCGTGCCAACCTCATGAGCCAGATCGAGGAACTGCAGGGACAAGCGTCACAACAGGCGAGCAGCATCGCGACAAGCCAGGCGACCTTGGCGAGCACCCCCATGGCGTTTCATTACTACGGCCGCGGCGGCGTTCCGGGGTTCCGCGGCAATCCGATCCGAGAGGCTTGGATAACCTTCGCCACAACCGTCGAATGGCTCGTCGGAATCCTTCTTCAGGCATTGGCCGTGCTGATTCCGGTCGCTTTGCTGCTCGCCTTGTTGATCGCGCTGTGGCGAACGCGGCCTATGCGGGCCCTGCGCCGTTGGATTAAAGGGCCCGAGGAGTCGGCTGCCTGACAAACGGCGAGGGCCACTCCCGGAGACGCAGGATGGCGACCGTCGAAACAGCGTTCGAGCAAGTGATCACGCCGGTCACGCACGATCTAGGCGACTTCAAGGTCAACCGGACGCTGCCGGCGCGCGAGCGGACGATGGTCGGGCCCTTTATTTTCGTCGACGAGTTCGGTCCTGCGCGGTTGCCTGCCGGTCGAGGCATGGACGTCCGTCCGCACCCGCACATCAACCTCGCGACGGTGACCTATTTGTTTGAGGGCGCGATCGAGCACCGCGACAGCATCGGCAGTCATGCGGTGATCGAGCCCGGCGCGATCAACCTGATGACGGCCGGAAGCGGAATCGTGCATTCCGAGCGGTCGCCGCGTGAGCTCCGGCCGGGCGGACCGAGTCTCTACGGAATGCAGACCTGGATAGCGCTTCCCGACGACGGCGAAGAGGTCGCGCCCGCGTTCGACCATGTCGCTGCTGACGCGCTTCCGCTGGTCGAGGATGCGAATGTCAGCGCTCGCGTCCTGATGGGCAGCTTGTGGGGAGCGACAGCAACGATCCGCTGCGATTCCCCGACTATTTACGCGGATATCCTGCTTGGCGCCGGTAGCGCGATCGCGATCGAAGCTGAGGCCGACGAGCGGGGGGTGATGGTGGTCGGAGGCGAGGGTGAGCTCGACGGGCAGAAGCTCGACCTTTTCACCCTGTACGTGTTGAGGCCCGGTCACGAGGCGCGGCTGTCGAGCGCGACGGGCGGCCGGGTGATGCTGATGGGCGGCCAGGCATTCTCAACGCGACGATACGTGTTCTGGAATTTCGTCTCCTCGTCGCGCGACCGGATCAACCAGGCCAAGGAGGATTGGAAGGCGCTGCGATTCGACCTGATCCCTGGCGACGACCAGGAATACATCCCGCTTCCCGAAGTACCGCTCACGGTCAGCTATCCGTGACCGAGTTCCGGCGAATATCGCTGAGCACCGGCGTAAAGCTCAATGTCGCGCTCGCCGGCATCCCTGAGAATCCAGCGGTAATCCTGCTTCACGGATTCCCCGAATCGCACCGAACATGGCGTGAAGTGGCACCGCGTCTTGAAGACGCGTTCTTCCTCGTCATGCCAGACCAACGCGGCTTTGCCGGATCCGATCTTCCGCAGAATGTTGAGGATTATCGGACCGACATACTGATCGACGACATTTTCGCGTTCGCTGACGCACTCTCCCTCGAGAGCTTCGCCCTTGTCGGGCACGACTGGGGTGGCGCGATCGCCTGGGGCGCGGCGCTGCGCTGCGATCCACGTCTGACGCGCCTCGCGATCGTCAACGCGCCGCATCCAGTCATCTTCCAGGAGAGCCTGATTGAGAATGAGGATCAGCGCGCTGCCTCGCAATACATCAATGCGTTTCGGCTGCCCGGGTTCGAGAAGGCCGTCGAGGCGATGGGGTTCGAGGCATTTTTCGACAAGACATTCTCGCGCCACACCGACATCACCAGGATCCCCGAAGCCGAGAAGCGCCAGTACATCGCCGACTGGTCGCAGCGCGGCGCATTCAATGCGATGCTGAACTGGTATCGCGCCTCGAAGGTGATCGTTCCTCCCCCGGGCATTACTGTTCCGCTCCCCGACTGGCTCCTGGCTGCATTTCCGAGCGTCAAAATACCGACGCTCGCCATCTGGGGAATGAACGACGCAGCGTTGCTGCCGATCCAGCTCGAGGGCCTCGACCGTCTCGTCGAGGACCTAACGATCATCCGCCTTCCTGACACTGGCCATTTCGCGCCCTGGGAAGCGGCCGATCAGGTTGCTGCGGCGCTAGAGCCCTTCCTTGCAGGCCAAGCGGCGGCTACTGCCCCCGCGCAATGACCGAAGCCCGTTCGCTTTCCCGTTCCGCCGCGCGTCTTGCCGCGGTCCAGGCGCTCTACCAGCACGACATGGAGGGTACGCCCCTGCCGCGCCTCCTCAAGGAATTCCACGATCACCGGCTCGGGGCGACAATTGAGGATGAACAATATCACGATGCCGAGCGGGATTTCTTCGACGACATCGTGACTGGAGCGGACGCTCGGCGTGAGGAGATCGACGCGCTGATCGCGGGCAAGCTTGCCGAAGGCTGGACCCTCGAGCGGCTCGATCGGCCGATGCGCGCAATCCTCCGCGCCGGCGCTTATGAGCTGGTAGCCCGGGCCGATGTCCCGGTCGGCTCCGTGATTTCCGAATATGTGGACGTGGCGCACGCCTTCTATGACAAGCGCGAGAGCGGCTTTGTGAACGGTCTCCTGGACGCGGTCGCGAAGAACGTCCGGTCCTAAGCCCAACCGATCATTCGCACGTCGAGCCGACTTCGCCTTGCGCCCACCCGCTGCGAGGCTAACCTGCTGGCCTGATGCGCGAATCCGAGGTCATCCAGCGGCTGCGGCGGATCGCGACAGCGCCCGAAGCGCGCGGACTGCTCGACGACGTGGCGGTGCTCGACGGCTATGTGATCTCGCACGACAGCATCGCCGAGGGTGTTCACTTCCTGCCGTCGGATCCGCCGGCGAGCGTCGGGTGGAAGCTGGTCGCGGTGAACCTGTCGGATCTTGCAGCGAAAGGGGCGAAGCCCGCCGGGGCCCTGCTGTCGCTGACAATTTCCGGACCCTCGGAATGGGCGCTCGCCTTTCTGGGTGGGATTGAGGCGGCCTGCGAAAGCTATGGCCTTCCGCTGCTCGGCGGCGACACCATCGCGCTACCTGTTGGTGCGCCGCGCGTGCTCGGAATGACGGTCATCGGCAGAGCAGACGGCCAGGTGCCGCACCGCGGCGGAGGCAAGGCTGGCGATGCGCTGTGGCTGATCGGAACGGTCGGCGATGCCGCCGCCGGCCTGGGGCTTCTCAATGCCGATCCAAAGGCGACGGGTGCTCTCGTTGACATCTATCGCCGGCCCGTCCCTCAGCTGAGCGCGGGTCACGAGCTCGCGGCGCATGCTCACGCGATGATGGACGTATCGGACGGCCTGCTACTCGACTGCCAGCGCATGGCTGAAGCGAGCGGTGCCAGCGCGGCGATTGACCTGGATGCGCTGCCGCTGTCGCGAGCGTTCGTCGCGGAGCGGGGCGAGGATCTTTCTGCCCGGCTCTTCGCAGCAAGCGGCGGCGATGATTATGCGCTGCTTGCCGCGCTTCCGTCCTCGTTCGATCCGGAAACGCTTTCTTTACCAAGCGGGACGAGGATCAGCCGCGTTGGATTGCTTAAGAATGACGGGCCGAGACTTGGCCTATTGTTCGGGGGCGAACCGGTCGAACTGCCGGAGAGGCTTGGATTTGAGCACCAGAGCGATCACGATCGCGGGCTTTCCGCTTCGCCAATGGCTAATCGGTCTTAGCGGCCTCGCGTCGGGAATGGCGCTCGCCCTGCTGCTTCACTAACACCCAGATCAAGCTCGTTAATCCGCGCGGTTGCCAGCCGCGAAAACGCTGCCTAAAGCTTCGCCGCTTTTTCATCGCGGCTGCCGTCCAGCGCGGCCGCTTTTTGCCTGCTTGAAACAACGGGGAAGCGTGATTCCATGAACGTCGGCTTTAACCAGCTTTACATCGCCCTGGCGTGCGGCCTGATCGCCGTGCTCTACGGTATCTTCACCAGCCGCCAAGTGCTCGGCATGTCGCCCGGAAACCAGCGCATGGTCGAGGTCTCGGCCGCCATCCAGGAAGGCGCACGCGCCTATCTTCGCCGGCAGTATACGACGATCGCGATCGTCGGCATCGTCGTCGCGATCATCATCGGTGTGTTTCTCGGCGGTCTCAGTGCCGCGGCCTTTGTGCTCGGAGCCGTGCTATCCGGCGCTGCCGGGTTCATTGGCATGAACATCTCGGTTCGCGCCAACGTCCGCACTGCCGAAGCGGCCCGCAACAGCCTCCAGAGCGGATTGACCACGGCGTTCCGCGCAGGCGCGGTCACCGGCCTGCTCGTCGCGGGTCTTGCTCTGCTCGCGATCTCGGGCCTCTTTTGGTACCTGACCGGTCCGGGCGGCTATGCGCCGAACGACCGACCCGTCGTCACGGCGCTGACCGCACTCGCACTCGGCGCCTCGCTGGTTTCGATCTTCGCGCGTCTCGGCGGTGGCATCTTTACCAAGGCCGCCGACGTCGGCGCTGACCTCGTCGGCAAGGTCGAAGCTGGAATTCCCGAAGACGATCCACGCAATCCGGCGGTGATCGCCGACAACGTCGGCGACAATGTCGGGGACTGCGCCGGAATGGCTGCCGACCTTTTCGAGACCTATGTCGTCACGGTCGGAATCACGATGGTGTCCGTCGCGCTAGCGCTCGGCGCGTCGCCGCAGCTGCTCGCCCTGATGACCCTCCCGCTGCTGATCGGCGGCGTCTGCATCATCACCTCGATCATCGGCACCTACATGGTTCGCCTCGGCAAGGGCGGCTCAATCATGGGCGCGCTCTACAAGGGCTTCTGGACCGCAACGATCCTCGCGATCCCAGCGATTTATGGCGCGTTCCGGCTGGCGCTGGGCGACGATCTGAACGCGCCAATCGGGGCAGCCGGCGCTGGCACGCCCGGCGCCGCGACGACCGCTGCCGCGGGCATGTTCACCGGTATGGACCTCTTCTGGTCGAGCCTGATCGGGCTAGCGGTCACCGCGCTCATCGTCTGGATCACCGAATATTACACGGGCACGAACTATCGCCCCGTCCAGTCGATCGCACGCTCGAGCCAGACCGGCCACGGCACCAACATCATCCAGGGACTGGCGATCAGCCTTGAGTCCACGGCGCTGCCGACGATCGTCATCATCGTCGGCCTCATTGCGAGCTACCAGCTTGCCGGCTTCCTTGGGGTCGCGTTCGCCGCGTCGGCGATGCTTGCGCTCGCGGGCATGGTCGTCGCGCTCGACGCTTATGGCCCGGTTACTGATAATGCCGGCGGGATCGCCGAAATGTCGGGCCTGGAGGAGGACGTTCGCACCCGCACCGATGCTCTCGACGCGGTCGGTAACACGACCAAGGCCGTCACCAAGGGTTATGCGATCGGCTCCGCCGGCCTCGCCGCGCTGGTGCTGTTCGGCGCCTACACCGCCGACCTTCGCGAGTTCGGCGGGCAGATTGGCGTCACCAGCAACCTCGACAGCCTGTTCAGCCTGTCGAACCCGTATGTCATCGTCGGACTGCTCCTGGGCGCGCTACTGCCTTACCTGTTCGGCGCGATGGGCATGACCGCAGTCGGCCGCGCGGGCGGCGCGGTGGTTGAGGAAGTGCGCGGTCAGTTCCGCGACAATCCCGGCATCATGGACGGTTCGGTTCGCCCGAACTACGCCCGGACGGTTGACCTCGTCACCCGCGCCGCGATCCGCGAGATGATCCTTCCCTCGCTTCTGCCGGTGCTCGCGCCGATCGTCGTCTACTTCGCCATCGGCGCTGTTGCGGGCAAGGAGAACGGCCTTGCAGCGGTCGGTGCGCTGCTCCTCGGCGTGATCGTCTCCGGTCTGTTTGTCGCCATTTCGATGACCTCGGGCGGCGGCGCGTGGGACAATGCCAAGAAATACATCGAGGACGGAAACTATGGCGGCAAAGGCTCCGAGGCTCATAAGGCCGCGGTGACCGGCGACACGGTCGGCGATCCGTACAAGGACACCGCCGGCCCGGCCGTGAACCCGATGATCAAGATCACCAACATCGTCGCGTTGCTGTTACTCGCGGCGCTCGCAGCGCACGCAGCCGTCTGACCTGATCCACCGTTCAAAAGGGGAGCCCCACCTCGGCAATGCCGCGGCGGGGCTTTTCTTTTGCGCTGGACGGGCGTTGTAGGCCCGATGCCGCATGCAATCCGAGTCCATGAGACGGGAGGGCCAGAGGTCCTCAAGTGGGAGGAGATCAAGGTCGGCGATCCCGGCCCCGGTGAAGTGAAGATCCGCCAGGAGGCCGCGGGTCTCAACTTCATCGACGTCTATCACCGCACCGGCCTCTACAAGCAGGAGATGCCGTTCACGCCGGGCGTCGAGGGAGCAGGCGTCGTCGAAGCTGTGGGCGCGGGCGTTACCAATGTGAAAGCCGGCGACTGTGTCGCCTATGCAAGCCAGATCGGCGGCTATGCCGAGGAGCGGCTAATCGCGGCCGACCGCCTCGTAAAGCTTCCCGACGGGATCCCTACGGAACAGGCGGCGGCAATGATGCTCCAGGGGCTCACCGCGCGCATGCTTCTGCGCGCCGTGCACCGCGTCGAGGCCGGCGAGACTATTCTCATCCACGCAGCGGCGGGCGGCGTTGGGCTGATTGTATGCCAGTGGGCGAAAGCGCTTGGCGCAACGGTCATCGGTACTGTTTCGACGGACGAGAAGGCCGAGCTCGCCCGAGGGCACGGCTGCGATCATCCGATCATCTATACACGCCAGGATTTCGCCGCCGAGGTCGATCGCATCACGAATGGAAAGAAGCTTCCGGTCGTCTACGATTCAGTTGGCCGCGACACGTTCATGAAGTCACTCGACTGCCTTCGCCCGCGCGGCCTGATGGTCAGCTTCGGCAACGCTTCCGGTCCGGTGGAACCCTTCTCGCCGCTGCTGCTGTCGCAGAAGGGATCCTTGTTCCTGACGCGACCCACGCTGTTTCATTACATCGCGACGAAGGAGGAGCTGGAGGAAAGCGCGCGCGAGCTCTTCGAGATGGTCGAGAGCAGCAAGGTCAACGTCGAAGTAAAACAGCGTTTTCCGCTAAAGGACGCTGCGGAAGCGCACCGCGCGCTCGAAGCTCGTCAAACGAAAGGATCGACCGTCCTCTTCGTGTGAGCCGAGCGCTGCTTCACATTTGCGGCTGCCGCCGCTAAGCCTCCGCGACTTTTGAAACCGAAAGAGGAATCGCTTGGCCAAGGAAGAATTGCTCGAGATGCGCGGAAAGGTGGTGGAGCTGCTGCCCAATGCGATGTTCCGCGTCCAGCTCGAGAACGGCCATGAAGTGCTCGGCCACACGGCCGGCAAAATGCGCAAGAACCGAATCCGGGTGCTGACCGGCGACGAGGTCTTGGTCGAAATGACGCCCTACGACCTGACAAAAGGCCGCATCACCTACCGCTTCATGCCTGGCCGCGGAGGCCCGCCCGGCTATACGGGCTAAGTCTGACATATGCGGCTGATTCTCGCTTCGGCGAGCCCTCGCCGCCTCGACCTGCTCGCGCGCATCGGCGTCACGCCAGACGCGATAGTTCCAGCGGACATTGATGAGAGCGTTCCCCCGGGAGAGCTGCCGCGGGAACACGCGCTTCGGCTCGCGCGCGAGAAGGCATTGGCCGTCGCCGCAAAGGAAGCAGACGCGCTGGTTCTCGCCGCCGATACGGTGGTCGCAGTGGGTCGGCGGATCCTCCCGAAAGTCGAGGACGAAGCGACGCTGCGCGCCTGCATGAAATTGCTGTCGGGGCGACGCCATCGTGTCCTTACCGGCGTTGCTTTGTCGATCCCGGGAAAGCCGGTTCGCGAGAGGCTGGTCGAAACTATGATCGCCATGAAGAGGCTTAGCGACGAAGAGATCGACTATTATGCGAGCCACGGCGAATGGCGGGGCAAGGCGGGCGGCTACGCGCTCCAGGGCTATGGCGAGGTCTATGTGCGCCACATCGCCGGCAGTTATTCGAACGTCGTCGGCCTGCCGCTCGCGGAAACGCGCGTGCTTCTGAAATCCGCTGGATACCCGCTTGCCTAAATGGATCATCGAGCGCGGCATCGGTGAGACCCGAGCGGCGCTGGTCGAGAATGGGGAAATCGTCGAAGCCCGCGTTCGGCGGGATGGCGTCATTCCTGCGGGGACCATCCTCGAAGCGAAGCTGCTCTCGGTTGCGCCGCGCGTTACGGTCGAAGCGGGTGGCGAAACCTTCCTCCTTCCGCGCGGAGCACGCGGGGTCAGCGAAGGCGGGTCGCTGTTCATCGAGGTCATGCGGGAAGCGCTCGGCGGCACGGAACCCTGGAAGCGCGGCCTCGCCCGCCTAACGAGCGAACAGCCTCGTCCGGCTTCGCCACTGGCGGAAGGGCGCGAAGGCCGGATCGAAGGGTGGGACGACCTTCTCGAAGAGGCGCAGAGCGGGATTGTCCGGTTCAATGGAGGTGAGCTGCGGATCGAACCGACCGCGGCGATGACGATGATCGATGTCGATGGCTGGCTCGAAGCCGCCGAGCTTGCGCAGGTGGCCGCGTGGGCGTCCGCGCGCGCCATCAGGCGGCTCGATCTTGGCGGCTCGATCGGGATCGACTTCCCGACCTTAGGCGACAAGGAGGCCCGGCGGACCGTCGATGGCATACTCGATGAATATCTGCTAAAGCCGTCGGAACGCACGGCGATCAATGGCTTCGGATTTGTGCAGGTGGTGCGGCCGCGGCCAAGGGCATCTTTTATCGACTTGGCGCGAGATCGCGGACCGTTCGAAGCGCGTGCTCTGCTTCGACGTGTCACTGCCGAGACTCCCGGCGGAAAGCGCATCGTTGCTCACCCGTCAGTGATTGCCGTGCTCGAAAAGCATCGCGCATGGCTCGACGTCCTTGCCCGTCAGGTCGGCGGCGCGGTCGAGTTGCGTGCCGATGCATCGCTTCCCATGTCGGGCGGGTATGCGGAAAACCTCTGACAAGCCGAAGAAATGCCCATTGTGCGGAAAGCCGGAATCGCCGGCTGACGCGCCGTTCTGCAGGCGCGGATGCAAGGACCGCGACCTCTTGAAATGGCTCGGCGAAGGGTATCGCATTGCCGGGCCGCCGGCAGACCCTGAAAGGGTGGACAGCGAAGAAGGCGACGGTTAGGGAGCGCGCTCGCTTGAGCCGGCGTCCCGCCTGCTCCGAGAGCCCAGGTAGCTCAGTTGGTAGAGCACGTGACTGAAAATCACGGTGTCGGTGGTTCGATCCCGCCCCTGGGCACCAGCCCCACGCACAGCCATGCTGGGGGCATGGCGAGCATGGGGCTGGGCACGCAACCTGAAAACATCCTCGACCTTCCCACGCCCGCCCTGCTGCTCAATCGCTCGCGTCTCGAACGAAACGCCGCGCGAATGCGCGACAAGGTCCGCTCCCTCGGCGTGACGCTGCGCCCGCACGTAAAGACGTCCAAGTCGATCGATGTGCTTCGGGTGCTTTCCGGCGGCGAAGACGTGCCGATCACCGTCTCGACCCTGGCCGAGGCTCGCTACTTCTTCGCGCATGGCGTGACCGACATCCTCTACGCCGTCGGGGTCGCGCCAGTGAAGTTGCCGGAAATCGCCGATCTGATCCGCGCCGGATGTAGGCTGCGGATCATCCTCGACACGCCGGAGGCTGTTGAAGCGGTGTGCGCATTTGCTGATGCCGAGCAGGTAAAGATCGAAGCGCTGATCGAGATCGACAGCGACGGCCACCGTGCCGGAGTCGCGCCCGACGATCCGTTACTGATCGAAATCGGCCGTCGCCTCGGTCCGAGCCTTGCCGGCGTGATGACCCATGCCGGCGCATCCTACGATTGCCGAACGCGCGACGAGTTCGAAGCCATGGCCGAGCAGGAGCGCGCCCTCACGGTCGAAGCCGCAGAGCGCCTGCGTGCTGCCTGCCTGCGTTGCCCGATCGTCAGCGTCGGCTCGACCCCGACGCTACACTACGCGCGAAGCCTCGACGGCGTGACCGAAGTACGCGCGGGTGTCTGTGCATTCGGAGACCTGGTGCAGGCCGAGCTCGGTACGTGCGGCATCGCCGACATCGCGATCGGCGTGCTCGCCAGCGTGATCGGCCACAATCGCCAGCACGGCCGCGTGCTGATCGACGCCGGCTTCCTCGCGCTGAGCCGCGACCGCGGCACTGCTGATCTACCGGTCGACTGGGGCTTTGGCGCGGTCTGCGACCCGGTGAGCGGTGAAATCATCGAAGGCGTGACTCTCTCCTCGACCAACCAGGAGCATGGGATCATCACCGCTCGATCGGGCGAGATCGACTTCGACCGCTTCCCCGTCGGCAGCCGGGTCAGAATACTGCCCAATCATGCCTGCGCCACGGCGGCGGCATATGACCGCTATTTCGTGACGGATGGCGGCGGTGCGATCGAAGCGGTGTGGGATCGCGTCAACGGCTGGTGATCAGCCGCACCAAGGTAGTTGAACGAAGTCCCATGAGCCGCCAACCTGCCGACAAATCGGTGGGAGGTCCCATGAAACTCCAAGTTTCTATCGCGTCAGCGGCTCTATTGCTTGCTGCTGCCGCACCCGGATGGCAGGCGAAGACGCTCGCTTCGGCGGCGCCGTTCATCGACAAAGCAAATGATGAGTGGACGCGCGCAATCGTCAGCGGGAACTCCGACGTGCTCACTGCTCCCTATGCCGAGAAAGGCATCTTCGTTGGGCCTGATGGTTCGGTCAGCATCGGCAAGGCCGCCGTGCGCGCAATGTATGCGAGCCGCCCCGCAAGCGTGAAGGTGCTGAAAGCCTCGATCAAGAGCGACGGCCGCGCCGCGCACGACCCCGATGACGTCTACGAATGGGGAACCGCATCGATGACCGTAAGGCGTGGCGGCACTGTAAAGCAGGCGTCTGGCCGCTACCTTACCGTCTGGCATCACGAGAACGGCGCCTGGTTGATCACGCGCAATATTGCCTTCTGAGCGAAGCATCGGCTGGGCTGGCGCGTTTTCTCCGTTGAAAGGAGAAATCGAAATGCCAGCCAAATCAAAATCCCAGCAAAAAGCCGCCGGAGCTGCGCTCTCGGCCAAGCGCGGGGACACGCCCAAGAGCGAGCTCAAGGGAGCGTCCAAGTCGATGATGTCGATGAGCGAGAAAGAGCTCGAGAAGATGGCGTCGACGAAGCGCAAGGGTAAGCCTGAGCACGTCGGCGACTAAAGCTTCTCGGTCAGCTCGGGCACGATCTTGAAGAGGTCGCCGACGAGGCCGATGTCCGCAACCTGGAAGATCGGCGCTTCCTCGTCCTTGTTGAT
The DNA here is from genome assembly GCA_025936675.1 of Sphingomonas sp. The sequence goes on from JAICSX010000001.1 coordinate 47,413, forward strand.
GGCGATGATCGTCTTCGAATCCTTCATCCCCGCGAGGTGCTGGATCGCGCCCGAGATGCCGATCGCGATATAGACCTCGGGAGCGACGATCTTGCCGGTCTGCCCGACCTGGTAATCGTTGGGCGCATAGCCCGCATCGACTGCGGCGCGACTCGCGCCGACCGCTGCACCGAGCTTGTCGGCGAGTGGGTCGAGCAGGGCATGGAACTGCTCGCTGCTTCCGAACGCGCGGCCGCCGGAAACGATGACCCCTGCACTGGTCAGCTCGGGCCGCTCGCTCTTCGAGGCTTCGAGGCCGACGAAGCTGCTCGTGCCCGGATCGCCCGACGCCTCGAGCTGCTCGACCGATGCAGAACCACCGTCAGCTGCGGCTTTCTCGAACGCCGTCGTTCGGACGGTGATGACCTTCTTCGCATCTTTCGATTTGACGGTCGCGATCGCGTTGCCGGCGTAGATAGGCCGCGTGAACGTATCCGGCCCCTCAACCGAGAGGATGTCGCTGACCTGCATGACGTCGAGCAATGCCGCGACACGGGGCGCAATATTCTTGCCGGTGGTCGTTGCCGGAGCAACGAACGCGTCGTGGCTGTCCATCAGCTTGGCCGCGACAGGCGCGACGGCTTCAGCCAATTGGTGCTCGAGTGCCGGCGAATTCGCCACATAGACCTTCGCCACACCGGCAATCTTCGCCGCCGGTTGCGCAACGGCATCGGCATGGTTGCCAGCAACCAGCGCATGCACTTCACCAAGCATCGACGCCGCCGTGACGGTCGCCAGCGTCGCGTCCTTGATCGACTTTCCGTCGTGCTCGACCAGAACCAGAACGCTCATTTCGCAATCCCCAGACCCTTGAGACGCTCGACCAGCTCGTCGACGCTTCCAACCTTGATTCCAGCCTGGCGCTTTGCCGGCTCGACGACCTTCAACGTCTCGATCCGCCGCGCGACGTCGACGCCGTAATCGCCCGGCGACTTGGTCGCGAGCGGCTTCGATTTCGCCTTCATGATGTTGGGCAGCGACGCGTAGCGCGGCTCGTTGAGGCGAAGATCGGTCGTGACCACCGCCGGCAAATTGAGCTTCACGGTCTCGAGGCCGCCGTCGACCTCACGGGTCACGGTCACGGAATCCCCACCTGGCTCGACCTTCGACGCGAAGGTGCCCTGCGGCCAGCCGAGCAGCGCCGCCAGCATCTGCCCCGTCGCATTATTGTCGTCGTCGATCGCCTGCTTGCCGAGGATGATCATGCCCGGCTGCTCCTCTGCGGCGATCTTGGCGAGGATCTTGGCGACGGCGAGCGGCTCGACCTCTTCATCGGTCTGGACGAGGATCGCGCGGTCGGCGCCCATGGCGAGCGACGTCCGCAGCGTCTCCTGCGCCTTCGCCGGCCCGATCGACACCGCGACGATCTCAGTCGCGATGCCCTTTTCCTTCAGCCGGATCGCTTCCTCGACTGCGATCTCGTCGAACGGGTTCATGCTCATCTTCACGTTCATGAGATCGACGCCGGAGCCGTCCATCTTAACGCGCGGCTTCACATTGTAGTCGATGACGCGTTTGACCGCGACCAGCAGCTTCATGATGTTCTCCAGTTAAGCAGCAACCGGCGCCTTAACCTCGGCGACGATCTTCCTGGCGGCGTCGCCGAGGTCGTTGGCGGCGATGATCGGAAGGCCGCTCTGCGCCAGGATGTCCTTGCCCTGCTGTACGTTCGTCCCTTCGAGCCGGACCACCAGTGGGACGTTGAGCGAAACTTCGCGCGCCGCGGCAACGATTCCATCCGCGATGATGTCGCAGCGCATGATCCCGCCGAAAATGTTGACGAGGATTCCCTTCACGGCCGGATCGCTGAGGATGATCTTGAACGCCGCGGTGACCTTCTCCTTCGACGCGCCGCCGCCGACATCGAGGAAGTTGGCCGGCTCCGCACCCTCGAGCTTGATGATGTCCATCGTCGCCATGGCAAGGCCGGCGCCATTCACCATGCAGCCGATCGAGCCGTCGAGCTTGATGTAGCTGAGGCCGTACTTCGACGCCTCGATCTCCATCGGATCCTCTTCCGAGAGATCGCGCAGCTCCTGAAGCTGCGGATGCCGGAAGTCTGCATTGCTGTCGAAGCCGACCTTGGCGTCGAGCACCATCAGCTGCCCCTGGTCGGTAACGGCGAGGGGATTGACCTCGATCTGCGAGGCGTCTGTGCCCAGGAACGCATCATAAAGCTTGGCGAGGACCCTGCCTGCCTGCTTGGCGAGATCGCCGGTGAGGCCGAGTGCCGCAGCGACCTCGCGGCCATGGTGCGGCATCAGGCCCGTCGCGGGATCGACGGTGATGGTCGTGATCTTCTCGGGCGTCTCGTGCGCCACCTTCTCGATCTCGACTCCGCCCTCAGTCGAAGCGACTACGGCCACGCGTCCACTCTCGCGGTCGACCAGGAGCGCCAGGTAAAATTCCTTGGCGATGTCGACGCCGTCGGTGATGTAGAGCCGCTGGACCTGCTTGCCGGCCGGTCCGGTCTGGACCGTCACCAGAGTCTTGCCGAGCATCTCCTGTGCGTGCTCGCGCACCTCGTCGACCGAGTGAGCGAGGCGGACGCCGCCCTTGGCGGAATCGCCGAGCTCCTTGAACTTGCCCTTCCCGCGGCCGCCGGCGTGGATCTGCGCCTTCACGACCCACAGCGGCCCGGGCAGCTTCTGGGCCGCCTCGACGGCCTCATCGACGCTCATTGCCGCATAGCCCGCCGGCACGGGAACGCCGTACTTCGCGAGCAGCTCTTTCGCCTGATATTCGTGGATGTTCATGGCCGGGCGCCTTAATCAGATAGGCGTCCCGATGCAAAGCGCCGAGCACCCGACCCGTAAGATCATCCACGTCGACATGGACGCCTTCTACGCGTCGGTGGAACAGCGAGACGACCCGGCGCTCAGGGGCAAGCCGGTCGCGGTCGGCGGCGGCCATCGCGGCGTGGTGATGGCGGCCAGCTACGAGGCGCGCAAATACGGCGTCCGCTCGGCAATGCCAGCGGTCACTGCCAAGCGCCGCTGCCCCGAGCTCATCTTCGTCAAGACGCGCTTCGACGTCTATCGCGCGGTGTCGCAGCAGATCCGCGCGATCTTCCTCGATTATACCGATCTCGTCGAGCCGCTGAGCCTCGACGAAGCCTATCTCGACGTGACCGAGGACCGGCACGGCCTCGGCAGCGCCCGGGCCATCGCCGAAGATATCCGTCGCCGAATCCGCGAGCAAACCTCCCTCACGGCGTCGGCCGGGGTCAGTTATTGCAAGTTCATCGCGAAGCTCGCCTCCGATCACCGCAAGCCCGACGGCCTCTGCGTGATCACGCCCGAGAAAGGGCCCGAGTTCGTCGCATCCCTTCCGGTGGCCCGCTTCCATGGCGTCGGGCCGGTCACGGCCAAGAAGATGGAGCAGCTCGGGATCGTCACCGGCGCGGACTTGCTCGAGTGGAGCCTCCCAGCGCTGCAGGCGCACTTCGGGAGCTCGGCGGACTGGTACTGGCGTATCGCCAGGGGGATCGACGAACGCGAGGTCAAGCCCGATCGGCCATACAAGTCGGTGAGCGCCGAACGCACCTTCGATGAGGACTGCAGGGATCCCGAACGGCTTTCAGCCGAGCTCGAGCGCATTGCCGGCTACGCGTGGGAACGGGTCAGGCGCGCCGAGGTCACCGGACGGACGGTGACCCTCAAGATCAAATTTGGCGATTTCACGATCATCACCCGCTCCAAGAGCTTCACCACGGCGGTTCCGGATCTCGAAGCGTTTACGGCAACCGGCCAGTCGCTTCTCTCCGCTCTGCACCCCTTATCGAAAGGTATAAGGCTGCTCGGACTGGGGCTCCACAATCTAAGTGAAAACCCGATTGACGAGCCGGTCCAACTCGGACTCGCAATCTGAGGTTAGTTGTGATATAAAATTGTCATACGGGGCCGCGAGCGATTCAGCTGCGGCCTTAAATTCAAGGGAAGCCAAGAAAACAGGCAGTAGGGCCGCGACCGCCGGGTCGTTTTGGGGGACGATGCGCGATGCGCCGGCTCTCTCTGCCGCATTTGGAAAGGTGAGCAATGGCTACAAAGGCGCTTAGCTTCGACGTCGGTGATTATGTCGTGTACCCCAAGCATGGCGTTGGCCGGGTCGTCGAGCTTCAAAGCACCGAAATCGCAGGTACCCGTCTGGATCTCTACGTCCTTCGCTTCGAGAAGGAGAAGATGACGCTCCGGGTTCCCGTCAACAAGGCGGACTCGGTCGGCATGCGCAAGCTCTCGTCGGACAAGACGATGAAGGATGCTCTGGAGACCCTCAAGGGCAAGCCCAAGGTCAAGCGCACCATGTGGTCGCGCCGCGCCCAGGAATATGAAGCGAAGATCAACTCGGGTGACCTGACGTCGATCGCGGAAGTCGTGCGCGATCTGTTCCGCCCCGACGATGCGCCGGAGCAGAGCTATTCGGAGCGGCAGATCTTCGAAGCGGCTTCGTCGCGCCTGGCGCGCGAGCTTGGAGCGATGGAGCAGACCGACGAGAAGTCGGCGCTCGCCAAGATCCTCGACATCCTCAACAAAGCCTGGCCAATCCACAACAAGGCGAGGGAAGACGCCTAAGTCTTCCGAACTTCGGTTTATCGAGAGGGCGCCCATGTGGCGCCCTTTCTTTTTGGGCATTGCCGACTCGGTCTACAAGGCGTATTAGTGTTATAAGACACCAGTGAGGAGCGTTGAACATGTCCCGGTCGCTCGCGATGGAAATCCTCTCCGCAATCGCATCTTCGGCTCGCCAGGCGCGCCACCGCGAGGATGATGGCCCCGACGCTGAGCGCGATTTCGATGTGGGCGCGTTCGAACGCGTCGAGATCGCCGCACCGTTCGACGTCGACATCCGGACCGGCGACCGACCAAGCGTCCACGCGAGCGGGCCGGAGAACCTTCTCGAAGAAATCATGGTCGAGGTCCAAGGTGATCGCTTGTTCATCGGCTGCGACGGTGATTGCGACGCCGACGTCCAAGTCACCGTGACGGTATCGCACCTGCGGTCGCTTCGGAGCTCCGGATCAGGCGATGTGACGGTCAAGAAGGTGAAGGGCGACGACTTCGATTGTGCCTGCAGCGGCTCGGGCGACCTGTCGATCGATTCAATTGACGTCGGCAAGCTAAAGCTGTCGGCAGCCGGCTCCGGCGATGTCCATATCGATAAGATACGCGCTGACGAGATGGATGCCGGGACCATGGGCTCGGGCGATCTCGACCTCGACGGCGTCGAAGGTTCGGTCTTCAAGCTGAGGCTGAACGGCTCCGGCGACGCCAGCATCGGCGAATATAGCGGCGACCGGCTCGAAGCGAGTCTGACCGGCTCCGGCGACCTTGCGCTCGAAGCGATCGACGCCGGCTCGGCCAAGCTCTCCATCTTCGGTTCTGGAGACGTATATTTCGGCGACGGACGGGTGAACGCGCTTTCGCTGGAGACTGCCGGATCGGGCGACATCAGCACCGAAGGCGTCGAAGCAGAGCAAGCGACGATCTCGGTCTGCGGCTCGGGCGACATTTCGGCCCAGGTGACCGGCAAGGCCGAGATCAGGGTCATGGGCTCGGGCGACGTTTCCGTCACCGGCGGTGCCAAATGCTCGGTCGTCGGCTGCGGCTCCGGCGAGATCAGCTTTTCATGACGCGGCCGCTTGCCGGATGAGGCCTTTCGCCTAAGCAATATGAAGAACAGCGGGAGAGATTGAATATGCGCACGTCCGCCGTTGCGGTGATCGCCGCCTCCACAGCCCTCGCGGGCTGCCATGCCGGTGCCCAGGATGTAGGCCCCACAGTCTCGCGCAACTACCAGGTCGCGAACTTCCAGAAGATCGAGGTTTCGGGCCCATACGAGGTCGATGTCCGGACCGGCGGCAATCCCGGAGTCTCGGCGCAGGGCGGTGAAAAGCTGCTCGAGCGGACAACTGTGGAGGTCGAGGGCGACCGGCTCGTGATCAAGCCCGAACATAATGGCGGGATGTTCCACTTCAGCTTCGGTTCGCGCGGCAGCGCGCACTTCACGGTCACGGTGCCGCAGTTGAACAGCGCCTCGATTGCCGGATCGGGCGACATCAGTGTCGACCGCGTTGCCGGCCAGAGCTTCGACGGGTCCGTCGCGGGATCGGGCAGCCTCGACGTCGGCGCGCTCGAAGTGCAGCAGCTGAAACTGTCGATTTCGGGATCGGGCGGAATCAAGGCTTCGGGCGGCAAGGCGCAGACGGCGGAATATGAGATCGGCGGTTCGGGCGACATCGACGCAGGCGCGGTGCAGACGCAGCAGGCCAAGGCTTCGATCGCCGGCTCGGGCGACATCAAGGCAAACGCAAGCGGCACCGCCGACGTCAGCATTATGGGCTCGGGCGACGTCGCGGTCACCGGGGGCGCCAAGTGCAATGTCGACAAGCACGGGTCGGGCAGCGTCAACTGTTCGTAAGGCGCGCTTTTAGAGCCTCGTTAACCACGATCGTGGAAGGTGGGCGCATGCGCACCTTCCTCATCGCTGCAACCGCAAGCCTGATACTTGCTTCTCCGGTCCACGCTGCAACGCGTAACTTCGGCATCACGGGGTTCACCAAGATCCGGGTCGAGGGCCCCTACAAGGTCACGCTCACGACCGGCGTTGCACCATTCGCCAAAGCCACTGGGTCGGCAACCGCGCTGGACCGGGTCGCGATCGACGTGCGCGGAGACACGCTCGTCGTACAGACGAACCCGAGCGCCTGGGGCGGCTATCCAGGCGAAAATCCCGGCCCCGTCGAGGTGGCCATCGGCACGCATGACCTCAGCAGCGCGAGCCTGACGGGCGCCGGAAGCATTGCAATTGACCGCGTGCAGGGTCTCACGTTTTCGCTCGCCGTTCAGGGCTCGGGAGCGGCTGAGATCGGCAATGTTGCCGCCGACCAGATGGAGGTGAACCTCGCCGGGACCGCCAGCGCGAAGCTGAAAGGCAGGGCGCGGAGCGTCACCGCGCTGGTCCGCGGCCTTTCGTCACTCGACGCGGCAAACCTCACCTCCCCCGAAGTGCACATCACTGCGGACGGTTCGTCGACGATCGACGCCAATGTGACCGATACGGCGCGTGTCGATGCCTGGGGACCCGCGACGATTCGGCTTAGCGGACGCCCATCCTGCACCCTGAAAGTAACCGGCTCGACGAACGTCAGCGGCTGCCGCTGATCCTAAACGAGCGCAAGTGCTGCGAGGCGGCCGTAGAGCGGTGCCGGCAACTCGCCGACGCCGCTCGAATCGCCATCGGCGGAAGGCGCGTCTTTATCTTCGAGATAGCGCCAACCCTGATGTGCGCGGCGTGGCATCGGCGACACCCGGACAAGGTCCGCCGAGCAGACGATATCGATGCGGCCATCGTCGCGATCCTCGAAGCGCAGGATTTCGATCCCCGCGACCAGCCGATGCTTGACGATCCAGTAGAGCCTACCGCCGATCAGCTCCGGTGCGCGCTTCGGGCGCATCCGGGTTGCGACGCGCACCTCGCCATTGGCACATCGATTGGCGATCCGCTGTTGCAGCGCCTCGACGTCGCGACACGCGAAGGCGACCTTGGTCAAATGAAGCGTCGGCACGTTTCTCTGGTGCCGAAATACCCCATGATTCGCAATTGCTTAGCTGCCGAGTCCGGCGAGTGAGGCGAGTCCGAGGAAGCTGAAGAAACCCGTCACGTCGGTGATCGTGGTTACGAAAACGGCGGAAGAAACGGCAGGGTCAACATCAAACCGGTCGAGGGTCACCGGGACAAGGATCCCGCCGATCCCGGCCGCAAGATTGTTGATGACCATCGCCGCGCCAATCACCGCGCCAAGAAGGAAGCCGTCCGGCGTCGGGTGGACCACGCCGAAGACGAGTGCGACTCCTGCCCCGATCAGCAGGCCAAGTGAAAGCCCGTTCGCCAGAGCGATCGTCAGCTCGCGGCCAAACGCCCGGAGTGTGTTCGATTCGGTAAGCTGGTTGGTTGCAAGCGCCCTCACTGCCACAGCGAGCGTCTGCGTCCCCGCATTGCCGCCCATGCCCGCGACGATCGGCATGAGCACGGCAAGAACCGCATATTTTCCGATCTCGCCCTGGAACAGGCTGACAACGCTCGCGGCGAGGATGGCCGTCCCGAGGTTGATCACCAGCCAGAACAGCCGCCGGCGTATCGTCAGGGGCACCGGCTCATTGATATCGCCCTCGCCCGCGCCGGAGAGGAGCAGGACGTCCTCGCCCGCTTCTTCCTGGATGATGTGGACGATGTCGTCGACGGTAATCATGCCGACGAGACGGTTTGCGTCATCGACCACCGCCGCGGACACCAGCGCATATTTCTGGAAGCGGAGCGCGACGTCTTCCTGGTCCATGTCGACGGGAATCAGGGTCTGCTCGCGCGCCATGATCTCGGCGACCGGCGTGTTCCGCGGGGTCCTGAGGATCGTCGACAGCTGGCACGTGCCGACCGGATGATGGTCGGGGCTGACGACGAACACTTCCCAGAAATCGGTCGGCAGGTCGGCGGTCGAGCGGAGATAGTCGATGACTTGTCCGACCTTCCAATGCTCCGGCACAGCGCAGAGGTCGCGCTGCATCAGGCGGCCGGCGGATTCCTCGGGATAGCTTAGCGCTTCCTCGACCGCGGCGCGGTCGTCGGGCTCCATCCGCTGCAGGACGGCCTGCTGCTCGTCGCGGTCCAAATCCTCGATCAACGCAACGGCGTCGTCGGTCTCCAGCTGTCCGGCGATGTCGGCGACCTGCTGCGGCTCGAGCTCGTCGAGCAGGTCCTCGCGGACATAATCGTTCATTTCCGCGAGCACGTCGGGGCTGACGATTCCTGCGAGCGCCTTGACCAGTCCTTCGCGCTCGTCGCGGGCGGCAAGCTCGATCAGGTCGGCGATGTCGGCGGGGTGAAGCGGCTGGACGAGATGCCGCGCGGTCTCATCGTCGCCGGCCTCGACGGCATCGAGCACCCGCTCGACGAACTCGGGGCGCAGCCGGGTCTCCTCGTCCATCACCGCATTGGGTGTGGAGTCCTGAGGGGGCGCGACGGCGATGGACTCGCTCTCGCTCACGTCTCACTCCCTCGCTTGGACCCGGTTGCGCCCTCCTATGGTCGCTGCTGCTCTGGCGCAACCACGGCCGCGCCCCTAAATCGCGCTTCTTTCCAAGCTTTCATGTGGGAGCAACCAGAATGGCCGACGACCGCCTGACCCTTTCCCTTTCGACCGGCGGCGACGTCGTCATCAAGATGAGGCCCGATCTCGCGCCCGGGCACGTCCAGCGCATCACCGATCTCGCCAACAGCGGCTTCTACGACGGAGTCGTGTTCCACCGCGTGATTCCGGGCTTCATGGCGCAGGGCGGCGATCCGACCGGCACCGGCACAAGCGGCTCCAACCTTCCGAACCTCAAGGCCGAGTTCAGCCGGGAGCCGCATGTCCGCGGCACCGCCTCGATGGCGCGAACGCCCAACCCTGACAGCGCCAACAGCCAATTCTTCATCTGCTTTGACGATGCCCGCTTCCTCGACGGCCAGTATACCGTCTGGGGTCAGGTCGAGAGCGGCATGGAATATATCGATGCATTGCCGGTCGGTGAGCCGCCGCGCGAGCCCGGCAAGATCGTCAAGGCGACAGTGGGCAAGGCCTCTGAGTGAAGAAAGTCGCGCTGGTCACCGGCGCTTCTGCCGGTCTCGGCGTCGAGTTCGCGCGGCAGCTGAGTAAGCGCGGGCATAGGCTCGTGCTTGCCGCGCGGCGCAAGGAGCGTTTGGAAGGGTTGGCGGCAGAGTTGGGCAATGCGCGCTCGGTGGCGATCGATCTCTCGAAAAAGGACGCCGCGGCAAAGCTGATGGCTGACCTCGAAGCGAAAGGGGAAACGGTCGACCTGCTCGTCAACAATGCCGGCTTTGGACTGATCGGCCGGTTCGCGAAGGGAGATCCGAAGCGGCTGCGGCAGATGATCGACCTGAATGTCGCGACTCTCACCGATCTCTGTCGAGCAGTTGCGGAGGCTATGATTAAGCGGAAAGCAGGCGGGATCATCAATGTCGCGTCGACCGCCGCCTTCCAGCCCGGTCCGAACATGGCGGTCTATTTCGCGACCAAGGCGTTCGTCCTCTCCTTCACCGAGGCGCTTCACGAGGAGCTGAAGCCGCATGGCGTCCACGTGACCTGTCTCTGCCCTGGACCGACGCGCACCGAATTCGGCGAAGTCGCCGGTTTCGGCGGCAACAGCCTGTTCGACCGGGTCGCGATGGAGTCGCCCGAAGTCGTCACGGCTGGGCTCAATGGCCTCGACAAGAACAAGGCAGTGGTCGTCCCGGGGCTCATCAACAAGGTGACTGCCAGCAGCGGTCGCTTCGCTCCACGCTCCGTCGTTCGCAAAATCGCCGGAGCGATCAAATATTGACGAGCAGTTGAAACCCGGCCGATGTGCCGCCGTTACGCATGCGGCATGACAGTGCGGGGCAGGAGAAGAAATGCCTGAAGCAGATACGATCGATCGCGTGACCTCGCGCAAGGTCCAGGTCGCGAGCCTCCCGCCGGCGGATAGCGGGCGCGGCTTCGCGCGGCTTTCGGACCGGTTGATGGACGAGTTGGGCCTCAACGAAGGCGACGTGATCGAGATCGCCGGAAAGCGGTCAACTGCTGCCCGGGCGATCCGTCCCTATGGCGAAGACGAGAATATCGACATCATCCGGCTCGACGGCCTGCAGCGCGCGAACGCAGGCGTCGGTTCTGGCGACTTCGTCGAAGTTCGGAAGGCGGAGTCCAAGCCGGCGACCCGCGTCGTTTTTGCCCCTGCGCAAGCCAATGTCAGGCTCCAGGGTTCGGCCGAGGCCTTAAAGCGCACCTTCGCCGGTCGGCCGCTGGTCGAAGGGGACACCGTCGCGACCGCCGGCCATCAGCGCATCAATGCGAATGTGCCCGACCATATCCGGCAATTGCTCAACGCGCCGGCATTCGCGCTTCAGGAGCTAAGGCTGGTCGTGGTCACCGCCGCGCCCAAAGGCGTCGTCCACATCGACAGCAATACGGTGGTCGAGCTGCTCACCGAATATACCGCCAAGGACGGACAGCGGCGCGCGGACGTCACTTACGACGATCTCGGCGGAATGCGGGACACTATCGACGCCCTTCGCGAGATGGTCGAGCTCCCACTGCGTCACCCCGAGCTGTTCCAGCGCCTCGGCGTCGATCCGCCCAAGGGAGTGCTGCTCCATGGGCCGCCAGGCACCGGCAAAACTCTTCTTGCTCGCGCGGTCGCCAATGAGAGCGCGGCGAAATTCTTCCACATCGCAGGGCCTGAGATCATGGGTTCCGCCTATGGGGAAAGCGAGCGCCGGCTGCGCGAATTGTTCGAACAGGCCGCGCAGAATGCGCCCTCGATCATCTTCATCGACGAAATTGACTCGATCGCGCCCAAGCGAGGGCAGGTTACCGGCGAGGCCGAGAAGCGGCTCGTCGCACAGCTCCTGACCCTCCTCGACGGCATTGAGCCGCGCCAAAACACGGTCGTCATCGCGGCGACCAACCGGCCCGAGGCGATCGACGAGGCGCTGCGCAGGCCCGGCCGCTTCGACCGCGAGATCATCGTCGGAGTCCCCGACCAGCCCGGTCGCCGCGAGATCCTTGGGATCCACACGCGCGGCATGCCGCTCGCGCCGGACGTCAATCTCGATGACCTCGCACGCCGGACCTACGGCTTCGTCGGTGCGGATATCGCTGCGCTTTGCCGCGAGGCGGCGCTGGAAGCCGTGCGGCGTATCATGCCGCGCCTCAACCTCGCCGAGCAGACGATCCCGACCGAGATCCTCGATGCGCTTTCGGTCGAGCTCCGCGACTTCGACAATGCGCTGAAGCGCGTCCAGCCGTCCGCAATGCGCGAAGTCATGGTCGAAGCGCCGCAAATCCGATGGGATGACGTCGGCGGCCTCGACCAAGCCCGTGATCGCCTCCGCGAAGGAGTCGAGCTTCCGCTCAAGCATCCCGAAGCATTCCGCCGCCTCGGAATCCGTCCGGCCAAGGGCTTCCTGCTCTACGGCCCGCCGGGAACCGGAAAGACGCTTCTCGCCAAAGCCGCGGCACGGGAGGCGGAAGCGAATTTCATCGCGACCAAGTCCTCGGACCTCTTGAGCAAGTGGTACGGCGAAAGCGAGCAGCAGATCGCTCGGCTGTTCAACCGGGCGCGCCAGGTCGCGCCGACGATCATCTTCATCGATGAGCTCGACAGCCTCGTCCCCGCGCGCGGCGGCGGGCTTGGCGAGCCGCAGGTGACCGAGCGCGTGGTAAACACGATCCTTTCAGAAATGGATGGGCTCGAGGAATTGCAGAATGTCGTGGTGATCGGCGCGACCAACCGCCCGACACTCATCGATCCCGCGCTGCTCCGCCCCGGCCGCTTCGACGAGCTCATCTATGTCGGACCACCCGATACTGCAGGCCGCAGGCGCATTCTCGCGATCCATACGCGCGGGATGCCGCTCGCAGACGATGTCGATCTCGAGAAGATCGCGCAGCGGACCGACCGCTTCACCGGCGCGGACCTCGAGGATCTCGTTCGCCGGGCGGGCCTGACCGCCCTCCGCCGCGGGCTGGAGATCGACAAGGTCACGATGGAGGATTTCGAGGTGGCACTCGCCGAAACGCGCGCGTCGGTGACGCCCGAAATGCTCGAGGAATATTCGCGCATCCAGGATACGCTGAAGAGCGATGCGACGCGGCCCCTCGGCGGCATCGGCTTTGTCCTCCCCGGCATGCTGCACCCCAAGGAGGGCGGCAAAGCTTAGGCGGCGAGGCGGCTCCGCCCGGCAGCGGCAAGGCCGACCAGGAGCAAGGCGAAGGCAGCGAACGGCAGATCGTGGGCCCAGCCGTAGAGGATGATCCCGGCCGCGGGCGCAAGCACGTAGCTGATCCCGTTGGCCGAGGTGATGACGCCTGCGACGGCGCCTTGCTCGGCGAGCGGCACGGCGAGCGACGCACCGGCGGTGAAGCCGGGTCGCGTGAAGCCGAAGCCGAGCGACGCGACCGCAAACCCGATGGTGATTCCGTAGAGATCCTTCGACAGCATCGTCCCGATCAGGCCCGCTGCGGCGATCAGCGCACCCCACAGGATCAGCGCGCGCGGATTGAGGTTCAACCGCGGGATGAGACCCCATTGTGCGCCGAGCGTCGCCACGGCTCCCGCCATCATGACGATCGCGATCGGTCCTTCGGATGCCGCCGCGCGCAAGTGCAGGCGGTCGATCACGAAGAAACCGATGCAGGTCAGGGTCGCGGCCTGCGCATGACCGGCTGCGACGCCGGCGATTATCCAGGGGCGCACCCGCGGGTCCTTCCAGCTCAGCCGTTTCAATCGCCGCGGCGCCGTCGCAGCAGTCACGCTCGCACCGGTCGGCGGGCTTGCGAGCGACGGGTAGCTCATCGCTGCCCCATGACCGATGCGGCGGCCCGCGCGGTCGTCGGGCAACCACAGGACGATGGCCATGAACACTGCGGCTGCGACGAGAGCGAATGCGAACAATGGCCCCGCAAGCCCGACGATCGGAAGCACGAACAAGGGTGCGACCGCTGGTCCGATGATGGTTCCTAGCCCGAAGGAGGAGGACAGAGCCGATAGCGCCGCGACGCGGCCGCTGCGCCGCGTCTTCGAAGCGAGATAGGCCTGGGTAGCCGATGGGGTTGCACAGCCGAGGCCGCCGTAGATCGCGCGGAATGCCGCGAAAAGGCCGAAGGTCAGGCCTCCAGCGATCCAGCGATGAAGCCCGCTGAACAGGACAATGCCGCACAAGGTCATCGACAGGATGAAGCCGCTGACGCCCATCATCGTCAGCGTTTTGCGGCCGTGGTGGTCGCTCTTCTCCGCCCAGTAAGGGGCGAGCAAGACCCACAGCACCGCCGACCAGGTGTAAGCCACCGCGACGTAGAAATCGTCGATCCCGATCTCGCGTCCGATCGCCGGCATGACCGACTGGAGCGCCGTGTTGCCCGATGACGCAACCAGCATCGCGCAGTAAAGCAGCACGAAATGCGTGTTGGTCAGCGCTGCCTTGCCGACCGCTCCATTGCGCGCGATTGAAGCCACAGTCCGTCGCTTAGAGGCGGCGACGGCAGGACGAAACCTCCTGTCGTATTAATCGCGCGGTTCGCAGAACGGGCCGCGACTGCGGCCCGCCTCCCGCGTTCGAAACTTGCCAAGCGGCGGCGCTTTTGCCAACGGTTTCGACCTTCCTAGCCCCACGGGAGCTTTCATGTCCTCTTCACCCGCGCGCACGCTGAAAGGTTCACGATGCCTTCAGCGCCGCCGCGACCGCCGCAGCCCGAGCCCGCAGTGGCAATTCCTGCGCGGATTCCTGAAAAATCCCGTGATGGTCGGCTCGATCATCCCGTCGAGCCGCGTGCTCATCGACAGGATGCTGGAGCCGGTCGACTGGGCGAACACGCGGCTGTTCGTCGAATATGGCCCCGGAGTGGGCACCTTCACGCGCCCGCTGCTCGAGCGGCTCGCGCCCGACGCGACGCTGCTGACGATCGACACCAATCCCGATTTCACGCGCTATTTGCGCGAACATATCGATGACGAGCGGCTGGTTGCGGTCACCGGGTCGGCGGCGGACGTCGAGAAGATCCTCAAAGAGCGCAGCCTCGGCCAGGCCGATTACGTGCTTTCGGGTCTGCCCTTTTCGACGCTTCCCCCGGGCGTCGGTGAGGACATCGCCGAAGCCACATCGAAGGTCATCCGGCCGGGCGGGGCATTCCTGGTCTATCAGTTCAGCCCGAAGGTCCGCGATTTCATCGCGCCGCATTTCGACCCGATCAAGCGCGGCTTCGAGTGGATCAACGTTCCGCCCGCGACCCTGTTCTGGGCTTACAAGGGTGAGCCGAAGGCCTAACGCTCGGCCCGGAAGTTCAGCCGCCGCGTGACGCTGTAATCCATCACGTTCACCAGGAAGTGTGACAGCGCCCATTTGACGCGCTGCCAGAGGCTGGCGCGGCGCTTGTGCAGCTCCGGCGTGATCCAGTTGCAGTCCTTGAGCTCGCGTTCGAAATAGCCGCGCATTGCGTCGGCGAAGCCGGCATCCTTGATCCGAAGCATGACTTCCAAATTGATGTAGAAGCTCCGGTAATCGAAGTTGGACGAGCCGATGTGGACGATGTCGTCGACAATCGCGAGCTTCGTGTGAAGCTTGGCCGGCTGATATTCGTACAATCGCACATGACGGCGAAGCAGCCGGCTGTAGCTGTGCCGGGCCGCCGCCACCGTTGCAATATTGTCGGATTTCGCCGCGTTGATGATCCGCGCCTCGCCGCGCCGTCCGACCCTGCCGATGCGCCGGATCATCGCCCCCGGCGGCGCGAAATAAGCGAAGATCATGTCGAGCCGGCGCGCGCGCTTCATGTCGCGCCCGATGCTCCGCCACCAGCTGTTGCGAACGCTCAACGGCCCGCTGAACTTCCACTGCAGCGGCCCCTGCCATTCGTTATATTCGGCAATCATCCGCCGAAGCGAGCGGAGCTTCGATCCTTTCCGCTTCGACCAGCGGAACAAGGCATCGAAATAGCGCGCGGCGGGAATTGCCTCCGGGCCATCGACCCGGAGCCAGAGGTCGCGCCAGTGCTTTGCACTCCGGTCGTCGAGATAGGTTGCGTCGATGTTCGCGCCGCCGATGAGGACGGTCTGCTCGTCGATCACGATCAGCTTTTGGTGATTGCGGAGGAGATAGCGACGCCCGTAGCTGGGGTTGAACACACAATATTCGCCGCCGGCCTCGGCAAGGTCGCTGAAGAACTTAGGGGTCGCAGCCGAACCGAAGCCGTCGATCAGCAGCTTGACCTCGACTCCGCGCTTGGCGGCGTCGGTCAAAGCGTTGCGAACCGCATCGCCATCCTGGTCGGGATTGAACATGTACATCAGCATGCGGATGCTGCTTCCTGCCGCCGCGATGAGGCTCAGCAGCATCCCGAAGCGATCCTGCCCCGTCTCGATCAACTCCAGCCGGTTGCCCGAGATCTCGGCGCGGATCGGCGCAGTCTTCACAGGGTCGGCGGCTTGGTCGGGCACAGCGCCAGCTTTCCTTGACTTTTCAGCCTCCCGCAAGCTATTGGCGCCGCCTTTCCGGCATCCCATATAGCTGGCAACTCCCACTCCTCCGGAGCATCAAATGGCGCGCGTTACCGTTGAAGATTGTGTCGACAAGATCCCGAACCGGTTCGATCTTGTCCTGATGGCGGCCCAGCGTGCCCGGCAGATCTCGGGCGGCGCCGACCTCACCATCGATCGCGACCGCGACAAGAATCCGGTCGTCGCGCTCCGCGAGATCGCCGACGTGACGGTGAAGCCGAAGGAACTCGAGGAAGCGATCGTCACCAACCTCCAGAAGGTGCGGGTCGACGAAGAGGACGAGACCGAGGAGCTGGCGTCGCTGAGCGAAGCCGCCGAGGCGCTTCGCCTGACCGCCGCCGCGCCGCCGCGCCCGACGCCGTCGGGCGGGGACTACGAGTAACCAGCGAGTCATTGCGAGCGTAGCGAAGCAATCCAGGAATTAATTGCATATTCTGGATTGCGTCGTCGCTGCGCTCCTCGCAATGACGAGTCATGGTTCCCTTTTCGTTCGCGGGCGAAACGTTCGAAGCCACGCCGGCCGGCGCGCTCTACTGGGCGGCGCGGCGGGCGCTGCTCGTCGCCGATTTGCACCTCGAAAAGGCGAGCTGGTTCGCCCGCCTCGGGCAGTTCCTCCCCCCCTATGATTCGCACGCCACGCTGAGGGCGCTTACAGCGGAGGTCGATCGCACGGGCGCAGAGCGGCTGTTCTGCCTCGGCGACAGCTTCCACGATCGTTTCGGCTGCGAGCGGCTCCCGGCCAGCGCGCGCGACCTGCTGACGAGCCTGACCGCGCGCCTCGACTGGGCGTGGATCGTCGGGAATCACGATCCGGGCTTTGCGGATCATTGCGGGGGAAGCATTGCCGACGAGGTCGAGATCGGCGGCATGATCCTTCGCCACGAGGCTGTGCGCGACGAGCGGCGGCCGGAAATCTCCGGCCATTTCCATCCCAAGCTCAGGGTTCATCTGCGTGGTAGGCAAGTTTCGCGGCGCTGCTTCGTCATGTCGCCGACGAAGATCATAATGCCGGCGTTCGGCTCGCTGACCGGCGGGCTCGACGCGCACCATCCGGAGATTCTTGGCTCGGTCGGCGGTCATGCCGCCGCTCTCGTACCGGTGTCGGACCGTCTCCTGCGCTTTCCGCTGGCCGCCTAGTCCGACCGCACCTCGATCGCCATCGCACCGGTCGGCGACAGCAGCAGCCGCGCCGTCGCGCGCCGCCGTTTCCCGAATGTCGCGGCCTGGAGCTCGTTGCGCGCCGCGTGGCGGTCGAACTTGAAGCCCTGCGCCTCCGCGGCCGCCTTCAGACGATCGAGATGCGTGTCGAGGTCGGCAATCCCGTCCTCGGGATCGAAGCGCATCGTTTCTTCAAGGTCCCCCATCACGGCGCCTTCATCAACGGCATGAGCGCAAAGGACAAGCCCCCAAGACGCGGCTCATTGCAGGAGCCTGCGGCTGTTCCTAAACCTCGCCCATGACAGCCAAGACCACGCTCCTCTTCGCCGCCGCAATGCTGCTATCGTCGACTGCAATGGCGCAGCCGACCAGCAACCCGATCGATCCCAAGGTCCAGGCGCGAATCGACCGCATCCTCAAGGCGACGCCGTTGATCGACGGCCACAACGATTTGCCGGAGCAGTTGCGTGAAAACTACGGGCTCAGCACAGAGGGGCTTGCGAGCGGAACCGACAAGCGGGCCGACCATCCGCTGATGACCGACATGGCGCGGCTTCACCAGGGCCGGCTCGGCGCACAATTCTGGTCGGTCTATATCCCCAGCGAAGTGACCGGAGACAATGCGATCCGCGACACGCTCGAGCAGATCGACATCGTCAAGCGGCTGGTCAAAGCCTATCCGAACGACCTCGAGCTGGCGCGCACGGCCGACGACATCGTCCGAATCCACAAGAGCGGGAAGGTCGCTTCGCTGATCGGCGTCGAGGGCGGGCACCAGATCGGAGGAAACCTCGCCGCGCTCCGCTCCTATTACGAGCTCGGCGCGCGCTACATGACGATCACGCACTTCAAGAACAACGAGTTCGCCGACAGCGCGACCGACGACCCCAAATGGCACGGGATCAACGATTTCGGCCGCACCGTCATCCACGAGATGAACCGCTTGGGAATGCTCGTCGACTTGAGCCACGTCTCGCCCGAGACGATGCGCGCCGTCATCGCCGCCAGCAAGGCCCCGTTGATCTTCAGCCACAGCGACGCCCGAGCGCTCGCCGACCATCCGCGAAACGTGCCCGACGACGTGCTGCAGATGCTGCCGGCGAACGGCGGGGTGGTGATGGTCAATTTCTTCCTCGGCCATTTGTCGCCCGACTTCATGCGCTGGAGCGCCGACAAGGACGCCGAGACGGCGCGGCTGAAAAACCTCTACACCGGCCAGCCCGAGCGCCGCGACGCCGCAATGAAGAGCTGGCTCGACGCGCATTCCGTGCCCCGCGCGGACGTCGGACTCATCGCCGACCATATCGAGCATGTCGTGAAGGTCGCGGGCCACGACCATGTCGGCATCGGCGGCGATCTCGACGGCATCGACTGGGACGGCGCACCCGCCGGAATGAACAGCGTTGCCGGCTATCCCTTGCTCTTTGCCGAGCTGATCCGCCGCGGCTGGTCCGACACGGACCTCGCCAAGCTCGCGGGCGGAAACGTGCTTCGCGTGATGCGCCGGGCCGAAGCCGTCGCCGCGTCGATGAAGGACGAGCCGCCGGCCACGGCGAGGCTGCAGCCGATCGATCCGGCCAATCCCTGGAAATGAGCGAACCGCCGCTCAAGGCCGCGGTCATCCCGGTGACGCCGCTGCAGCAGAATTGCAGCTTGCTGTGGTGCACGGCGACCATGCGCGGCGCGTTCTGCGATCCAGGCGGCGACCTGCCGCGCCTCAAGGCCGCCGCCCAGCAGATGGGCGTGACGATCGAGAAGATCCTGCTGACCCACGGCCACATCGACCATTGCGGAAGCGCCGCAATCCTCGCCGAGGAGCTCGGCGTCGAGATCGAAGGCCCGCACGAAGCCGACATCTACTGGATCGACCGGCTCGCCGAGGATGGCGCCAAGTACGGGATCGCCGGCCGCCCGTTCAAACCGGCGCGCTGGCTTGTCGACGGCGACCAGGCGAGCGTCGGCGAGATCATCGTCGACGTCCGCCACTGCCCCGGCCACACACCTGGGCACGTCGTCTTCCATCATCCGGAGTCGAAGCTCGCGCTCGTCGGCGACGTGCTGTTCAAGGGCTCGGTCGGCCGCTGGGACTTCCCGCACGGCAACCAGCAGCAGCTGATCGAATCTATCACCCAGCGGCTGTGGCCGATGGGCGGCGAGACCGCCTTCGTGCCGGGGCACGGCCCGATGTCCACATTCGGCTACGAACGCGCGACCAATCCGTTCGTCGGGGACCAGGTGCTCGCGGCTTAGGGGCTAATGGCAGGAATGGGTGGAAAGGTGCCGCTAGGTTCGAGCACAAGAAGAGAACAAAACGTCCTCGGTGGCGGTGTCTGGCACGTAAACCGAGCCATCGGAGTTGATGCGGAGTAGGTCTGGATATCCGCGCGCAACGGCGAGCGCGTGTTTGCGTATATCTAGAACAATCCGCCGCTCTGGCAGGAAGGAATAGCCAACCTTGTCGTTAGAAATGCGCACGGGAACGGTTGCACCGGGAAACGTCAGCGCACCTTGGCGCGTGATGTGGAACTCAACGTCCTTGAACCCCTGCGGCCCTTTGTAGCAGCCGACATGCCACCAACTTATCGGCCTGGTTTGTTGAGAACTTACCCAGACGTAACTCCACGCAGCGACGATGGCGCACAACAATAGCGCCGTTCCAAGCCTGACGCGCGGAAGTCTCATCTAGCAAAGCCGACGTCCTCTGTCGCATTGCGGCCTAGCGTCTGCAATGGGTCGCATTCGAACGCTAGTCCTTTCTCGTCCTGGCGCTTCGATAGCCCATCACGAGCAAACCGCCGATATTCACTGCTGCAGCTCCGATGACAATCTTCAGAAGCGTTAGGTCTCGCTGGTGATCTGTGGGACACTGGTGGTTCGCGTCAGGGAAACAATCCCCCATCATTGCGCCAAGCGAAAGCAAAGCGGCTGCGATCCAGCAGAGGAACGTCAAGGCGCAACCCTGTTCAAGAAAGCGACGACGCATAGATACGATTTTCGCCGGACAGCCGAATGTCTGCAATGGGTGGAAAAACGGACATGCCCCCAGGCGTACTTTCCGCTAATTGATTTAAATTAAGCGGAATGTTAATAGGTCAGGGGCGGTATCGTATTGCCGCCCGGGGGCGCTCAATGAGATCTAGGACAAGACTGGCCATTTTCCTGTCTCTTGCAGGATTGGCCGCGCCAGCTTCGGCGGGATCAATCTGGCCTCGCTCGGAAATTACGGCATCGTCGAGCTCGGCTCCGGCAATAACGTCAACATCAACAGCGGGCCGAACACCGGCAACGTCCTGGTCGGACAAGGCGCCACTGCGACCAGTGCAGGCGGCGGCAACGGCTCGATCCTCGGGACTGTCTATACCGACAACAAAGCCCTCGTGAACTTCACGGCTCTCCAGACGCCGTACCCCGACGCCGCAGAGGTATTGGTCACATCCGGGGTTACCCTCCAAGCGCTCAATGACGCTGTGGCTCTATCGAACGCCGCCGCAGCTTTGGCCCCGAACCAGACGCTCGCGAGCATAACGAGCGCCACGACATTCACCTGCTTAACCGCCAGTGGCTGCAGCCAGCTCGTGGTGGACATCACCGGCAATATTTCGAACGCCACCATCACTTTGGTCGGTGACGCGAACAGCTATTTCATTTTTAACGTTGGCGGCATCTATTCCACCAACAAGGACATCGTCCTGAATGGCGCGGTCGACCCCAATCACATCCTCTGGAACCTCTTGGGGACCTCCGGGAACATCCTTCAGACCTCAGGCGGCGCGGGGAACTGCGGCCAATCGGCTACTTGTCTCCAAGGCACATTCCTTGCGACGCATGGCGGCGACTTTCAGTTTTCAAACCTTGGTCTAACGGGCCGACTGGTGAATACCGCAGGCGACATGCAGATTGTATCCGGGTCGGCGTTCACCGCTCCGCCAACGCCACCGGTACCGGAACCTACGACCTGGGCGATGATGCTGCTCGGGTTCGGAGCGATTGGGCTCTCGATGCGACACCGTCGTCGGAAGGCTGCGCAACCAGCTTAGACTTGGCGATGGGTAGCGGGATGACTGAGACCCAAGCCTGAGGCCGCTCCCACGCAATTACCCTCCAATGCCCCTTTGGGCTGAAAGCTGCGAAACGCTAATGGCAGCAATGGGTCGAAAGCTGCCACTAGCTGTCTAAAGATTTCGCTGTCCTACAACGGCCCAAATGTGATCCAAGCTAACGCATGGGTGTGATTTAGACTTCTCGCACGCCAAAGGTCACAAAGTGGAGGAAGTGGAAGGAGCCTGGTTTCTTCCACTTCCAAAGCCGCTTGGGCGTTGTGTCCGCCACCTTGCGCTCGTCTCTCTTTTCGCTATAGGGGCCGCGGTTCGCGACGATCCGGCCGCCGCCCTCGGGGGAGACCCCGGCGAGATGAGGCGCAGATCGTCGCAATTTTTATTGTCGCCAGAATTTTTGAAGGTGCCGCAATGGCTGTCCCCAAGAGAAAAACCTCGCCGTCGAAGCGGAACATGCGCCGCAGCCACCATGCGCTGAAGGCGACCGCGTTCCAGGAATGCCCGAACTGCGGCGAACTGAAGCTTCCGCACAACATGTGCTCGGCATGCGGCCACTATAACGGCCGCGAGATCGTCTCGACCGAGGCCTGAGCCACGGCGGCGATCAAGGGGCGATAGCGAATGGCGGACGGCCCGCGCATCGCCATCGACGCAATGGGGGGCGACACCGGCCCGGCGGCAATGATCGCCGGCGCTTCGCGCGCGCTTCGGAAAGACTCGGCGCTCCAGTTCACCTTCTACGGTGACGAGAAGCTGGTCGAGGAGCAGCTCGCGGGCCATCGGCACCTCGCCGCCAGCTCGCACGTCGTCCACTCGCCCGAAGCGATTTCGCCGAGCGAGAAGCCGAGCCAGGCGATCCGCCGCGCGCGGACGACGTCGATGGGCATGGCCGTCAATGCGGTGAAGGAGGGCATCGCCGACGCGGCGCTGTCGGGCGGCAACACCGGCGCGCTGATGGCGATGTCGAAGCTGGCGCTGCGCACCATGCCGGGGATCGACCGCCCAGCGCTCGCGGCGCTTCTCCCGACGCTTGGCGATAATGACGTGATCATGCTCGACCTCGGAGCCAACACCGAGTGCGACGCGCAGAACCTCGTCCAGTTCGCGGTCATGGGCGCCGCATACTCGCGCTGCGTGCTCGGCTTGTCCGAACCGCGGGTGAAGCTCCTGAACATCGGCACCGAGGAGCTGAAAGGGACCGACGAGCTCAAGGACGCCGCGGCGCTGCTGCGCGAGGCCGATTACCTCCCTTTCCGCTTCGACGGTTTCACCGAGGGCGACCAGCTCTCGCGCGGCGAGGTCGACGTCGTCGTCACCGACGGCTTTTCGGGGAATATCGCGCTGAAGACCGCAGAAGGGACGGCGCGGTTTGTCACCGACCTGCTGCGCCGCGCCTTCAAGAGCTCTTTGCGGTCGAAGGCCGGATTCGCGCTGTCAAAGCCCGCGCTCAACCTCTTGAAGGTCCATCTCGACCCCAACAATCACAATGGCGCGGTCTTCCTCGGCCTCAATGGCTTGGTCGTGAAGAGCCACGGGAGCGCGAATTCCAAGGGCGTCGCCAACGCGATCCGCGTCTCGGCGAGCATGGTGCGGAACGACATCACCCGGAAGATCGGCGACGACCTCGACAATTTCCGCGCGCATGCCTTTGCCGGCGAGGCGGCAGAGTGAGGCGCTCGGTCGTCGCCGGCGTCGGCAGCGCGCTTCCCCAGCGCGAGGTCACCAACGAGGAGCTCGCCAAAACCGTCGACACCAACGACGAGTGGATCGTCGAACGAACCGGCATCCGCAGCCGCTTCATCGCCGGCGACGGCGAGACCACCGGGAGTCTGGCGCTCGAGGCTGCAAAGCGCGCGCTCGACCATGCCGGCGTTGCGGCAACCGAGATCGACCTCATCGTCCTCGCGACCGCCACGCCCGATCAGACCTTTCCCTCGACGGCGACCAAGGTGCAGGCGGCGCTGGGCTTGAACGACTGCATCGCGTTCGACGTGCACGCGGTGTGCACCGGCTTCCTCTATGCGCTGACGGTCGCGGATTCGATGATCCGCTCCGGCAGCGCGAACAAAGCTTTGGTGATCGGCGCCGAGACCTTCAGCCGGATTCTCGACTGGGAAGATCGCGCCACCTGCGTTCTCTTCGGCGACGGCGCGGGGGCGCTCGTACTGAGCGCCGAGGAGACCGACGGCGGCATCCTCTCG
This sequence comes from Sphingomonas sp., assembly GCA_025936675.1. Next base: position 70,954 of record JAICSX010000001.1, read on the forward strand.
ACCAAGCTGCATGCCGACGGGCGGCACAATGATTTGCTGTTCGTCGACGGCGGGCCCTCGACGACCGGCACGGTCGGCAAGCTCCGGATGAAAGGCCGCGAGGTGTTCCGCCACGCCGTCGTCAACCTGGCCGAGGTGCTGAACGAAGTTCTGGAGGGTGCCGGCCTCACAGCAGCGGACGTCGACTGGGTCGTTCCGCACCAGGCGAATGCAAGAATCCTCGACGCGACGGCCAGGAAGCTCGGACTTCCGGCAGAGAAAGTCGTGGTGACGGTCGACAAGCATGCCAACACCTCCGCCGCATCGGTCCCGCTCGCTTTCGACACGGCGGTGAAGGACGGCCGAATCAAGCGCGGCGACGTGGTTGTGCTTGAAGCGATGGGCGGTGGCTTTACATGGGGCGCAGCAGCGCTCAGGTATTGAAAAAATTGGAATATCCGGCGACAAGTCGAATTGCCGACAGGGCGGAATTCCGTTACGAATGCGTAATTGAGACGGCGGGGGGCGCGCCGTTGGAGGCGGGAGAATAAAATGGCCGATCTCGGGATCGCGCGGGTCACAAACGATGCGGACGCCGCAAACACATTGACGCGTGCGGACCTTGCCGACGTGGTTCATCGGCGACTCGGCCTGTCACGGGCGGAGTCGTCGGGCGTGGTGGAGCGCGTGCTTCACCACATGTGCCATGCGCTGTCCGAGGGCCAGAACGTGAAGGTCTCGGGCTTCGGCACGTTCATCCTGCGCGACAAAGGGCAGCGGGTTGGCCGTAACCCGAAGACCGGCGTCGAAGTGCCGATCGCGCCGCGGCGGGTGATGACGTTCCGCGCCAGCCAGATCATGCGCGACCGGATCGCGAAGGGCTGAGCTTGGACCTCGCCGGCCAAAAGGACCCCGGCGCTTTCCTGACGATTGGCGAATTGTCGCAGGAGCTTGGCGTCGCTCAGCATATCCTGCGCTATTGGGAGACGAAGTTCCCGCAGCTGAAGCCGATGCAGCGCGCCGGCAACCGCCGCTATTATCGCCCGGCCGATGTCGAGCTCGCGCGGCGGATCCACCGCCTTTTGACCGAGCAGGGCTATACGGTCCGCGGCGTTCAGAAGCTGCTTCGCGAGAAGGCTGAGGCGGAACCCGCTTCGGCGGCGCTCGCGCCCGTGGAAATGCACACGCCGCGTGTCGAAGCGGAAGAGCAGCCGGGCGGCGTCGATGTGTTCCGGCTGATCGCGCTCAGGAACCGCCTCGCGGAGGCAATAGAACTCTAAGCGACCACTAGGGGCTGTTTAGCTGCCGAGCGAAGCCGTTCCTCGACCCTCGCGATTGCCTGGTCGAGCGGGACTCGATGCACTGGAACCCCCGCCGGGAAGGCCGATAGCAGGCGCGACGGGAAGGCTGCGGACAGCACCACGAAGAGCCCGCAATCGCCCTGCCTTCGGATCAAGCGCCCGAACGCCTGAGCGAGTCGCGCGCGAACGACACGGTCGTCATATGTGCTTCCTCCGCCCGCCATGCGCCGCGCCGCATGAAGCACGGTCGGCCGCGGCCAGGGCACGCGTTCCATCACCACCAGCCGCAGCGATTCGCCGGGCACATCGACTCCATCCCGCAGCGCATCCGTCCCGAGCAGCGACGCATGCGGATCATCGCGGAAGATGTCGACGAGGGTGCCGGCGTCGATCGGGTCGACATGCTGCGCGAGCAGCGGCAACCCATCGCGCGCCAACCGATCGGCGATCCGCGCATGCACCGCCTTCAAACGCTGGATTGCGGTGAAAAGGCCGAGCGTCCCGCCCTCGGCCGCCGCGATGAGGCGCGCGTAAGCGCCGGCAAGCGCCGCAATGTCACCCTGCTTGATGTCGGTGACGATCAACACTTCGGAGCAGCCGGCGTAATCGAACGGGCTCTCGGCCTCGAAATGCCCGACCGGAAACTGCAGATGCGCCGCCCCGGTCCGGGCGTCCGCTGCCGCCCAATCCTCGCCGCCGCGCAAGGTTGCCGAGGTGACAAGCACACCGTCGGCGGGCGCCAGCACAGCCGAGGCAAGCGGCTTGGTGGGATCGAGCCAATGCCGGTGGATGGCGACATCATATTCGCGCCCCTCGACGCGCTCGACCGCCAGCCAATCGACGAACTCCGGATCCGCTTCGCCGCCGATTCGCGACAGCAACGCAACCCAGGCGGCAATCGTCTCGAGCCGCCACGATAGGCCTCGGATCGCGCCGTCGACCCGAGCACGGGCCTGGCTGTCGAGCCAGTCGGGCGCATCCTCGAGCACCGCCTCCAGGCGCCGCGCGAGCGCCGCGAGCGGCTTTCTCATGCTTTCGAGCACCTCGGCAGCCGAGGCAGCCGCATCGACGAGCGCACCGTCGGGCTCCGCGAGCTCCGTCTCGAGGCCGTACCCCGCCTCCTGTGCCTTGGCGCGCGCAAAGACCGTTCCCCGGACCTCCGCGAGCAACGCCTCGACCGGACCGAACGGCGATCCTTCGACCAGCCGCTGCAGCCATCCGTCCGAAGGCAGCGCCTTGGCGGCCTCGACGGCGCTATCGAGCGCGCGCGCCCCTTCCTCGTCATAGGACGCGACGTCCATCAACCGCGCGGCGAGGCCGCGCCGGCGTCCGCGAGAGCGCCCTTCCGGCCCGACGATCCAGCGCCGCAATTCGATTGCTTCCTGTCCGCCGAACGCGACGGCGAAGGTCGAATCGGCGGCGTCAAACAGGTGATGCCCCTCGTCGAACAGGATCCGCCCAGGCGCGTCCTCCCGAGCCCGCGCCGCATTGATCATCACCAGCGCATGGTTGGCGATGACCAGGTCCGCATCGCGGCTCGCCCGCTCCGCTCGCTCGATGAAGCAGCGGCGATAGTGCGGGCATCCAGCATAGACGCATTCGCCGCGCCGGTCGGTCAGCGCCGTCGCGCCGGCCCGGCGGAATAGGCTCGGCAGCCAGCCGGGCAGGTCGCCGCCGACCATGTCGCCGTCCTTGGTATAAGCCGCCCAACGGCCGACCAGCTGAGCGAGGATCGCGGCGCGTCCGGAGAATGCGCCTTGCAACGCATCCTCCAGATTGAGGAGGCACAGGTAGTTCTCGCGGCCCTTGCGGATCACGATCCGTCGAGCGCGCTCATCGGGATCGGCGAACAGCTTCGGCCCTTCGCCGTCGAGCTGGCGCTGAAGCGCCTTGGTGAAGGTCGAAACCCAGACCGTCCCGCCGGAAGCTTCCGCCCACAGCGCCGCCGGCGCGAGATAGGCGAGCGTTTTGCCGATCCCCGTGCCCGCTTCGGCGAGCAGCAGGTTGGGCGAGCCCTTGGCCGGCTTGGGCGCGAAAACCTGGGTCACCGCCTCGGCCATGTTGCGCTGGCCTTCGCGCGCTTCGGCGCGGCCGGTCAGCCGGTCGAGCTTTGCACGGGCATCAGCAGGATCGACGATGATGGTCCGCGGCGGCGGCTTCTCGCCGGCCTCCTCCCATTGCTTTAACCGCGAAAAGAGCATGCGCTCGCCGCGCTCGGGCCGTTCGAGGCCTGCGCCGATCAGCGGCGCCCAGCCCCAACCGAGCCGGTGCAGCGTCATGTTCGACGTCCACGCTCCCTCGCGCTCGCGCCACGCCGGATCGGCGAGGACTGCGAGCAGCCGGCCCGCAATGTGCTGAAGTGCCGCAACGGCTTCGGCATCCGCTGCCGGCGGGTCGAGCGCCATGGCCCGGCTGAGCCCCGCGACCGTAGGCACCACGAAGCGCGCGGGATGAATGAAGGCGAACAGTTCCAGCAGGTCCAAGCCACTCAATTCCGGATAGCCGAGCCGTTGTCCGACGAGCGGCGCGTTGAGGATGATGTGCGGGGTCTCGGCGGCGCGCGCGATCGCCTCGCCGCGACTTGCCTCGCGCACCTCTCCATCGCCGCTCGCCAGCCAAATCCCAGCGTGGGTTGCGTGAAGCGCGGGAAGAGGCAAAGGAACCGCCATCCCGTGACCCTGCCGCGCCGAGAACAGAAGAGCAACGCAATTGGACGCCGAAACGCTTCGAAATGCCGCAATGACCTCAAAGGCTTGGCCTTACGAGGAAGCGCGCAAGCTGCTGAAGCGGTGGCCCAACGGGAAGCCTGCCGGCGATCCGGTGATCTTCGAGACCGGCTACGGGCCTTCGGGCCTGCCGCACATCGGCACCTTCAACGAGGTCGCGCGCACCACCTTCGTCCGCCATGCCTATGAGGAGCTGACGGGCAATGCGACGCGGCTGATCGCCTTCAGCGACGACATGGACGGGCTTCGCAAGGTCCCAGACAACGTCCCTAACCAGCCGATGCTGACCGAATATCTCGGCAAGCCGCTGACGAAGATCCCGGACCCCTTCGGCGAGTACGAAAGCTTCGCCCATCACAACAACGCGATGCTTCGGCGATTCCTCGACCGCTACGGCTTCGACTACGAATTTCTCTCGGCGACCGATTGCTACACCAGCGGGCGTTTCGACGATGTGATCCGCAAGGTCCTGTTGGGCTTCGAGGCCATCATGGGCGTGATGCTTCCGACGCTCCGCGAGGATCGCCGCAAGACCTATTCGCCGGTGCTGCCGATTTCGCCCACGACCGGACGGGTGCTGCAAGTGCCGGTCGACGTGATCGACGCCGAAGCTGGCCTCGTCGCCTTCGACGACGAGGACGGCAGCCGGGTCCAGCAATCGGCGTTCGGCGGCGCGGCCAAGCTTCAATGGAAGGTCGATTGGGCGGCACGTTGGGTCGCCCTCGGCGTCGATTACGAAATGGCGGGCAAGGACTTGATCGACAGCGTCACGCAATCGGGGAAGATCTGCCGGATCCTCGGCGGCCGCCCCCCGGAAGGCTTCAACTACGAGATGTTCCTCGACGAAAAGGGCGAGAAGATCTCCAAGTCGAAGGGGAACGGTCTCAGCCTCGAGGAATGGCTGCGCTACGGAAGCGAGCCGTCGCTGAGCTTCTACATCTACCGCGAGCCCAAGCGCGCCAAGAGCCTGCACATCGGCGTGATCCCGCGCGCGGTCGACGAATATTGGCAGTTTCGCGGCAATTATCCGAACCAGCCGATCGAGCAGAAGCTCGGCAATCCAGTCCACCACATCCACGGCGGCGAGGTGCCGGGCGAGACGCTACCACTGACCTACGGGCTGCTCTTGAATCTCGTCAGCCTGCCGGGAGTCGCCGACAAGGAGACCACTTGGCGGTTTGTCCAGCGCTATGCGCCCGGCACCTCACCCGAAAGTGATCCCGAGCTGGACGAGTTGATCGGGCTCGCGGTCAATTATGCTCGCGATTTCGTGGTGCCGCGGCTTAAGCGGCGTGCACCGACGGACATGGAAGCCGAGGCCCTTCGCGATCTCGACTCAGAACTCGCCAAGCTCCCAACCGATGCCTCGGCTGAGGACATCCAGACTCAGGTCTTTGAAGTCGGCAAGCGACACCCGTTCGAATCGCTGCGTGAATGGTTCCAGGCGCTCTATGAAACGCTTCTCGGCTCACCGCAGGGACCGCGGATGGGCAGCTTCATCGCGCTTTACGGCATCGATAACAGCCGCCGTCTGATCGCCGAAGCGCTGGAGAGCGTCGCCGCCTAGGGAGTCAGGATCGACCGGCGAAAGCCGAAATCAAGGAGCGAGCCCTCAGGCACGCGGTCGGACACGATGATGGAGGCGCCCTTCGCCTTCTGCGCCCGCGCTGCCCAGCCGGCGCGCGCCTGAGCCTGCTTCTTCGGGCAATCGGAGCGGTGCGTCGCCGTCTGGCTTGTCGTCGCATTGCCTGCAAGTGCGGGAGCGACCGATAACAATGCCGCAAGTGCGATCAACTTGAGCGTGTGCCTTGGCATGCGCATGCCTCCTCAGTCTGAGCTCCTAATTCTCTTTCGCTCGAGTGGCGTCCGGCAGTCGACGTTTCGGAAGCGAAATTTCGACGAACGGCGCTCATACGAAGAATCATCCGTTGAGCACCAGGCGATATTCCGCCGCCATTTCGGTTAGTGTTTCGGCGTCGGCGCCGGCGCAGCGAGCATTTGCAAGCTCCCGCTCGATTGTCTCCAGCTGCGTTCGGACGAGCGATTGCGACTGCTCGACGCTGAGGATGCCCGCGTCGGCCGCGATCTCCCACGCCACACGCATCGATACCGTCAGCGCGCCGAAACCGGCCTGCTCCTCCACATCGTTCAGGGTCGGCAGCGGAGATCCCGCGACGACGCCCTGCTTCATCCGCCGGACGATCGCCTCCTTCCAGGCGCTGTCCGACTCGGCAATCGTCTCCGCTTGGGCTCGTGCTTCCACGCTCCCTTTGTCCACGATCTGGCCGCGTTCGAGCACAACCGCCGCCGTTTCCCCCACGTCGCAGCGGTATCCCGCCGTGCTGACGAAGGTGTCGAAATCGTGCTCAGCAAGTGCATCCGCCCGCGCATAGTGAAACGGCACTGTCCTGCAGCCGAGCGGCCGGCGCTCGTAGATTCCGCAGCGGCCGTCCTCCAACGCGGCACAGGCGCCGCGACGCGTATCGAGCGCGAGTGCGGACAACATGAGATAATGAATGCGTTCGACGCGCTTTCCGCCGCGCATCACCTTCTTCGGATATTTCCGCGCGGCGTGCGCGGCGAGCAGCCGCTTCTTCTGATAGAATAGTTCGGAGACCGTTCCGCGCTCCGGTGAAGTCGGCAAGGTGTAGAGCCGGAACAGCAAGCGGAAGACGAAGACATCGGCCAATGCGGCAGATTCGGAAAGTTCGACTTCCGGCGAGCGGTTGCAGCACATCCCGCACTGCGTGCAGGCGAACCGCCGGGTCGTAGCCGCCATTACGCAAGCACCTCGAGCGCGGCTAAGCCGCGAGCGGGCTCGCATTGAACATCCGCCGGATGTTCAACTCGCCCGCTTCGCAGCGATCCAGCGGTCGATCTTCTCTTCGAGCACCGACAGCGGCAGCGCGCCGGTATTCAGCACCTGGTCGTGGAATTCGCGCACGTCGAACTTGGACCCGAGCGCGTCCTCGGCCTTCTTGCGCAGCCGTTGGATGGTCAGCGACCCGATCTTGTAGGCAACGGCCTGGCTTGGAATGGCGATGTAGCGCTCCACCTCGGCGGTCGCGTCGGTCTTCGATTCCCCTGAATTTTCGAGCATGTACTGGATTGCCTGATCGCGGGTCCATCCCTTGGAATGGATGCCGGTGTCGACGACCAGGCGCATCGCACGAAGCATTTCGTCGTTGAGCGTCCCGAACCGCTGGTACGGGTCCTTGTAGAAGCCCATGTCGTAGCCAAGCGTCTCGGCATAAAGCGCCCACCCCTCGACATAGGCGGTATTGCCGCCGAACCGCATGAAGTTCGGCAATGCGCGATTCTCCTGCGCGAGGCTGATCTGGAAATGATGTCCAGGCTCGCCTTCGTGGAGGAATAAAGTCGTCTCCTCCCATGTGCTTCGCGACGGAAGATCGTAGGTGTTGAAATAAAAGGTGCCGGGACGCGAGCCGTCGGCAGTCCCGGCGTCGTAGGAGCCGCCCGCTTCGAACTTCTCGCGGTAAGCGGGATAGGGGCGGATCACGAGCGGAGTCTTGGGCACGCTCGAGAAATATTGCGGCACCTTCGCCTCGACCGCGGTCTTGATCCGGTAGAAGTCCTGGGTCAGCTGCTGACCGCTCTTCGGCTGGAACTGCGGGCTGGTCCGCATGTAGTCGAAGAAGGCGTGGAGGTCGCCGGCAAAGCCGACTTCCTTCCGCACCTTGTCGAAATCCTGGGTAATGCGCGCCACTTCCTTGAGGCCGAGGTCGTGGATCTGGTCGGGAGTCAGCGGGAGAGTCGTCGTCGACTGGATATCGTAGCGGTAGAGGGCATCGCCGCCCTTCATGTACATGAGCCCGACGCCGTCGCGCGCACGGCCGAGATAGTCGTTCGCGAGGAAGTTCCGCATGCGCTTCAGCGCCGGGTAGACGACGTCCGACAGCGATTGACGATATTGCCGCGTGATCCGCGCCCGGTCGGCCGCACCGATCGATGCCGGGAAAGCCTTGATCGGACCCCAGTATGGCGAATTCTCGGGCTTCAGCTCCAGCTGGTTGTCGAGTTGCTCGATCATGTTGCGGACGGTCAGCTTGGAATCGACAATCCCCTCGGCCTCGCCCTTCTTCCATTGCCGGATCGCTTCATCGATGTTGGCGGCGAAGTCCTGGTTGCGGGTCAGCCCATCCTGGTAATCGGTGAGCGTCGTATAGGGTGCTCCCCCCTGCCCGCTCGCGATCGTCGGATATTGGGTGTGCAGGCCGAAGAAGTGATTCATCGGCAGCGCTTCGGTGACCTCCAGAAGATCCGGTTGAAGCCCGCGAAGCGTGTCCTTCGTTTCGTCGTCGAAGGCGTCGAACGCGATCTGGTCGGTTGGATCGAGCTGCTCGCGCGGAATCGCGTGAAGTGCCGCGAGATCATGCTCGGATGCAGCCTTTTCCGCCTGATAGTGCGCATCGCTGAACAGGTCGCCGAGGTGATCGGCGTAACGCATGTCGCCGCGGAACATCCCCTGCAGTGGATTGCGCTTCAGATTGGCTTCGTCGCTTTGGCTGAACAAGGCGAACAGGCGTTCATGTGCACTTTGCTGCGTCGCGGGCGCCTGTGCCGCGACCGGCGCCGCTGGTACGAATGCAAGGATACAGCAGCTCAGGATAAGGCGGTCGGCGGTGTTCATGCGAGTCCCAACTTGTCCAATTGACCGCCGATACACAAAGGGGCGCTGCGAGTGTGGCTCGCAACGCCCCTTCGATCAATGAGCGTCGAGGCTCTACCAGAAGAAATCGCGGATCACGTCGATCACTTCACCCGAGTACATGTCGACCAGGACGGCGTCGTTCCAGTAGCGGACCCACTCCGCGCCGGGCGGCGGATAAGGCAAGCCGTACAGCGCTGGATCGATCCAATACTGATTGCCGAAATATGCGGGCATCAGGCGATAGCCGACATCGAACGACCGGTAGCCGTAACCGAATGGATCGTAATAGATGCCGAGGTGGAACGTCGAGCGGTGATGGTCGCGGTACCTGCGCCAGTCGTAACGCCGGTCGTTGCGCCAATCGCGGTTCCAGCCGCCGCTAGCCCAGCGGCTGCCCTGGCGCGACTGGTACTGCGACTGCTCGCGCTGGCGGTAATCGCCGTCGCGATCGCGTGACCAGCTGCCGCGGTCGCGCGACCAGCTGCCGCTGCGCTGCGCCTGCTCGACCTGCTGCTGCTGCTGCTGAACAACGCTGCCGCCGTTCCAGTTCGAACGATCGCGTCGATAATATTCGTGGCGTCCGTCGACCTGCGTCGATTGCTCGACGCGGTTCTGCCGATAGCCTTCGAAATTGCCGCCGCGGCGGTCATAGGCCTGCTGCTGCTGAACCTGCTGAGGCGCGACGTTCTGCCGGCCTTCGAACCGCGAACGGTCGAACCCGCCGCCGCGGTTTGAGTCCTGCTGCTGGACCTGCTGGCGCATTTCGAAACGCGGGCGCTCATTGTTGTCGCCACCGCGGCGACCTTCGTCGCGCGCCTGCTGCCGCTCTTGGTGAACCTGGGCGCGGTCGTTGTTGTCGTCTTTGTGCTGCCAGCGCTCGGCGACGGCGGGTGATGCCGCGGCGCTGGCAAGCAGGATGGAAATTAGAAGCTTACGCATGTCGGTGACTCTCTTTTGTTCCCTGCATGCGGAAATGCGACTCGTCACATGAGCGATGGCTGAATTGTTTCGGAAGCGTTCGTTCAGCCTTGTACGTTGGACGGCGCGGCAGGCTTTGGCGACGCCCGCGCGGCCCGCTCGATCGCCTTCATGATCCTCGGGTAAGCGCCGCAGCGGCAGATGTTCGGGAGCGCCTTGATTTGCTCGGCGCTGGGGCTGGGGCTCGCCTGAAGAAGCGCGGCAATCGCCATGATGAAGCCGGGCTCGCACATGCCGCACATCGTCACCTGCTCGGCGAGCCAGGCCTGCTGCACCGGATGCGTGCCGCTGGCGGAGAGCCCCTCGATGGTCGTCACCTGCGCGCCTTCGAGCTCGCGCAATGTCACGCTGCAGCTGGTCACCGCGCGGCCGTCGACGATCACCGTGCAGGCACCACAGTCGCGGCTATCGCAGCCGTATTTGGTGCCGGTGAGGTTGGACGCGTCGCGCAGCGCCCACAGCAATGGCATGTCGGGATCGAGCTTGTATTCGATCGCTTCGCCGTTGACCGTCAGTCGCGCCATCGTCTGACGCTAGCGCGGCGCGCGCTCCGCTGCCAAGAAGAAGCATGCCGCGCGTCGCTACCATGCTTGGAATTTCAATCGGCTTTGACGAAACCGGCGGGGGCGATGCGACGCCAATCGTCTTCCTCCACGGGGTCGGCTCAGACAAATCGGTCTGGCACCCGCAGCTCGCGCATTTCGGGAGGACGCGGCGGGCCATTGCGTTCGATTATCCAGGCTATGGCGAAAGCGACGCGGCGCCCGAAGCCACAAGCCGCGACGATTATGCGTTTGCGATCCTGTCCGCGATGCGCGAACTCAAACTTGAAAGACCGCACATCTGCGGCCTCTCGCTCGGGGGCGTTGTCGCCATCGCGATGCACGCACGAGCTCCGGAGCGTTGTGCGTCGCTCATCCTCGCCGACACCTTCGCGGTGCATCCGCAGGGCCGCGCCATTCACGAACGATCGCTAGCCGGAAGCCGCGACCTTCCCGCGATGGCCGAGGCACGTGTCGACATGCTCCTCGCCCAGCCGGCCGACCCCGATGTCCGACGCGAAGTCGTCGAGACGATGTCAGGGATCGATCCCGAAGCTTATCGCATCGGCGCTGAGGCCGTCTGGCTCGCCGACCAGCGCGACCGCGCTCAAGCGATCGACGCCCCGACACTGATCCTGTGTGGCGACCAGGATTCGATCACCCCCGTCGCTCTCTCCACCGAGCTCGTCGACCTCATCCCAAACGCGCGTATCCAGGTGATCACCGACGCCGGGCACCTCACCAACCTTGAGAAGCCGGCCGAATTCAATCGTGTTGTCGACGATTTCCTTCGGGAGATCGAGACAAGCTAGCGGATCACTTCGCGGCAATCGCCGCTGCAATCTCCGCCTGCTTCGCCTGCTTGAGGATGCCGCAATTGCGCACCCGCTCGAGCATCCTTCGGAACTCGAGGACTCCGCTTCCGACCTTCATGACCTTGGGACCGAGCGTCTGCTCGATCCGCGCCGCCTCGGACGTGCCGCACCGGCTGTTGAACATGCCCGGCAGCCGGCTGGTAATGAAGATGCCGTTGCCGCTGGTGAGCTTGTCGTAGTTCGCGAGGATCCACTGGGAGGTCATTTCGCGCGTCTTCGGCTCCGAAGCGAGCTCGCCGATAAGCATTATGCGGTCGAAGCTACGCAGCCGCTTGTCCTTGAGGCTGAAGATATAGTTCGCGACGTCAGTATGACCTCCCGCCGCTGCCGCTCCGAGCGCGGCCTGGCGGACCTCCGGATCTTCGCTGGAAAGCCCCTTCTCGATCATCGCCTGTGCGGTCTTGAGGTCGCCGTCCTCGGCGACGACTGCGAGAGCGGCGCCGCGGAATGCAGGATCGACGGCCTGCTTGTCGCCCGCGAGATAGGCGTTGCCCGCGGCCTTGAGCTTGGCGCGAATGGCGGGATCGTGCGCATCGAATGCCATCAATCCAACGAGCTGCTGGCGAAGCCGCTGTTGATCGGGCGTGTCGCTGGCATGCGCGCCGAACTTAGGATCGAAGCCGATGCTCGCGAGGCGCGGAGCGTAGATCGACGAAATGAGCGAACGGAATGCCGTTTCGCTGGCCGGGCCAATGAGCCCGACAGCCTGGAGTCCGGCCAGCCGTCCGCCGGGATCGACGCTCGCCGCGGCGCTGGGGTTCGCGGCCATCGCCCGCGCCTCGTCGATCAGCCAGGACGCGGGTGCCTTGCCGGCACGGAACGACGCCCACAGGCTGTCCGTCGTCGCGAGCGCCTCGCCCGGCGACAACTCAGCCGATGAAGCGATCAGCGCCTTCCAGTCAGCAGGCTGCAAATCGAAGCGGTAGTAGCCAGTGCCTCCGACGTTCGGCATGATCGCGCCCGGTCCTGGCGAATCGATCGTGGTCGTCTTCTGGTCGAGCAGGCTGCACGACTTGGCCGCGCCAGCGCGCACGCAGAAGGGAATCGTCCACATCAGCGGCTGCGGGTTGCTTCCGAGGAAGGCATAGCGCGCCTGCGTTGCGACCAGTTTCGATCCCTCGCGGCGAATGTCGACGACCGGCACGCCCTGCTGGTCGACGAAGCTCTTGAAGGCGGCGAGCACCTTCGGATCCTTCGCAGCGTCCGCGATCGACTGGAAAAACTGCTCGGACGTCGCATTGCCATAGGCGTGGCGCTGCAGGTGCAGGCGGACGCCCTCTTTGAACTTCTCGTCGCCGAGATAAGCGGCGATCATCGCGACGACCTGCCCGCCCTTGCCGTAGGTGATGCTGTCGAACGCGGAATCGATCTCGCTATTCTCGGTGATCGCCTGGTGGATCGGCCGGCCGACGGTCAGCGCATCGGTGTTCATCGCGCCGAAGCCCTCGCCGAGTGCGCCGACCCCGATGTTGAGCTCGGGACGCCATTCATTGCCGATGCGATAGCCCATCCAGTTGGCGAAGCTCTCATTGAGCCAGATGTCGTTCCACCAAGCAGGAGTGACCAAGTCGCCGAACCACTGGTGGGAGAGTTCGTGCGCAACCACCATTCCGAAGCCCTGCTTGTCGCCGGTCGTTGCCCCGGGCGCCAGATAGATGATCGAATCGCCGTAAGTGTCGGCGCCGGCATTCTCCATCGCGCCCGGCATGATCGGCGTTCCGATCTGGTCGAGCTTGGGGAAGGGGAACGGCTCGCCGAAGTAATTCTCGAGCAGGCTGACGATGCGTGGCGTCTCGGCCATCACATAGCCCATCTTGTCCGCCTGGGCCTGGGTCGCCACCGCGCCGTAGGGCATCGGAGTCGAGCGCTCGGCGTCAGCGGGGATCAGGCCAGTCTTGTGAACGAAAGGCCCGGTGTCGACCGCGACGAGATAAGTTGGCAGCGGCCGCGTCGGCGCGAGCTGGTGCTTTTCGAGGCCGTCGGCAGTTTTCGTGACCGACACTTCGGGCGAGTTGCCGACGACGACATAGCCCGGGTGTGTCGTTACCGAGACGGTGAAGGGAGTCTTGAAGCCCGGTTCGTCGAATCCTGGATAAGCGGCGCGCGCATCGATGCTCTCGAACTGCGTCCAGCTATACCATTTGTCGCCGACTTTGACGTGGAACATGCCCGACGCGCTGTCGCCGAACGCTGCGCTGTAATCGAATGACAAGGTGACGGGGCCGGCGGGAACCTGTTGCGGGAAATCGAGCCGTGCAGTCCCGGTCTTATCGACCTGCGTCCATTTCGCGGGGATCTGCTTGCCGCCGACCATCGCCACCGCGGTCGTCACATTGAGGTCGCGGCCGTGCATGTAGATCGAGCTCTCAGGCCGGTTCAGCATGATGTCGATCTCGTCATGACCGGAGAAGCGGTCGGCCTCCGGCAGGATCGTGAAGTTCAGCCGGTACGCTTTGGGGGTGGCCGTGTCCGGAAGCTTGCCCTTGGGAGCGTTTGCGTCGGCAGTGACGACCGTTGCGGCTGGCGCGGGAGGTGCCGCGTACGCGGCGGTCGAGAGCAGAAATGCAAGTGAAACGGCAACGGAACGCATGGCAAGACCCCCAACTGTGTCATATTACTAATACAGCTGGAGACCATAATCGCAAGCCTCGAAGGTCAATACAAAAAAGAACGGCGGCTCCTTCCGGAACCGCCGTCCTCGGCCACGTAGTGGGGAACCGGCCTTAGAGCTTGTTCGAGACGTTGTTGAACGTCGTGTTCAGCTTGTTGCCGATGCCCTGCATCGCACCGATCGCCGCAACGGCGATCAGAGCTGCGATAAGGCCGTATTCGATGGCGGTAGCGCCCTTGTTATTTTTGATCAGCTTCAGAAACTTGCTCATGGTCTTGGCTCCTGGGCCTGTTAGGTCCGGCGCGATTGTCTCAAAGCCGGGTTGCCAAATCGTTAAAAGGGCTCCTTAACTCGTTGAACTATCTACACTATCTTTAGTTAGTAGCCGTTATCCGGATATTTCGCGCTGTCCTACGGGGGCGCTGCTGTGCCATTCTGCGGCGATGCAGTTCTGCGATCGTCAGTTGCGCGTCTCTAATGTGCGCCCATCGACGCCGAGCGACGGCTTTAAGTTCACTGCAAAAGCGCTGCGCTCCGTGAACTTAGTGAACTTAAGCGGGATTTCGGAGTGAAGATCGCCTGTATCGGTGCGGGCCCTGCCGGCCTTTATTTCGCGATTTCGATGAAATTGCGCGATTCTAGCCACCAAATCGAGATCTTCGAGCGCAATGCGCCGGGCGTCACCTTCGGTTGGGGGGTCGTCTTTTCCGACCTCACCGTTGACAACATCAAGCGCAACGATCCCACATCGGCGGAGATCATCACGAAAGAGTTCGCGCACTGGGACGACATCGATGTCCACTTCAAGGGAGAGACGATCACGAGCGGAGGGCACGGCTTCATCGGAATCGGCCGCAAGCGCCTGCTCGAGATCCTCCAGGACCGCGCACGCGCGCTGGGAGTGACGCTGCACTTCAACGCCGAATGCGATCCCGCGGCTGCCAAGTGGCGCGACTACGACCTCGTCATTGCATCGGACGGTGCGAACTCGCGTTTCCGTGACGCCGACCCGCAAGCGTTCGGCGTCGATGTCGACGTTCGCGCCAACAAGTTCGTGTGGCTCGGCACGTCGAAAGTCTTCGACGCCTTCACCTTCGCGTTCGAGGAGACCGAGCACGGATGGATCTGGGCGCACGCCTATCGTTTCGCGCCCGATTGCTCGACCTTCATTGTCGAATGCTCGGAAGAAACCTGGCGCAGCTTCGGCTTCGACCGGATGTCGCAGGACGAAAGCATCGCCGCCTGCGAGAAGCTTTTCGCCAAATATCTCGACGGTCATCGGCTGCAATCCAACGCGTCGCACCTTGTCGGAAGCGCCGCCTGGCTCAACTTTAAGCGCATCAAATGCGAGCGCTGGAGCGCGGGCAACGTCATCCTTTTGGGCGATGCCGCGCATACCGCGCATTTCTCGATCGGCAGCGGAACCAAGCTCGCGTTAGAGGACGCGATTAAGCTGGCGGGGGTGCTCAACCGCTCGGGGCTCAGCCTCGAAGCGGCTCTCGACGAATATCAGGCGGAGCGCAGCCTTGAAGTGCTGAAGCTCCAGAACAGCGCGCGCAACTCGACCGAATGGTTCGAGACTCTGCAGCGCTACACGCATTTCGAGCCGCTGCAGTTCGCTTACTCGCTTCTGACGCGCAGCCAGCGCATCAGCCACGAGAATTTGCGCCTTCGCGACCGCGAATGGCTGGAGACGGTCGAGCGGTGGTTCTGGAAGCGCGCAACCGACGGCAAGTCGAACAAGACCGCGCCGCCGATGTTCGCTCCGTTCACGATGCGCGACATGACGGTCGAGAACCGCATCGTCGTCTCGCCGATGGACATGTATTCCGCGGTCGACGGCACGCCCAATGACTTCCACTTCGTCCATTACGGCGAGCGGGCTCTTGGTGGAGCTGGGCTCATCTTCACCGAGATGACCTGCGTCTCGCCCGAAGGCCGGATCAGCCCCGGCTGCACCGGCATGTGGAACGCCGACCATGTCGTCGCGTGGAAGAGGATCGTCGCTTTCGTCCATTCGCAGTCAAGGGCGAAGATTTGCCTTCAGCTCGGCCATTCGGGCGGCAAGGGTTCGACCGGGCTCGGCTGGGAAGGCAGCGACTTGCCGCTCAGCGACGGGAACTGGCCGGTGATGGCGGCGAGCGACGTTCAATGGTCGCCTGCCAATCAGGTGCCGACGCCGATGACCCGCGCCGACATGGACGAGGTGCGCGACCAGTTCGTCGCCGCGGTGCGCATGGGGATCGAAGCGGGCTTCGACATGATCGAGCTGCACTGCGCGCACGGCTATCTGCTCTCGGGCTTCATCACGCCGCTGCAAAACCGGCGCACCGACGAATATGGCGGCAGCCTGGAGAACCGCCTCCGCTACCCGCTCGAAGTCTTCGCGGCGATGCGCGCCGCCTGGCCGAGCGACCGGCCGATGTCGGTCCGAATCTCGGCGACCGACTGGGCGGGCGACGACGGAATCACGCCCGAGGATTCAGTGCTGATCGGCGAGGCGTTCGCGCAAGAGGGTGCGGATTTGATCGACGTCTCCGCGGGCCAGACCTGGGCCGGGCAGCAGCCGGTCTATGGCCGAATGTTCCAGACTCCGTTCAGCGACCGCGTGCGCAACGAGGGCAAGCTCGCGACCATGGCGGTCGGCAACATCTACGAGCCCGACCACGCCAACTCGATCCTCGCTGCAGGCCGGGCCGACCTAGTGGCGCTGGCGAGGCCGCACCTGGTCGATCCCTTCTGGACCCTGCGCGCTGCTGCGGCGCTCGATTACCGGGAGGTCGCCTGCCCGCCGCAGTACCTCAACGGCCTTTCCCAGCTCGCCCGCAACCTCAAGCGCGAGGCCGAAACCAACGCCGCCGCGCTGAGGGTGTGATCATGGGTGCGCTCACCCTTATAGGTGTCTCGCTGACAGCAGTCGGGTGGGATTGGCTCGCCGTGACGCGTATGGCTGCCTACTCGACCGACTTTGACTATCGTTATTGGCCGCTATCGCGGAGCCGCCAAATCGGTCTGGGATCTCTCGTCCTGACCGCTGCTTACGCGTGGGCAACCGCTGGACCGGGTGGCCCGCTTTGGCTCCTCATTCCTCCGATGATTCTACTCGGCGTTTGGCTCGTCACCGCATTGAACGACCTGGAAACTCAGCGCCGCACGGGCTATCGAGAGCCGCCCCGGTATTCCGATCGTGAATGAGTGGCTTAAAGCGCCACCGACTCCGCGAACACTCCACCGGACTCATTCCCGCATGCCCAGCAGATGAGCGCGCGCACCGGGAAGTCCTTCGCGGCCTCGAGGGTCACTTCCCAGCCGACCTGCAGCGGGTTCGACGTATGGAGTCTGAAGCCGTCGCTCGACAGGTTGACGATCTGGGCGCCGACTTCGCCGGCATCGGTGTGCACGCGCACGTCATAGTCGACGTCGACGCGCGGGTCCCTCGGGATCCAGTCGCCCTCGAGGATGGCTTCATGTTTCATGTGTCGTCCACTTCAATTTGCGCGGGGTCCAATCCGCGCACCGGTTCCACGACGCCACTCTGACGCACTCTTGCTGAGCGACTTCTAAAAGGATCCGGTTGCGATTTCGTTTACCATGCGAAACGGTCAGCGCTGGAAGACCCGGAAGCTGTGCGGCGGGATTGCGACGGTCTCGGCCGCCTGGCCCCTTCGCATGATCCCGACGTTCGCCGCATCGTCGCGGAAATTCTCAACGACGAAGGCGCCATTGTCGTAGGTGAAGAGCGCGACATGGTCGGGCGCGTCGATGGTGACCGGCGCGTCGGCAAAGAGGAACTGCTTCAGTCTCGTGATCATCGGCTGCGGCAGGTTGTAGAGGTCGCCGAAATTCTCCGGCATGGTCCAGAGGTAGAGCGTGCCGTTGGAGTAATGATTCATCAGGACGATCGGGAAGCCCTTGGCGGCGGCGACGCCGCGGATGATCCCCCAGCTATCGTTGGTGTAGAATCGCACTTCGGGAAACAGAATCCCTGCGGTCTTGCCGGGCTCCTTCAGCTCCTTGCCGTTGCCCGCGCCGAAGCCAACAAAATATTGGTCGATGGCGATGACGTGGCCCGTCGACTGCCATTCGGCGAGGTCGCGGAAACCATGATCCTGCGTGGCCTCGAGGAAGCCCGAGGTGACGATCACGTTGGCGCCGCTTGTCAGGCTGCGCTTGATCTTGGCGATGATTGCCGGGTCGGTCGCGGCGCTCTGCGTCAGCAGGATTGTGTGCGCGTTGGCGGGATATTCCGGGTAGAGCTCGATCGGCACGCCCAGGTTGCCGATGTAATTGTGGAGGAAATCCTCGCCGGTGGCGTGCGGCGGCCGATAGCTCGCGATACCCACCGGTTTCCCAAGCTGCCCCAGGGCTCCGTCGACGACGTGCAGCGCTTCATTGGCGGCACTCGCCCACCCGCTGCCGCCGGCGATGGGCCATTTGAAGCTGGTCGCCTGGTTCGCCCAGGGACGCGTTCCCGCATCGGCCGGCGCCTGTTCCGCCATCGGGTGCCAGTTGAACAGCATCTGCTCGGGCGCCTTGGCGAAGAGGCCCCAGAGCTGCTCTGCATAGCGGTCGATCGAGCGCGTCCCGAACGTATCCACCCAGGCTCCGAGATTCGCGCCGGGCCGAACGTTCGAGAGATAGCGATAGATCTCATAGCTCTCGTACTGCTGGAGCAGCTGGTCCGTGATGATCGGGTCGCGAGTCTCGGTACCGGTGTAGATCGCGTCGAACAGGTGCGCCTCGTCGGCAAGGTCGTAACCGAGTCCGTGGAAGTGCTCGTACCAGTTCGGATATTTGATGATCACCCGGACGCGCGGGTTCACCTGCTTGGCCGGCCCGATGACAAGATCGCGCGCCGCCTCATTCATCTTGGCGACGCGATAGTCGGTCCAGCTGCGGTTGCCCTTGGCGGCAATGTCGGCGTCGCTCTTAGAGGTGTAAAAGAAGAAGTCGTCGAGGATCACTTCGTCGAAGTGGCGCGCGATGAGCCGCACTGCCCGCTCGCATTCGGCGCGATCGGCCGGATTCTCGTAATCGAAGGTGCCGAACTGCCCTCCGGCGCCTCCGGCGGCGAGCGTCACCCCGCCCGATGTCTGGATGCCCTTGGCCTGGAACTCGCGCTTGACCGTCTCGAGCTCGGCGTCGGTCGCGAACAGGTGATTGCGGTAGGCCTCGATATAGACCTTGTCGAACTTGAGCTGAGAGGAGACACGGGCGAAATCGCGGTTGAACGTGGCGGGATCGGCGAGCCGTTTGGTGTCGCCGACGGTGATGTAGATCGCCGCGCGGAAATTCTTGTACGCAGCGGCTTGGGCCGGAGCTGCAACCAGCCAGGCCAGGCTCAGGAAAATGGCAACGATCCGCTGCAGACGCATACGTTTCCCCCGCTCAACGTTAGCGCTACCAATAGCCTCGAACGGCAGAGGAGCAAGCGGGCGCATCGGCGCGTTGCGTCCTTATGGTATGGACGCCGGAGCCGACCTACGCGAAGCCGGAGATCAGCGTCCGCGCGACGACACTCTATTACCAGATCGTTGCACCGATCATGCTGCCGTTCCTCGACCGGCGGCTGCTCAACCTCTTTCGCTGCCGCGAAGGCAAATGCTTCTTCCAGCGCAACCGCGAGCATCCGCCGACCGGTAAGGAGTTCGACAAGCTCGTGCACTTCGAGCCCGTCGAGCAGAAGAACGGCCGCACCGAGCAATATCTCTACATCGAGAGCGCCGAGGAAATCGTCGCTTGCGCCAAGGTCCAGACGGTCGAATTCCACGGCTGGGGCAGCCGTGCCGGGGAAGTCGAGACTCCGGACCGGCTGGTCATCGATCTCGATCCCGATCCGAAGCTGGGCTTCGAGAAGGTGAAGGAGGCGGCATTCCAGCTGCATCGTTCATTCGACGCTCTCGGGCTCGAGAGCTTCGCTTTGCTCTCGGGCGGCAAGGGGATTCACGTCGTGGTTCCGCTCGAGCCCGTGGCTGAATGGGATGATGTGGACGAGTTCGCGAAGAGTTTCTGCACCGCCCTCGCGGAAGCTGCTCCGGACAAGTTCACGGTGGCGCTGCCGAAGCCGCAGCGGCGCGGCCGCATCTTCCTCGACTTCCTGCGCAATCACCGCACGGCGACTGCGGTGATGCCCTATTCGGCGCGTGCCCGCGCGGGGATGCCGGTTGCGGCGCCGGTTAGCTGGGACGAGCTTCAGGACATCGACCGCTCGGACGCGTTTACGATTGCCGACGTCGAGCTATTGCTGAAGCGCGCGAATAGCCGGGAGCTGAAAGGCTGGGGCAAAGGCGCGCAGCGGCTGCCTACTTTCCGGTGACCGGCTCGGCCCACTCCCGCGCTTTCTCGACAGCGTTCAATTCGCGGATCAACGCATCCACGCTTCGCGTCAGCTCGTTGAGGAAGGTCACGTCATGCCGCGCGCCTCGGTAGCTTTCGGCCATCAGGATCGCGTCGATAAGGATCGGGACCACGAAGCTTTCCGGATCGTCGATATCCTCGAGCGCGCGCAATTTGGCGAGTGCCTTGCGCCGCGCGCCGACGGCGTCGGTCATCGCCTCGGTCCTGCCGATACACCAAGCCATGTTCATTCTCCCGCCTTCGCGCGCAAGAATACGCCTGTTGTTTTGCGCCGGAAGTTCGCCCCGCCGCAGAGGGAGCGCGGACTGGCGTTATTGCGCTTGGCGAGCACTGCTGGTTACGTCGGCGGATGGATGCAACCTACTCAGGCGTGGAGCTCGGCGGCACAAAGTGCATCGCGATCCTGGCGAGCGGGCCCGACCGTGTCCTGGCGCGCGAGACGGTGCAGACGACGACGCCTGACGAGACGCTCGGCAGGCTTGGCGACATTCTGTCGAGATGGCGGTCGCAAGACTTCGCTGCGCTGGGGATCGGCAGCTTCGGGCCACTCGATCTCGACCGCGGCATTATCGCCGCCACGCCCAAGCCCGGATGGCGCGGTGCCGAGGTCAAGAGCAAGCTCCAAGCGGCCGCAGGCGTTCCGGCAGCGTTCGATACCGACGTCAACGGTGCCGCCCTCGCCGAAATGCGCTGGGGCAGCGGCAAGGGCATGCAGGATTATGCCTACATCACCGTCGGGACCGGCGTCGGCGTCGGCCTGATCGTCAACGGAAAGCCGACGCGCGGCTTCGCCCATTGCGAGCTCGGGCACATCCGCGTCGCTCGGCTGCCTGCGGACACGTTCGCCGGCTCCTGCCCCTTTCACGGCGATTGCGTCGAAGGTTTGGCTGCCGGTCCGTCGCTGAAAGCTCGGTTCGGGAACCGCATCGGCGAGATCCAGGAGGGTGACCCGGCATGGGAATCCGTCGCATGGGCGCTGGCGCAGCTATGCCATGCGATCGTCTGTGCTGCAGCGCCGCGCGCAATCGCGATCGGCGGTGGCGTGATCGAGAACCAGCCGCACGTGCTGGGCCGCATCGAAACCATGCTCATCGACAGCCTCAACGGTTATGTCGAACTGCCGGGCTCCGGATACATCCGCGCTCCTGAGCTCGGAAGCGATGCAGGGCCGCTCGGCGCGATCGCGCTCGCTATGATGGCCGGTAAGTAGCGCCGATCAGCATCCTCGCCCCTGAGCTTTCGATCCGCTCATCGGGCTGAACAAGCAGGCAGTCGCCGCGGCGCGCCACGTCCGCGCCGCACCGGACTTCACCGTCTAGCGGGATGATCCAGCGCAGCCGCTCCTGAAGCGCGTCCTTGTTCGATTGAACGAGCGTGAAATGCGGCCCGTCGACGAGCATCCTTTGCTCAGAACCGGACAGATGCTGGATGAGCGTGTCGGGAAATTGCGCGGTGTTGGCGACCGCGACTCCGTCGTCGAGGTGAAGCTCGCGCGGGCGGCCGTAATCGTACAGACGATAGGTGATGTCGCTGTTCTGCTGAAATTCGAGCAGTGAAATGCCGGCGCCGATCGCGTGGATCGTGCCCGACGGAACGAAGACAAAATCGCCGGCGCTGACCGGCCGCCAGTCCATCAGGTCCTCGATCGAACCGTCGAGAGCAGCAGCGCGAAGCTCGTCTTTGTCCACCTCGTGCTTCAGTCCAAGGCCCAGCGTCGCGCCTGGCTCGGCGTCGAGGATGGCCCAGCATTCGCTCTTGCCCTGGCGCAGACCTCGCGCCCGTGCCTGCTCGTCGTCGGGATGCACCTGGATCGACAGCCGCTCGCTGGTGAAGATGTACTTGGCGAGCAGCGGAAGCTCGCCGCCGTCGGTGAACCACACCTCGCCAATGCGCTCGCCTTTTGGCGCGTCGAACATCGGCGGGAGCGCGTCCCTGCCCCATGGCTTTTCGACGTAACGGCGCTCCAGCTTCATCAGCGGCCAAACATTCTGCGGAGGATCGGATCGAGCACCGTCGCCATTGCATCATAGCCGGCCTCATTCGGGTGGACTCCGTCGATTGCGAGGCGGGGCTTCATCGCGCCGGTCCCATCGTCGAGCACGCGCCAATAGTCGACCCACGTCGCGCCGATCTGCCGCGCGAACTTCTCGAGCCAGCGGTTGATCTCGCCGATGCGCGGCCGCGCCTGGACCTGCGGAGCCCATGGAAAGGACGCTGCCGGCGGGATCGGGGCCAGCAGCAGCTTGATGCCGTGGCGCTGCGCGATGTCGGCCATCGCTCGGAAATTATCCTCGGTCATCTCAGCCGTCATCGGCCCGGTGTTTCCGGCTATGTCGTTGGTGCCGGCCATGATGTGCACCGCCGTGGGCTTCAGCTCGACGACGTCGCTGTACATGCGCAGCAGCATCTGCGGCGTGGTCTGTCCGCCGATGCCGCGGTTGATCCGGCCACGCGTGAAGAAACCCGGCCGGTTGTCGTGCCAGCCCTCGGTGATCGAATCGCCAAGGAAGACGATGTCCACCGGTTCATGTGATGCGAGGAGCGCCGCATTGTCGTCGCGATAATAATCGATCATTCCGAAGTCCCGAGCGAACCAGCTGTGGAACCACTTGTTCCAGTCGACGCCGGGCGGCGCACGCTTCGCCGCAAGCAAGGGAAGTGCAAGCGCGGTTTGTAACAGATGACGGCGGTCGATCATCAGATCTGTTCGGTGAGAGAACAGATCTGCGGCCGAAGCGGTCGCGCCGGGGTCACTCCGTAATCGCTGAACAGGACGTGCGTCGGCGCGGCCGACGAATATCGCGGCCAGTTCGGAATAGCCTTGCCGTTGGGATCGCCGGAGCGGATGAAGTTCAGCCAGTAGGGCTTCAGCGACACGCCATGATCAAAGGTCGCGTCCCCAAAAGCATAGGGAATTTCGGCCGCGTGAGCGGTCTTGCCGCCATCTTGCGCGGCATCGAACTCATACTGCCACACCGGCGCGCCTTTCGCCGCCATGATGCTCGCGAAGCGTGCCGTAGGACAGCGGAAGATCACATCCGTTGCTATCTGCTCGTCGCGCGTGCCCAGCCGAGGATCGGGCGGCGGAGGCGGTTGATCGAGGCGATAAAGAGCGCGCGCCCGGGCGAGGTTCCCGCCGAACGCAGCCGCCATCAGTGCATCTAATTCAGCTGTCGTTCCCATTGCGAATTCGAACCGGTTGGACCCGAGTATCACCGGCTTGGCCGGCGCTGATGCGAGCATCTGCCGCGGGCTGGACGGTAGCGCCTTTCCGTCGGCGGTGATGTGCAGCCACAGCGGCCCAATTGGATCCTTGAGATTCGCGTTGGCTGCGAGCAGCTGCGCCGCGGGAACGGCCCTCAAACGGCGCAGATCACCGCCGCTGCCGACGAGCTTGTCGAGCTGATCGCCAATTTTTTCGGCATCGGCGAGGCTGCGGAATGGCAGGCCAAAACCCGGCGTCCCGCTTTCCATGATTGCCTTTTGGAACAACTGGCGCGCGGGAGACTCGACGAGCAGGAGGCTGACGTCCTGTGACCCGGCGGATTCGCCAGCGATCGTCACATTCGCGGGATCGCCGCCGAACCTGGCGATGTTGCGATGCACCCATTGAAGCGCGGTGACCTGATCCATCAGGCCATAATTGCCGGACGATCCGCCCTGCTCGGCGGTGAGCCTTCGGTGCGAGAGGAAGCCGAAGACCCCGAGGCGGTAGCGGATTCCGACGATGACGACCTGCTTGCCGACGTCCGAAAGGACGATGTCGTTGGGCCCGCCTGCGACATTGCTTCCGCCGTGGATCCAGACAAGCACCGGCAGCTTTCCGCCGAGCGCGGGAGTCCTGATGTCGAGCGTCAGGCAATCCTCATTGCCGATCAGGAAATCGGAGTGGTTCCACCCCTGGTCCGGCTGAACACAGGATGCCGGCTGCTCGAGACTCTCGCGGACGCCGCGCCAGGGCCGAACCGGTTGCGGCGGCTTCCAGCGCAATGGGCCGAGCGGCGGTGCGGCGAACGGAATGCCGCGGAACAGCATGCTGCCGTTCCATTCCTTGCCGCGGACAATGCCGCCGTCGACCCTTATGCTTTGCGCTTCAGACGAGCCGCACGAAATCAGCGTGAGCGCTGCGATCACTACGGCCAAGATTCTCGACAAAGCTGACGCTCCCAACTTCCCGCGTGGCTCTTCTGGTTAGCGCTAACCGATGCGCTTGTGCGACCCAATTTTCGCTGGCAGCGTGCAGGCACACGAGGGGAGTGCCCATGCAGCAGAAATCATCGGCCGGAGTGACCGGCGCCTATGCGATCGTCACCTGCCTGTTCTTCGCCTGGGGCTTCATTACGTCGCTGGTCGATCCGCTCGTCGCAGCGGTCAAAGGCGTCTTTCATCTATCGGACGTCGAAGCACAGCTTTCGGCCTTCGCCTTCTTCATTGCTTATGGCGTCATGAGCCTTCCGGGCGCCGTGATCCTCGCGCGACTGAAGTCGGTTCCGACGGTGCTGATGTCCCTCGGCCTAATGGTCGCCGGCTGCCTGATCATGCTCGTTGCGGCGAATATGGCGGTCTATCCGATTGTCCTCCTAGGGCTCTTCGTGCTGGCGAGCGGAATCACCGTGCTGCAGGTCGCGGCCAACCCCCTTTCCGCCGCGCTCGGCGCGCCGGAGGGAAGCCATTTCCGACTGACTTTCAGCCAAGCGTTCAACAGCCTCGGCACGTTCATCGGACCTTACCTGGGTGCCGCGCTGTTCCTGAAAGGCGTCGAGGTCAAAGAAGGCGCCGTCAATTCGGCTGCGGTCCGCGCGGGATCGCTCGCCGGGATAGACCGCGCATTCTTCTGGATAGCCGGCCTCATCATCCTCATCGGGATCCTCATCTTTGCGACCCGCAAGATGGTCTCCGCAGCCGCTCCTCCGCCGCCCCACGAAACCGCCGATATGGGAATCGGCCGGACGATCAGCGAAGCGATCTCCTCGAAGTGGGCGCTGTTCGGCGGGCTTGCGATCTTCCTCTACGTCGGCGCCGAAGTGTCGATCGGAACGCAGATGGCGCTGTTCCTCAACAGCACCCATGTGTGGGACGTGCCGCTCGAGCGCGCGGGCAAGTTCGTCAGCCTGTACTGGGGCGGCGCCATGATAGGGCGCCTGGTCGGGTCGGCACTGCTGACGAGGGTGCAAGCGCCAAAGCTTCTCACCGTTTTCACCGGCATCGCCTGCCTGCTCTGCCTGTTCGTCTTCTCAGTGGGCGGAATTCCTGGCGGCTATGCAGCGCTGTCGATCGGCCTGTTCAACTCGATCATGTTCCCGGTGATCTTCACCATCACGCTCGAACGGTCGACCGCGTCGGAAGAAGCGACATCCGGCTTCCTCTGCTTTTCGATCGTCGGCGGCGCGATCCTTCCACTGATCGTCGGCTTCGTCTCGCAGCACAGCAATTATGTGACGGCCTTCATCGTCCCCGCGCTTTGCTATGCTGTGCTATGCCTCTTCGCGATCGCATCAGGTCGAGCACGGACTCACCTGCGCGACGAGCCGGCCGCAGCGACCATCCACTAGGGCCGCGGAGCAACCTCGGGCGTTTGGCTCGGGCCGTCGATCACCGGCCAGCCGTTCTGCCAGCGGATGCGATCGATCAGCATCACGCGGCGCGTGTTGATCTCGTCGGTTGGCTTGACTCGAGGACGGCGCACGTCGACGGCGTGATAGACGATCCAGTCCCGGCCCGATGCGTCCGTGATCACGCTGTTATGCCCCGGCGCGATCCAGGTGCCCCGCCTTTCCAGAATGATGCTGTGCGGTTTGCCCGTCGCCTGCTCCAGCGTCTCGAACGGTCCCGTCGCGCTGCGCGAGCGCGCGATCATCACCGCGTAATTGGCCTTCGTGCCGCAGCAATTATCGCCCGAGTAGAAGAGATAATAATAGCCGCCGTGCCGAAGCATCCATGAGCCCTCGACGAGTACCGGAAAGGCACTCTTGTTGGGAGCCGGCCACACGAGGTCCTTGGGGACGCTTCCCGGCGCGAACGACATGCCGTCGGACGCCAGTTCCTGAACCTTGATCGGCTCGAAACCCGACCCCCAATAGAGCAGATGCTTGCCCGTCGCGGGATCGTCGAACTGCGTCGGGTCGATGTTGACGAAGCCCGAGCCGCACTTGAGCGGGTGTCCCATGTCGACGAACGGCCCGAGCGGTGACGTCGCGGTCGCAATTCCAAGACACAGGCCGTGGCGCTCGTCGGACGTATCGGGCTTGGCGGAGAAATACATGAGATAGCGCGCACCGTCGCGAACGACATGCGGCGCCCAGAAGTCCTGGGTCTTCGAGGCCCACGAAGGCTTTGTCGGCAAGGCGTCACCAAGCAGCTGCCAGTGGACCAGATCGGAAGATCGCGCGAGTTGGATGTCGATCCACTTGCCGTCACGCTCCGTCTGCGTTGCGTAGGCATAATAGAGACCATCGGGCGCGTGGAGCAGCGCGGGATCCGGGAAATCCGCGTCTATGACCGGATTGGTGTAGGTCGCCTCGGTTGGCGCGATCGGCGTTGCACAACCGGCGAGCGAAAGCAGCGCGGCGAAGCCAAGCGGGAACAGGCGCATGG
The DNA here is from genome assembly GCA_025936675.1 of Sphingomonas sp. The sequence continues at coordinate 97,589 of JAICSX010000001.1, forward strand.
CTGCTCCATACAGCGTCACGTTCAGGTTGCGGAAGGGCCTGCGGCGGCTACCTTTATGACCGACTCGACATAGGAGGAGGCGCCAGTGGCATTTCGCGCAATCTTGCGGCGCTTCGCTTTCGCCGCACTTTCTCTCGTTTCCGTTGCGGCATCGGCAGACCCGTCGTTCGTGCCGGCCCTCACGGAGAATTTCCCCGACGCCTTCGTGCTTCCGCACGGGTCGGAATTCATTGCTTATTCGACCAATGATGGCCCGAACGTGCCGATCGCCACGTCGAAGGACCTGGTCCACTGGAGCTTCGTCGGCGATCCCGCGACGGGCAAGCAGCGCGATGCGCTGCCGACGCTTGGAAGCTGGGCAAAGGCCGGCTTCACCTGGGCCCCGGAGGTGCTGCAGCTCGGCGGGAAATATCTGCTTTATTACACCGCCAGCGACCGGCGGAAGGACATGCAGTGCATCGGCGTGGCGGTCGCTTCGGACCCGCTGGGGCCGTTCATCGACAGCAACGCTGACCCGATGGTCTGCCAGACGGATCTCGGCGGAAGCATCGACGCCGACGCGTTCCGCGACAGCGACGGCAAGCTCTATCTCTACTTCAAGAACGACGGCAACAGGGTCCATCAGCGAACTTCACTGTGGGGGCAGGCGCTCGCCCCGGACGGATTGTCGGTCACTGGCCAACCGGTCGAATTGCTGAAAGACAATCAAGGCTGGGAGGACCGGGTCGTCGAAGCGCCGACGATGGTCCGCTCTCCCGTCGGCTACGAATTGTTCTTCTCCGGCGGTTTCTTCGGCTGGAACCCCGAGGAGGGCGGGCTTTCACCCTATGCGATGGGCTATGCCAGCTGCTCGGGCCCGCTCGGCCCCTGCACCGCCGCAAAGGAGAACCCGATCCTTCACAGCTTCAACGACCGCCAAGCGGGCTGCCTCAGCGGCCCCGGCCATCAGAGCATCTTCAGCGTTGGGACTCACACCTTGATCAGTTTCCACGCGTGGGAGGCGAGCAGCGGCTGCCGCAAGGTCGACAACCGGCGCTATCTCTATGTTGCGCCATTGTTCTGGAAGGATGGCAAGCCCGAGATCGGGCCGAGCCTGCGTTAAGCCGGCACCTCCGCCGGGGCGGGACACGCCTGCTGGATGAAGTCTGCGTGTGTTGGCATGTGCTCCGCCATGTGCCGGTAGCTTTGGCGCATCTTCTCCAGCGCTTCGTTGACCAATGCCGGATCGATTGCCCGGGCCGTGGGCTCCGCCTCATCGGGGACGATCCCCTGCCCGAGCAAGACCGCGACCCAGCTTGGCGTGCCGAACAGTTCGCGTCCCTCGCGGAAGACGCGGCCCTTTGTGCGCCACAGGTCGAGCTTCGACGCTAGGCTGTCGGGCACATCCATCGTGCGGCAGTAATTCCAGAAATCGGAGTCGCGGCGACGCGTCGCCTTGTAGTGGAGTATGATGAAGTCGCGGATGTCCTCGACGAGATCCTCGATCTGGCGGTTATATTCGTCACGTTCGGCGGGACTGAAGCGCTTGTCCGGGAACAAGGCCAGCAGCTTCGTAATGCCCATCTGGATCAGGTGAATGCTGGTCGATTCGAGCGGTTCGATGAAGCCGCTGGCGAGACCCAGTGAGACGACGTTTGCGTTCCACGCGAGCCGTCGACGACCCGCGGTGAACGACAGGTGGCGCGGTTGTGCGGTTGGCTCGCTTTCCAAGTTCGAAAGCAGCTCTGCTTCGGCATCTTCCCGGCTCTGATATCCGCTCGAATAGACAAGCCCATTACCCATCCGATGCTGAAGCGGAATGCGCCACTGCCACCCCGCCGCACGCGCGGTACACCGGACGTACGGCTCTGGAGGTCCCATAAGCGGCGTCGGCACCGCAACGGCCCCGTCGCAGGGCAGCCAGCGGCTCCAGTCCTCGTATCCAGTGCCGAGCTTCTCTTCGATCAGCAGGCCGCGAAAGCCGGAGCAATCGATGAACAACTCGCCATTGATCGATTGGCCGTCGGCGAGCGTCACACTCATCACATGCGCGCTCTCGCTATCGACGCTCACGTCGACGATCTTGCCTTCGATGCGGGTCACGCCTTGCGCTTCCGCGCGGCCGCGCAGGAAGCGCGCGTAAAGCGATGCGTCAAAGTGGAACGCATAGGCGAGCTGCGACAGCGGCAATCGTGCGTCCGGCGGCGGCCTCGCGAAACGGTCGAGAGCTGCGGCGACGCCGCTCATGGACCATTCGCGGATGTCGGGCAGCGGTCGGCGTTTTGCTTCGGCGAGATAGAGCTGGTGGAAGTGGACGCCGCGAAGATCATGGCCGTGCGGGCCGAACGGGTGGAAATAGCGCTCGCCTAGTTCCCCCCAGTCGACGAACTCGATTCCCAGCTTGAACGTGCCCTGGCAGGCCGCGAGGAACTCATCCTCATTGATACCGGCCATGTCGTTGAAGGCAGCGAGATGCGGAATGGTGGCTTCGCCGACGCCGACAGTCCCGATCTCGTCGGATTCAATCAACCTAATTTCCAGTCCTGGCGCGGCAAGTCGCCTGGAGAAGGCGACTGCGGCCATCCAGCCCGCGGTTCCCCCGCCGACGATCACGATTCGGCGGATGGCGTGGTCACTCATGCCCGCCATCCTACACCCGAAATCGCCGTTTATTCTGACCTAGATTATGAGCCGCGTTCCGGCGCGGGCGCCGGTGGCGGCGGGGGTGGCGGAGCTGGTTCGGCTGCCGGCGGTAGCGGCGGCGGCGGTGGCGGAGGTGCCATCACCGGCGGAGGCGGCGCCGCGCGACGCGCTTTCCCGCCGAAGTGGAAGCGCACGCCTGCGGAGACAATCTCCTCCTCGTACCGCACCATCATCGGGAAAATCTCAGCTCTCGTCACTTGGCCGTTCGCCGCCGTCCAGCGCTGGACGTCATCCTTGAACGGATGATTGAGGATGTTCGTCCAGTCGACAAAGAAGGTGACGTTGTCGTGGAGGTTGTAGCTCGCTGACAAGTCGAGCCGCGGGGAGGGCCGTGCATGGCCCTGAAGGCCGCCTGGATCGATCGGCCCTTCAGGATAGGGCGTGCGCCAGTTATAGGCGAGCCGCACGGATACGGGACCGTGCTCGTACATGCCCACCAGGTTGAAGGTCCACGGGGATACGTCCACGATCGGCAGGTTATAAGTGCCGCCGGCAAACTGCGTGTCGGCCTTCGCCTTGATGTACGTTGCGTTCGCTTCGATGCCGAAGGAGCGGAGCCAGTCGGGCGTGCCGGCAAAATCGAAGAAGGTGCGAACCTGCGCCTCGAAGCCGTTGATCTTCGCCTTGTCTGTATTGACCGGAGCGCTGACCTGGATCGTGTAGCCGTTCGCCGTCGTTCCCGGATAGTTGATCAGTTCATTGACGATGAAGCCCCGCATGTCGCGGTGGAAGGCGCCAATCGACGCGAAACCAGTGTTCGAGAAATAATATTCGAGGCTCGCGTCGTAGTTCCACGACCTCAGCGGCTTCAGGAACGGGTTGCCGCCGCTTCCGGTGAGCAGGCATTGGGTGATGGTAGGATTGCAAGTGCCGCCGGTCGTGTCGGCGAGCCCAAGCCGCGGGTTCAGCTGCTGGAACGTCGGGCGAGTGCGCGTCTTGGTCACGGCCAGCCGCAGCAACCAATCCCTTCCGAAGTGAACGTTGACGTTCGCGTTCGGAAGCCAGTCCGTGTACGAATTCTTGTAATCCACGGGTGTGACGACATTCGTCGGGGCAGTAACCGAGAACCCGGCGATGTCTTCCTTGGTTCGGACAACACGCAGGCCAAGAATGCCGTCCGCGAATGTATCACCCTGGCCGATCTTGAAGTTCAGCTGGCCGTAAGCCGCATATGATTTCTCATTGATGTTGAATCGGCTCGTGGGGTTGATCGCGGGATCGTTGGTATCGGCAGCGATTCCGTGTGCGACGTCAAACTGCCTGAGCTGAAGCATGTTGTTCCAGACGCTGTCGAACGTCGGACCCAGCCAGGTGATTGGAGTCGGCGCGTTGCTGTCGCCGCGGAATCCGCTCGGGTACAACTCGTAAGTGAGCGGCACCGCGCTGATCGGAATGTTGAGATCCCCGGCATAGGCGTAGCGATCGCCGAACCGATCCGACGCGTTACGATCGACATAGCGCACGCCCCACTGGATCTTGCTCAGGAAATCGATCCCGCTCGGCGTATATTCGAAGTCGAGGCGGCCTTGCCAATCGTCGCCATGCGGCCGCTGGCGTGCCTCGTAGAAGCCGCGATAATTGTAGTTGGCGGGATTTGTGAAATCCAGTCCGTTGACGTTGAAGGTCGGTCCGTTTCCGCCCGGCTCTCCGCTGTACCAGTCGACGGTATAATTGTGCGTCGGAATGACGAAGTCGACGCTCTCGGTGAAGAGCTGGAAGGTGCTGGTGGTGCGCGCGAGATCGGTCGTTATGCGCAGCGGCCCCGCATCCCAGCTACCGCCAACCGCAAACTGGTAAGTGTTGGTCTTGCGCTTGGTCGCGCCCTGGAAACCGTCGGGGAACGAATTGGGGTCTCCCAGGCGACCGTTGGCAAAAGTCGGATCGCCGCAACAGGTACCCGGGTTGGCGACAGTGCCGCTGACGACATGCCCCTGGCTGTCGAGGACGACATTGCTGAACGGTCCGCCGCCCCACAGCGGGAAATCGAGCTCACGATCTGTCCAACTGTCCCGATATCCTTGCCAAAGCCCTTCGGCGTAGAATTCGAGTCCCGGATGCGGTCGCCACTGGATCGCGCCGTTGATTGACGGACGCTTGCGATCGCCCTCGTTGTACTGAAGCTGAGGCCAATCGCCTCCCGAGCGTCCGCCCGCCAAGTCGACGATGTTGAAGTGAAAGCGGCGGATCGAATCCCGGTAATGCATTTGCGTGTAGGAGAAGTTGATCAGCGCCCCGACTTCGCCCTCATCCCCGACGCGCCAACGATCGGATAGGAGGATATTCCCGCTGGGTTTCACGTCACGCGACTGCCTTGGATAAATCGCCCATGCCGACCCGTCGATTTCAAGGCCGTTGAAGTCGAAGGGGCGCCGCGAGCGCACGTTGATGAGACCCGCGATCCCCGGCTCGACGAGATTTGCAGTCGATGTCTTGAACGCCTCGATCGCTGCGATGGCACCCGACGGAAAATCCTGAAGGGCGACGGAGCGCGTTTCCGCCGTGAAGATCTCCCGGCTGTCATAGGTCGTCGTGTAATAAGTGTTGTCGAAACCGCGAAGGAGCACACGACCCGCTTCCCCGCGCGAGCGCTCGACCTCGACGCCCGGAATGCGCGCGGCTGTGTCTGAAACCGTGATGTCGGGGAGCTTGCCGATGTCCTCGGCAACGATGGCATCGACAACTTGCGGACTGTTCTTCTTGATGTTGCGTGCTGACTGCAACGAGCGCCTGAGCCCGGTAACGACGATGGCGCTTTCACTCGTGCTGCCGTTCGCGGCCTGTCCGCTGTTCGGCGCGTCGGCATTCTGGGCGGGCTGAGCGGGATTTTGTTGCGCTGTCGCGTTAGGGTTTGGTGGCGGTGCAGGCTGGTCCTGCGCAACTGCCGGCGCTGCGATTCCCAACGCAGCAGCCAGTGTGGTGGTGCACCAAAGTACCGAGCGAACACGCCGCATATGAGCCCCCTCTTGCGACCAACAAAACAGCCGTAGATTCAAACGGCGTGTTACGCTTCTATTACGGGTTTTCAGAAGCTGACAAGAAGCAATCTGGCAACACTGATCGACATTAGTTTAGGCTAGTTGAGATGCCCGAGCAGGGCATCGACCCGGCGCTCCGCATCGGACAGCGCTTGCGGGACGCTCTTTTGCCCGGTGAAAGCCGCAGCCGCTTCTTCCCCGACGAGTCCTTCGATCGCGCTCTGCCGCTGCACATAGGGCGGCAGCTGCCGGCCCATCGCCGCTAGCGGCGCAATGTCAGCGCGGTGCGGCAATTTCATGAAGCGCGGATCGGCGAGAACCGACTTGAAGGCGGGTATGTGGCCGGTGCGTGCCCAGTCGTAATTGTGAGCGGCCATGAATTTGAAGAAGCGCGCAATCGCTTCGCGCTGTTGCGGCGTCCGCTTGCGCGTCGGAACTACCCAGGTGTGGCCGCTCACATATTCGACGCGGTTCCCCCAAAGCCTTGGATAGGGAAAGACCGCGTAGCTGTTGTACAGCGGCCGCCCGGGCGTTTCCGCTTCCTGCTCGAATGAGCCGATCATCCACGTGCCGGTCGGATAAATTCCGCCTTCGCCATTGATGAACGCAGCGATCGCGCCCGGCGTATCCATGTTCCGCGTGCCGAGATGCTTCACGTTGATCTCACGAAAGAATGTGGCGACTTGGACGCCGACCGGGGTGTTGAGCCTGATGTGCTTGGGATCGGGAAACAGCACAGCATTCTGCGCCATCATGTAGGTGTATAAATTGCGAGCGGCGCCCGCCGGATCGCCCACCAGGCTCTGGATGAAATAAGGCTTTCCGGTGCGCCGCTCGAACTGATTCGCCTGCGCGATGAGCTCAGCCGCGCTGTTAGGAAGCATGGGCTTCCCGCCGCGCATCAGGCCGGCCTTGGCGAACAGTGCTGTATTGACGTGGAACAGGCCGCCGTGCGTGTCCCACGGAAGCCCATATTCATGGGCTCCGATGGTCACGCCGGTTCGGCTCGCGTCGGTGAAGTCGCTCGTGCTGATCCCGGCCTTCGCAAGGTACCAGTCGACGGGCTCGAGCAGGCCTTTCAGCGCATAATCGCTGATCACGCCTTCATGCATCGTGACGAGATCCGGCGGATCGCGCGCAGCCATCTGCGCGGTCAGCTGCGGATAGCCTGGCCACGCGACCACATTGACGTCGATATGGATGTCGGGATTCTCCGCATTGAAGCGGTTGATCAGAGTCGTGATAATTCCGCATTCGCCTTCCGCATGCACGACGTCGATGCTTCCGCCATATTCGGCTCCGCACTCGCCGAAAAAACGCTGCAGATAGATGTGCGTTTTATGGTCGCTTCGCGCGCAGCTGCCGAGCGCAAGCAGCAGCAGAAGAGCCGCGGCTGCGCGGATCATCGCAATGCAGCGCCGGCCATCGCGCGGACGATCTGCTTCTGGAAGATGATGTAGACAAGGAAGATTGGGATCGACGCGAACACCGCCTGCGCCATCAGGTAGCCGAGCCCGCTCGTCTGGGCATAGTTCATCTGCGCAGCGGCAAGGCCGACAGTCAGCGTGTACATGTCGCTGCGTGTCGCGCTGATCAGCGGCCACCAATAATCGTTCCACGCGCCAAGGAAAGTGAACACCGCGAGCGTCGATTGCGCGGGGATCGTCAGCGGCACGATGATCTTCCAGAAGATCGTCCAGCGCGACGCTCCATCGAGCATTGCCGCCTCGTCGAGTTCCTTTGGAATACCGCGCATGTAGGTCGTCATGAAGAACACGCCAAATGGCGCGACGAGTCCGGGCAGAATCAAACCCGGATAGCTGTTGTGCAGGTGCAGCCAGGCGAACAGCTCGTGCTGCGGAAGGATCACCGCCTGGCTCGGAACTGCTAGCCCGAGCAGGACGATGACGAACAACGTCTTGCGCAACGGGAAATCGAGCCGGGCGAATGCATAGCCGGCGAGGCTCGCGAGGATGAGGACTCCTGCGGTCTGCCCGACCGCGACGATCGCGCTATTCAACAGCCATCGCGTTGTCAGGCTGTTGCCGAAGATCGCCGCGTAATTGTGAAGCGTGTAGGGCCCGTGAAGGGCGGCCTCGCTGTGACCCACGAGCTCGGCATTGTTCTTGAGCGACAGCAGGAGCGTCCACAGCAGCGGCGCAACCATGACCAGCGCGCCAAGCGACAGGCCCGCCCAGCCTAACGGCGTCAGTCGACCGCGCTGAACGCTAGCGGCCATCGGCTGCTCCAGTCGCTCGCCCTGTCGCCCAATATTGGGTGAGCGTCACGGCAAGAATGATGAGGAAAAGGATTTCAGCTGCAGCGCTCGCATAGCCGAGCTCCCACCGGCCGAACGCCGCCTCGAACAGAAACAGGACGGCGGTGCGCGATGCGCCGCTCGGTCCGCCTGCGGTCAACAGTTGCGATTGGCCGAACAGCTGCAGTTGCGAGGCGGTCTGGAGCATCACGACCAGCACCAGTGTCCTGCGAAGCGACGGCAGAGTGATGCGTCGAAAGGTCGTCCAGCGGCTTGCTCTGTCAAGCGCTGCCGCTTCGTACATGTCTTCCGGGATCTGCTGCAGGCCGGCGAGGAACAGCAGCATCGGGAAGCCAAGTGACCACCAGATGGTCGTTAGCGCGAGCGCCGGAAGCACGAGATGCTCATCCGACAGGAAGGGCAGCGGCTGCCAGCCAATCGCTTTCCAGGCATCACCCAGCAAGCCGGCGTCGGGCGCCAGGATGAATCGCCAAATGAGGGTCACGATCGTCACTGACAGCACGGCCGACGAGAAGAAGATTCCGCGAACGACAGCTGCTCCCTTGCCTGCACGATTCAGTGCAAGCGCGAGAAGCAAAGCGATGATGGTCAGCGGCGGAACGATCATCAACGTGACTTCGAACGTGTTGATGAGCGAGGTCCCGAAGACCGGATCGTGAAGCAGTCGCGCGTAATTGCCGAAGCCGACGAAATGGCCGTCACCGAACAGGTCGACCTGGTTGAGGCTGAGCCACACGCCCCTAAGCAGCGGAAAGATCAGGATCAGCGAGTAAAGTGCGAGGAACGGCAGTGCGAACAGCAGCCCGCGCCAATCCCGCGAGGAGCTCATGCGTCCGACCGGTGATAGCCGGCGCCGTCCGGCCCAAACAGATGTGCCGCTGCGCCGTCGATCGCGAGACGCACCTCATCTCCCAGCCGCAGGTGGCTGTATGCCTCGTCTTCGGCGGTGATCGGCTGGCCGTCGGAAAGGCGTGCGTATACTAGGGTGCGCTCGCCGAGACGCTCGACGAGATCGACTTTCGCTTTCGTTCCCGTCGTACCGGTTGAGATGCGCACCGCTTCGGGCCTGACGCCAAGCCGAAGCTCTCCGGAAGGAAGGTCTTTCCTTTGCACCTTCGTCTGCACGATCGAGCCGTCGCCGAGCTTCACCGAGGCGAACTTGCCACTTCCGGTCAACGTGCCCGGTAGCAATGTCATCGCGGGCGAACCGACGAACTGGGCGACAAAGATATTGGCGGGCCGGCTGTAGATCTCCATCGGCGGCCCGACTTGCTGGATGCGCCGGTCGTTCATCACGATAATCCGATCGGCGAGCGTCATCGCTTCGGCCTGGTCGTGCGTGACCATGACCACCGCCGCGTCGACCTTTTGCTTCAATTGTGCGAGCTCGACCCGCGTGCGAAGCCGCAACGCAGCATCCAAGTTCGACAGCGGCTCGTCGAGCAGGAAAAGCTTGGGTTCCTTGACCAGCGCGCGGCCAATGGCGACGCGCTGGCGCTGACCGCCCGACATCTCCGCGGGCTTGCGGTCGAGCAGAGGCGTGATCTCAAGAACCTCCGCGGCGTCGGCGATCCGCCGCTCGATCTCATCCTTGGCGATGCGCGCGTTCTTGAGGCCGAACGCCATATTCTCGCGAGCGCTCATGTGCGGATAAAGCGCATAATGTTGGAACACCATCGCGATGCCGCGATCGCCTGGCGGCAGATTGTCGATGCGCCGGCCCTCGAGCCAGACCTCGCCTGAGTCCGCAGTCTCGAGGCCGGCGATGATCCGCAGAAGCGTCGATTTGCCCGAACCGGACGGGCCCAGAAACGCAATGAACTCGCGTTGCTCAAGCGTGAGATTGATGTCGTCGAGGACGGGCGTCGCGCCGAAGCTCTTGCGGATTCCATTCAGCTGAAGGCTCGCCACGCACTCTCCCCTACAGGGCGGCCCAACTTACTGAAAGCGGCGGGCGCGGCAACTTCGCACATCGTGCTGACGGAAGCAGCGTTCATTACCCCGATGTAATTTGCGTCGGAGCCCATTTGTTTGGGAAGGCTATTGGGGCGCAGGTGATGTAATACTATCGCACGAATCGACCGCTCAACCCTACTGCTCGACTTCCCGGAGATCAGATCGCGTGCCTTCCCGTCGACCTTGGACCCTTGCGCTTTTCGGCCCGGTGCTGGCTGGCGGTTGTGCCGCAGGTCCGAATTTCACGCCGCCCGCGCCGCCAGCCGTATCGAGCTATACCGCCAAGCGGACGCAATCGACTGCAGCGACGCCGGGCGTGCCCGGCGGCAACGCCCAGCATTTTGTCAGCGGTGCGGACATTCCGGCCGATTGGTGGACCTTGTTCCATTCGAAGCCGCTCGACGATCTCATCAGGCAAGCGCTCGCCAACAATGCAGACTTGAAGGCCGCGCAGGCGGCCCTCCTCGTCGCGCATGAGAACACACTTTCGCAGAAGGGTGCCTATGCGCCGCAGGTCAGCGCCGGCGTCAGCTACACCCGCGAGAAGGACCCGTCAGCCACTCTTGCGCCTGTTCCCGCCAACAATAGCTTTGCGTACAGCCTGATCACGCCCACGGTCAGCGTCTCCTACACGCCGGACGTGTTCGGCCTGAACAAGCGCACAGTCGAAGGGCTTACAGCGCAGGAGCAGGCGACCCGCTACCAGATGGCCGCCGTCGACATCACGCTGACGGCGAACCTAGTCCAGGCATACGTCCAGGAAGCCTCGCTCGAAGATCAGATCGAAACAACGAATGAGCTGATTGGCATCAACCGCCAGATGCTGAGCCTGCTGCAATATCAGAAGTCAAAGGGCTACATCGGCGGCGCCGATATTGCGGCCCAGCAAACCCAGCTCGCGCAACTCGAAGCGTCGTTGCCGCCGCTGCTCAAACAGCGCGACCAGCAGAACGACCTCATCGCGGTGCTGGCCGGCCGTTATCCGAGCCAGATGCCAGCGCAGAATGCCTCGCTCGCGGCGCTGACTCTTCCGTCCGATCTGCCGCTCAGCCTTCCCTCCGAAGTCGTCGCACAACGGCCGGATGTTTTGCAGGCTCAGGCCAATATGCACGCGGCGAGCGCCCAGATCGGGGTCGCTGCCGCCAACCGGCTACCCAATATCACGCTCACCGGGAATGCCGGCAGCAATGCGCTTGCGCTCGGTCAGATCTTCGGTCCGGGCACGGGCTTCTGGAACCTTGGAGCTGCGCTGCTTGCGCCGATTTTCGATGGCGGGACCAAGCTGCACCAACTGCGCGGCGCCCGTTACACGTACCAGCAGTCGGCAGAACAATATCGAAGCACCGTGCTCACGGCGTTCCAGAATGTCGCCGACACTCTTTCCGCGCTCAACCATGATGCCGAGACGTTGAAGGCAAGCGCTGCCGCAACTGATGCGGCGAAAAGGAGCCTCGATCTGTCGCGGCTCCAGTACAAGGATGGCTACGCGGCCTATCTTGCGGTCCTGAACGCCGAGCAGGCGTACCAGCAGGCGCGGCTCGCCCAAGTCCAGGCTGAGGCCGACCGCTTCACCGACACGGCTGCGCTTTTCCAGGCGCTTGGCGGCGGTTGGTGGCACCGCCCCGAACTAATGGCAGCGGCCAATGCGCACTAGGAAAGGCGGCTATATTCTCGCAGCCCTGGCGGGAGCGCTTCTTGCCAGCTGCTCATCGTCGTCCGATGAGAACAACAATGCCTCGGCGACCGTGGCGAATGTGCGGCTGACAAAGGCTCAGCTCAGCCACATCCATCTCTACACAGTCGTACCCGTGGGCTATCGCCAGCAGATCCAGGCTCCGGGCGTGGTCGACTTCGACAACGACCAGGCAACGTCCGTCGTGTCGCCGTTTACGGGGCCGGTGACGCGCATCTTCGTAGCGCTCGGCCAGCATGTCGCGAAGGGACAGCCGCTCGCGGCCGTCGCCTCGGCCGACGTCGCCAATGCCGTCGCGGCTTACCGCAAGGCGGCCGTCGCCTCGGCCAACGCCCGGCGCGTCGCAGCGGCGGATCGCGATCTTGCCGCCCACAACGGCATTTCCGAACGCGAAGCGGCGCAAGCGCAGACCGATGCGGCCAGTGCCGAAGCCGACCGGGTGGCAGCGCTCCAGGCGCTCGCATCAATGGGGGCAAGCCCCGCGTCGGGCCTCAACGGAGTCATCCGTGCCCCGGTCTCGGGCGTCATCGCGGACAAGACAGTTACTCCGGGCCAGCTTCTGCAGGCTGGCAGCACGGCCGCGTTCACGGTCGCGAACCTATCGCAGGTGTGGGTGATGGCGCAGATCTCACCAACCGATCTTGCCGCGATCGGTGTTGGTGACGCTGCAACCATCAATCCCGGCAACGGGACCGGTCCATTCAGGGGAACCGTCCAGAATGTCGGCGCCTCCGTGGACCCGGACACGCGCGCAGTCGTCGCGCGGATCGCCACTCCGAACATCGGCGGCCTGCTCAAGAAGCAGATGTACGTCGACGTATCGATCGAATCTGGTCGCGTGAGCACCGGCCTGCTCGTGCCCGTGCCGGCCGTGCTCCACGACGATGAGAACCTGCCCTTCGTCTACATCGCGTTGCCCGACGGCAGCTTCGCCCGGCGGCATGTGACACTCGGTTATCGCGACAGCCAGAATTACGACGTGACCAGCGGCCTTGCGAGCGGCGACAAGATCGTGGCGGATGGGGCCATCTTCCTGCAGTTCATGCAGAGCCAATGAGCGACGAACCGCCGGCCGAAATCCCGGACGTGCCGCCGCGCACGGGCTCGTCCTTCATCAATCGAATTGTCGCGCTCAGCCTCGAGCAGAGAATACTCGTCGCCTTTCTGACGGTCCTCCTGATTGGCGCCGGTATCCACGCCTGGAGCAAGCTGCCGGTCGACGCTTACCCGGACCTGTCACCGCCGATGGTTTCGATCACGGCTCAATGGCCGGGGCACTCTGCCGAAGAGGTCGAGAGGCTGATCACCGTTCCGATCGAGCGCGAGATGAACGGCATCCCGAAGGAGAATAACCTCCGCTCAATCTCCCTTTACGCGCTGTCCAGCATCGACATCACCTTCGACCAGGACACCGATCGGCAATTTGCCCGCCAGCAGGTGTTCAACCGGCTGCCCGGACTCGATTTGCCGAGCGGCGTTTCTCCGGAGGTCGAGCCGCTCACGTCGCCATCGGGGCTTATCTACCGCTACACGCTGCAGAGCCCCGATCGGTCTCCCACCGAGCTCAAGACGTTCGAGGACTGGACCGTCGAGCCGCAGTTCCGGTCCGTCGCGGGAGTCGCCGACGATTCCGGCTTTGGCGGCGGGACGATGCAATACCAGGTGCTCCTCGACCAATATCGCCTCGCCGGAGCGGGGCTATCGCCGCAGCAGGTCGAAAGTGCACTCGGCTCAAACAATGGCAATGGCGGCGGCGGATTCTACTCGGAAGGCGGGCAATTTTATTACGTGCGCGGACTCGGCCGCCTGTCGACGCTCGACGACATCGGCAATGTGGTGGTCGCGGTCCACAACGGCATCCCGACCTTGGTCAAGGACGTCGGCCAGGTCACGCTGGGCATCGCGCCGCGGCTCGGACAGTTCGGGATCGATAAGCAGAATGACGCGGTCGAGGGCGTCATCATGCTGCGCACCGGGGAGAAGACGCAGGACGTCCTGAAGGGCGTCGAAGCAAAGACGCGCGAGCTCAACACCAGCATCCTGCCCAAGGACGTGAAGGTCGTCCCCTTCTACGACCGATCCGATCTGGTCCACGAGACAGTGCGCACGGTCGAGAACAATTTGCTTCGCGGCATGCTGCTCGTCGTCGTTGTGCTCATCTTCTTCCTCTACGACGTTCGTTCCGGGCTCATCGTCGCGGTAACGATCCCTCTCTCACTGCTGTTCGCCTTCGCGTGCCTGAACATTCAAGGGGCATCGGCAAACCTGCTGTCGATCGGCGCAATCGACTTCGGAATCCTCGTCGATGCAGCCGTGATCATGGTCGAGAACATCTACCGGCGGCTCGCGCTGGCGGAGGATCGTCCAGACAACATCATCGCCATCATCCGCGACGCTGCAGCGGAGGTCGATCGCCCGCTCTTCTATTCGGTGATCGTCATCGTCGTCAGCTTCCTCCCGATCTATGTCTTGACCGGCCCATCCGGCGTGCTGTTCAAGCCGATGGCTGACACGATGATCTTCGCGCTGATCGGATCGCTGATCGTCACGTTGGCGCTGCTTCCGGTGCTCTGCTCATGGCTGATGCGCAGCGGTATTCGTGAACGGCGGAATGCGATCTTCGAACGAACCCGCACGGCATACACGCGCTGGCTCGACTATTGCCTCGCGCGGCCGCGGGGGACCATTGCCGGATCGGCAATCCTACTGCTCGCTTCACTGCTGATCTTCGCCGATGTAGGCGCCGAGTTCATGCCGCATCTCGACGAGGGCGCGCTGTGGGTCAGGGCCACCATGCCCTACACGATCTCGTTCGACCAATCGGCAAAGATCGTTCCGCAGATCCGCTCGATCATCGCGTCCTTTCCCGAGGTGACGGTGGTCGGCTCCGAACATGGGCGGCCGGACGACGGGACCGATCCCACCGGCTTCTTCAATGCCGAATTCTTCGTCGGTCTCAAGCCCTATTCCGACTGGCATGGGAAGTACCACAACAAGGCGCAGCTCATTGCGGCGATGAACGACAAGCTGCAGACCTTCCCGGGAATCACGTTCAATTACACGCAGCCCGCCGAGGACGCCGTCGACGAAGCCGAGACCGGGCTCAAGAGCGCGCTGGCGGTCAAGATCTTCGGGCCGGACCTCAATACGCTGGAGGCAAAGGGCAAGGCCATCAAGGCCGTGCTCGAGCACGTCCGCGGCATCCGCGACGTGACCCTGGTGCAGGAGCTCGGTCAGCCGAGCCTGGTGATCAAGATCGATCGCGCGAAGATCGCCCGCTACGGGATCAACGTCGACGACGTGAACGGGCTGATCCAGACACCGATCGGCGGCGACGTCGCGACGCAGGTCGTTCAGCAGGAGAAGGAATTCGACCTGCTTGTTCGCCTGGAGGGGCAATATCGCGATGATCCGGTGGCGATCGGCAACATTCTCGTCGCGACGCCGGCGGGACAGCACATTCCGCTGAAGGAGCTCGCCGATATCTCCGTCAGCAACGGCGCCTCCTTCATTTACCGCGAGAACAACAGCCGCTTCATCGGCGTGCAATTCTCCGTCGAAGGCCGCGACCTCGCGAGTGCCGTCCAGGACGCTATGGCGCAGGTTTCGCAGAAAGTGCAGCTGCCCCAGGGCTATCGCGCCGACTGGGGTGGCGAATATAGCGAGTATACCGCGTCGCGCGCGCAATTGATGACGATCGTGCCGCTGACCTTGCTGCTGATCTTCCTGCTATTGTTCTTCCTCTACCGGAACTTCAAATTCCCGGCGATCGCGCTCGCCGGCGTGCTCATGTCGGCTCCGGTCGGCGGCATCCTGGCGCTATGGCTGACGGGGACGCCATTCTCTGTATCATCCGGGATCGGATTCCTCGCGCTGTTCGGAGTCTCGGTGCAGACGGCGCTGGTCTACATCTCGTACGTCAATGAGCTTCGCCTTGGCGGAATGGGGCTACCAGCAGCCATCCGCGAGAGCGCGATCCTTAGGCTCCGCCCAATCATGATGACCGCGCTGGTCGCCGCGCTCGGGCTCCTTCCGGCTGCCGTCGCGACGGGCGTCGGTACAGACACGCAGCGTCCGTTTGCGATCGTGATCGTAGGTGGCCTGGTCACCTGCCTGCTGATCATCATTTTCCTGATGCCGGCGCTCTACACGATCGTCGCTCGAGAGGGTGACCACCTCGAAGTCTAATCAATTGCCGGTTTGAACCGGCATTATGAACTCCGTCAAATCAGGGAACGTCACCACAACAGCCTAGTTGCAAGAACTACGGTTCGGAATTTGCACCAGGCAAGCATTGAAAAAAGTCCCTGACACCATCGCGAGCATCGAGGATCTTCGCCGGCAAGCGCACCGGCGGGTCCCGAAGCCGTTCATGGACTATGTCGAGGCAGGCTCGTTCAGCCAGATCACCCTGTGCGAGAACCGCCGCGACCTTGATTCCATCCGCTTCCGCGAGCGCGTCATGTTCGACGTATCGGACCGCAAGCTGTCGACGACGATGCTCGGAGAGCCGGTCTCCATACCAGTGGCGCTGGGACCGGTCGGCATGTGTGGCGCCGTCTGGTCGAACGGAGAAATCCTCTCGTGCCGCGCAGCGCAGGATTTCGGCGTCCCATTCGCGCTCTCCACCAATGCGTTGCTGTCGATCGACGATGTTGCGGAGGGAGTCGACAAGCCGTTCTGGTTTCAGCTCTACCTCGAAAAGGACCGCGGCTTCTCCGAACATCTGATCGACCGTGCGAAGGCACTTTGCTGCCCGGTCCTGATCCTGACCATGGATCTTCACGTAGAAGGTATCCGCTATGTCGATGCGCATAACGGGCTCGGGGCGCCGCCAAAGCTCACCCCGGCCAACATCTGGAGCATCGTCTCGCACCCGAGCTGGGCGTTCGCGATGCTTCATTCCAAGCGGTGGACCTTCGGCAACTACGCCGGGAAGATGCAATCGGGGAACGTGAAGGAGATGGCGGAGCTGGTCAGGAGCCAGCTCGATTCATCCTTCGACGTGAAGACGCTCGAGTGGGTGCGTTCGCTTTGGCCCGGAAAGCTGATCGTCAAAGGGCTCCTCGATGTCGATGACGCTAAAATGGCGGTGCATGCGGGCGCCGACGCGATCCTCGTCTCCAATCACGGCGGGCGGCAGCTCGACAGCGCGCCTTCGACGGCATCAGTATTGCCGCAGATCGTCGATGCGGTCGGCGGCAAAACAGAGGTCTACGTCGATAGTGGCGTGCGTAGCGGCCTCGACGTTCTGAAGTTTCTCGGGCTTGGCGCGCGAGGCTGCTTCATTGGGCGGAGCTACATCTACGGACTCGGCGCCTACGGACAGGCCGGCGTGACCAAAGCTCTCGACGTCATTCGCGAAGAGCTGAGCATCGCCATGGCGCTGGTCGGAGTCACCGACGTCGCCGAAATCGACCGCGACATCATCCTTCGCGGCCTTGCTCCGCCCGATCACCCGAACCGATGCGCTCTCCCGAGCGTTGACCTTAGATAGCAGGAGACAAGAGACATGGCGCAGACCGCCGGCGATATCCTCGTCCAGACGCTGATCGACTGGGGCGTCGACACGATTTTCGGAATCCCTGGCGACGGCATCAACGGCGTCTTCGAGGCCCTTCGGAAGCGCCAGGACGAAATCTGCTTCGTCCAGACTCGGCACGAGGAAGCTGCAGCTTATGCGGCCTGCGCCTATGCGAAATTCACCGGCAGGCTCGGGGTCTGCGTCGCAACATCGGGACCCGGCGGCATCCATCTCCTCAACGGAATTTACGACGCCAAGCTCGACGGCCAGCCGGTCCTCGCAATCACCGGCGCCCAGCATCACGATTTGCTCGAAACCCTCACACAGCAGGACGTGGCGCTCGATAAATTGTTTGTCGACGCGACGGCTTATTCGGTGCGGGTCATGGGTCCGGCCCACGTCGAGAATGTCGTTGAAATGGCGTGCCGGACGGCGCTCTCCTACCGCCAGCCGACCCACGTGATGATCCCCGTCGATATCCAGTCGATGCCGGTCGACAAGAGCCACCGCTCCGAGCGGAACGTCGCTCACCATGTTTCGAACCTGATGGCGCGCGGCGGACAAATGCCCGATCCCGAGATGATCCAGCGCGCCGCGGACATTCTCAATGGGGCGGAGAAGCCGTTCATTCTCGCCGGCCGGGGAGCGATCGGCGCGGCCAACGAGCTGATTGCCGTCGCCGAGCGGCTCCAGGCGCCGATCGGCAAGCCGCTGCTCGGCAAGGCTTCGGTTCCAGACGAAAGCCCATATACGACCGGCGGAGTTGGCCTACTCGGCACCAGGCCGTCACAGGAAGCGCTCGAAAGCTGCGACACCTTGCTGATCGTCGGCTCGAGCTTCCCGTACATCGAATTCTATCCGAAGCCGGGCAAAGCCAAGGCGGTCCAAATCGAGCTTGATCCCAAGCGCGTCGGCCTGCGCTATCCGGTCGATGTCGGCCTCGTCGGCGACAGCAAGCGGGTGTTGGGCGAGCTGCTTCCTCTCCTTCGCAAGAACGAGAGCAGCAAGTTCCTCGAGAAGACGCAGAAATCGATGACCGAGTGGCGTCAGCTGATGGACGAGCGTGGCACCCGCCGCGAAACGCCGATGAAGCCGCAGGTCGTCACCCACGAGCTGAACAAGCTTCTCAATGACGACGCCATTGTCATCACCGACAGCGGCACGATCACCTGCTGGACGGCGCGGCACGTCGATATTCGCGGCGACATGATGTTCAGCTGCTCGGGGACCCTCGCGAGCATGGCGTGCGGACTGCCCTATGCGATCGGCGCGGCGATTGCTTACCCCGGCCGTCAGGTCGTCGCGATCATCGGCGACGGGTCGGCGGCGATGCTGATGGGTGACCTCGCGACGCTCCGAAAATACGACCTCGACGCCAAGATCATCGTCATCAAGAACGATGCGCTCGGGCAGATAAAGTGGGAGCAGATGGTGTTCCTGGGGAACCCGGAATACGGCTGCGAGCTCGAGCCGATCGACTTCGCCAAGGTCGCTGAAGGTTTCGGCATTTCCGCAGTGAGGATCGAGGACCCCTCGCGCTGCGCTGATCAGCTGCGCGAGGCGCTCTCGACCAAGGGTCCGTGCCTGATCGAGGCCGTTGTCGATCCGAACGAGCCGCCGATGCCGCCGAAGATCGAAGCCAAGCAGGCGCTGCACTTCGCCGAATCGCTTGTTCGCGGAACGCCCAATGCCGGGAAGATCGCGCTGACGCTTGCGTCCGATACCGTCCGCGAACTGGTGTGACCGGCGGGGAGCGCGTCCGCGAATACTCACCGACCGGACGGGTTTCGGCGGACTATCTCTTCTATCCGGACGAGCAGCTGCGTTCGCTTGGGCAGGACCTCCGGCGCTCGCTGTCGTGCCCGGTTCATTTCGAAGCGCAGGCGAAAGCGCTCTACGCCGCCGACGCGTCCAATTACCGCCAGGTGCCGATTGGGGTCGTGGTTCCCCGCAACATCTCAGATGTAGTCGAGGCTGTCGGAATCTGCCGCCGGCACGATGTCCCGATCGTCGCCCGGGGTGGTGGAACCGCCATCGCCGGCCAGACGGTGAATGTCGCGGTGGTCTTCGACTTCTCGCGCTTCATGAACCAGATCATCGAAATCGACCCGGCTAAGAAGACCGCGCGGGTCCAGCCCGGCTGCATCCTCGATCATCTGCGCAAAGCCGCCGAGAAGCACGAGCTGACGTTCGGACCGGACCCGGCGACGCACGACCACAACACGCTCGGGGGAATGATTGGCAACAATAGCTGCGGCGTACATTCGGTGATGTCGGGCCGGACGAGCGACTATGTGAATCGCCTAACGGTGCTCACCTATGACGGCGAGCTCATGGAGGTCGGACCAACGCCCGAGCCTGAGCTCAGCAAGATCATCGCGGCCGGCGGGCGGCGCGGCGACATGTACCGCCGGATGCTCGAATTCCGCGAGCGCTACGCCAAGCTGATCGAGGAACGTTTCCCCGATATTCCGCGTCGAGTTTCGGGATATGACAATCTCGACCGGCTGCTGCCCGGAACCGACTTCAATGTCGCTCAGGCGCTGGTTGGAACCGAATGCACCTGCGCGCTTGTCCTCGAGGCCGAGCTCAACCTGATCCACAGCCCTCCATACAGGGCGCTGACGATCATCGCTTTCGATGACGTTGCTTCCGCGGCAGACGCCGTGCCCGGAATCCTCGAGCACAAGCCGTGCGGACTCGAGGGCTTCGACAATCTGCTGTTCGAGGCGGTCAAGGAGAGCAACGCACCACCCGAGGGCCTGCACTATTTTCCCGAAGGCGGCGGCTGGCTGATTGTCGAGTCGGGAGGCGAGACTGCGAAGGAAGCCGAGGACCGCGCCAAGGAGCTCGCCGGCAAGTTCAAGCGAGTCAACATCGTCACCGATCCGGTCGAGCAGAAGCAGGTCTGGGTCGATCGGGAATCTTCGTTGGGAGCCACCGCCTTCGTGCCTGGAAAGCCGGTGACCTGGGACGGCTGGGAAGACAGCGCCGTGCCGCCGGACCGGCTCGGTGACTATCTGCGCGACTTCCGCGCGCTCATGCACCGCCACGGCTACGAAGCGGCGATCTACGGCCATTTCGGCGGTGGGTGCGTGCACTGCCGGATCAATTTCGAATTTGGGACAGAGGCGGGGATCGCCAAGTTCCGCAATTTCGTGACCGAGGCCGCTCACCTCGTCGTCTCCTATGGCGGGTCCCTATCCGGCGAGCACGGTGACGGGCAGGCGCGGGCCGAGTTGCTCGACATCATGTACGGGCCGGGGCTCGTCCGCGCCTTTGCCGAGTTCAAGTCGATCTGGGATCCCGCGGGACGGATGAACCCGGGGAAGGTCGTCGATCCATTCCCGCTCGATTCGAACATTCGGCTTGGCCCGGATTATCAGCCTCCGGACCTCGACAGCTGGTTTGCTTACCCGCGCCTGGGCGGGTTCGCGCGGACGACGATCCATTGCGTCGGGGTGGGCAAGTGCCGCCGGAAGTCGGTCGGCAACGAAGTGATGTGCCCATCCTATCTCGCCACTCACGAAGAGAAGCATAGCACGCGCGGCCGCGCGCACCTCCTTCACGAAATGGTCCGCGGCGAAGTCATTCGCGACGGCTGGGACAGCGCCGAGGTCGAGGACGCCTTATCGCTGTGCCTCGCCTGCAAGGGCTGCAAGAAGGACTGCCCGACTGGTGTCGACATGGCGACCTGGAAGGCCGAGTTCCGCGCACATCATTACCGCAACCGCCGTCGGCCGCGCTCAGCCTGGTCGATGGCGCATATCCAGCGCTGGTCGCGCGTGGCTGAGCATGCCCCGTGGCTTGCCAATTTTGGCATCGGCACACCCGGCGTTGCCGCTCTTTCGAAATGGATTGGCGGGATCAGCCAGCAGCGGCGGATGCCGCGTTTCAGTCGCTCGTTCCGCAAACAGTTCCGTCAGACGAAGCGCGGCGGTGAGCGCGTGATGCTGTGGGCCGATACGTTCAACAACTACTTCCGTCCCGAGACAGCGATGGCAGCGGCGCGGCTGCTGGACGCGGCTGGCTATGAAGTCGTCGTTCCGCAGGAGCCCTTATGCTGCGGCCGCCCGCTATATGATTGGGGCTATCTGGATGAAGCCAAGGCCTTGTGGGAGCAGAGCTTCAAGGCGCTCCGGGAAAGCATTTCAACGGGTATCCCGATCATCGGGCTCGAGCCCGCCTGCACTGCCGCGTTCAAGGATGAGCTGGTTGGCCTCTTTCCCGACCGCATCGAGGCAAAGGCGCTATCGCAGCAGGTCATCCAGTTTGGGGACTTTGTGGCCCAGAACTTCGAAAGATTTCCATTGGGCAAGCAGGACGGGCACGCAATCGTCCAGGCCCATTGCCACCATCATGCGGTGATCGGCTTCAAGACCGAGCTGGCCTTGCTAGAGCGCTTGGGCCTCGACGTTGAGCGGCCACCGCAGGGCTGTTGCGGAATGGCGGGCGCGTTCGGCTTCGCTGCGGAGACTTACGGGGTGAGCCAGGCCATCGGCGAGCGCGTGCTGCTTCCTGCCGTTCGGGACGCGCCTTCGGAGACGCTCATCATAGCCGATGGCTTCAGCTGCCGCGAGCAGATCGAGCAGGGCACAAGCCGCAAGACGATCCATCTGGCGGAGCTTCTGCAAGAGCGGATGCTGCGCTGACGGTGGCGGAGACGGAGGCTGCCTTACTTCAGAGAAGAAACACGCACGTTCAGCGACTTGTTCCCACACTGCTTACCTCAGCTGCTTCCGATTTGTCTGCCAACGTCTAATGTCAGCTTTCGACCCAAAGCTGACTCTAGTGGAATGTCCGTTTTCGACCCATTTCCGCGCATTGCCGATTGAACCGTCCACGCGCTCACATTCAAAATTCTTGCCGCGTCGGTCGGTAAAGAATTTCGTTGATATCGATGTCCTCGGGTTGAGAGATTGCAAATGCTACGCATCGGCCAAAGGAATCTGCGGGGACTGCTGTCTCCGCGTAATAGCGTTCGAACATGGCGGCGGCGTCCGGTTCTGTAATGGTCGAAGCAAGGCCGGTGCTTATTGCACCGGGTGAAATCACGGTCACCCGAATGTTCCATGGCTTAACCTCCTGCCGCAGACCTTCCGAGACCACCCGCACGGCGCTTTTCGTGGCGGCGTAGACAGCGGCGCCTGGCCGAACCTTGTGCCCGGCAACCGATGATACATTGATGATGTGACCGCTCTTTTGGGTCTGCATGTGCGGCAGTGCTGCGGCGATGCCATGAAGCACGCCTTTGATGTTGACGTCGATCATCCAGCTCCAGTCGTCGACCTTCAACCGGTCGAGCGGCGAGTGCGGCATGACGCCGGCATTGTTGATGATAACGTCTACTCGGCTGTGCCGATCGACTGCATCGTCGACCAGCCGCTTCACATCCGCAAAGCTAGTCACGTCTGTCTCAACGGCAGCATCGCGACCGAGCTCTAGCTCATCTGCAAGCGCGCGCAGCCGGTCGATCCGGCGAGCCCCAAGGACCAGTTTGGCTCCGCCGCCGGCAAGTTGTCGAGCAGCGGCCTCGCCGAGGCCACTGCTCGCGCCCGTAATCACAACGACCTTGCCCGCAACGTTATCGGTCATGTTGCTCAGAAGGCTGACAGCGGCACTCGCCCGTAGAACACGCCCTGAAAGCCAGCTCGCGAGTCGCCCCAAACCATGTGCATGTTGTTCGTGTCCATTGAGAAGTCCTGGATGTCGTCGCCAAAGCGGCCAGCATTGCGGCGCGGATCGAAAGCGGGCGAACGCGCATGGCTGACACGCACGGACTTGCTGAAGCTGTGGCCGCCGTCGCGCGAAATGGACGCCCAAATGTCATAGCTCTGGTCTGCATAGATCGCGCGCCACATCACGCCGAGCACCCCGTTACGCGAATATTCGAAGGCCTGCTTGGTCGTCGTCACAGACCCCGGAGCTGAGCCGGCTGGAACGAACGGTCCCCACGTCTTGCCCCAGTCTTCGCTGACAGACATCAAGAGGGTTGGTCCATTCGTCTGGAGGATGGCAATGCGGCCGTTCTTGGTCTGGTCGATGGCAATCCGGCTCAGACCGTTGGTAGGCCTCGGACCGGCTGCAACCGGTGGAACGGAGACGTTGTGGAGGACAGAATAAGTGAACGTCTTGCCGAGATCGCGACTGAGGCCAAGCACGGCGCAAGGGCAGCTCGCGTGTTGAGAGGCGGGCACGCCGCTCGCGATATACGAGACTGCGACGACGCCATGGCCGGCGCTCATCGACAAGCCGCGGCTCAGCTGCGGCCATTGCGGCGAGTCCCAAGAATATACGGTCCCGAAGCTGCGTCCGCCGTCCGTCGAAGCGGTGACGTAAGCCTGCGATCGCCGCTTGCCGGGCTCGGCACCCACTTCCGTGAGGCCGCCGCCGGCCTGCGCGTAAATGACCCCTGTACTGTCATCGATATAGGTGAAGGGCCTGTCCCACGGTGAGTTGGACGCTGACTTGCCGGCCTTTGGCCAGACGCCGGAGATTGGCTTGAGACCTGGCGCGAAGCGGTTGAGCTGAAAATCGCTGATCACTTGAACAACCGGTCCCCACGTTTCTCCCTTGTCGCTCGACATCATCATCGCGGACATGCCGAGATCGTCGGGATCGATCGTCTGGCGGGGTTCGCATCCGGCAATGAAGGTCCCGTCCTTCGTGACGTCAGCAAACGAGTCGGGGCAACGCGTCAACTTGCCTGACAGGATCGGAAGCTCGCCGACCTTCCAGCTTGCCCCGCCATCGTGGGTGACGGCCAGCCATGTGATCGTGGATTTGGGAATCGAATGGTAGAGCTCGGTTGAATTGCCCGTCGCTGCCTTGCCTCCGACTTGTTGTATGTTGCCCATAGCAACGGCGATGATGTTGTTTGGATTCGTGGGATCGACCGCGATCATCGGCTCGCCGGCGCCACGCGTTGCATTTCCGAGCAGCAAATATTCTTCGGAAACAGAAGTCGAGGCTGCAGGCGCCTTCGCGGAAGGAGCCTCCTCGTCGGGGTCGACCTGGGCAAATGCAGTGGCCGACAAGGTAATAAGCGAAACGGCGCCAAACGCCCAAGCAAGCTTTCTGATCATTCAAACCTCCCCTCTGTCAGGGTCGACGCCCCTGACCCTGCCGATGGCATAGCAAATTATTTTGTCGGACAAAATGATTGACTGTTTTCGGCGTTGATGAAAGCTTCGCCGCCGAAATCATCCAATGGGGAGGGGTGAGTCGATGAAAAAGTTGATCGTTCTTGCAGCCGGACTGGTCTTCGCTACCGCAGCGATTGCGACGGAAGTCGTGCCACCTGCTCCGACGTTGCTGCGGGACAAGGATGCCGATGGACGACCGTTGCCGTTCGGGCGCCAGCCCGTTGAGCCTTATGACAAGGCGCTTGGGTCGGGCCCGTACAAGGCGGTCATGACCACCGATCCTTCGCTCCCTGCGCACGTCCTTTATTATCCCAAGGATCTCAGGCGTGCTGGCAAGCTTCCGATCGTTGCCTTTGGAAACGGCGCTTGCATCAATGCGGGCAATCGTTTCCGCTATTTCCTCACCGAAATTGCGAGCCACGGCTATCTGGTTGCCGCTAACGGAGTGATGGCTGACCAGAAGCTCGAGGTTGGTCCGCAGGAGAACCCTGCGGTACGCGCACCAGGAACTCCCCCACCCCCACCGCCATCACCCGAGCAGCGCGCCGCCAATGCACGCCGCGCTCCAGGCACGACGACTGCCGCGCAGCTGACTGAATCGATTGACTGGGCGATCCGGGAAAATAGCCGGCCGGGAAGTCCATTTTACCATCGTCTGGATACGTCGAAGGTTGCCGTGATGGGGCAATCGTGTGGCGGCGTTCAGGCGCTGAACGTCGCCGGTGATCCACGCATTACGACCGAGATCATCTGGTCGAGCGGTGTCGGGATGATCCCCAACAATCCTCCGGATCCATCGGCCGTGCTTGCGAGCATTCACACGCCGATCGCGTTCATTCACGGCGATGCGCAGCACGATGTCGCCTACCGAGCTGCCGTCGATAATGTGAAGCGGCTGGGGGAGCGGGGTATATCCGTGTTCGGCGCCTGGCAGGACGAGATGACGCACCTCGGCACTTACGGGCAGAAGAACGGCGGGTTCTTCGGAAAGATTGCCGTCGCGTGGCTCGACTGGCAGCTCAAGGGCAAGGAGGCAGCGTCCAAGATGTTCATGGGCGCGAACTGCACCCTGTGCACGGGGCCAGGCTGGCACGTAACCGAATCGCACGTCGACTGAGCTGACGCCGGCCAATCCGATGCGGGAACCCGTGCGCTGGGGCGTGCTTGGCACAGCGAGCATCGCCCTCGAGCGCACCATACCCGCTTTGGCAGTGGTCGAAACCGCGCGATGCGTCGCGATTGCCTCGCGCGATGCCGATCGCGCCGGCGCGGCGGCCGAGATGCTTGGGATACCGCGCAGCTACGGGACTTATGAGGCGCTGCTCGCGGATCCGGACATCGAAGCTGTCTACGTTCCGCTGCCAAACCAGCTGCACGTTGAGTGGGCGGGACGGGCGCTTGGCGCGGGCAAGGCCGTGTTGTGCGAAAAGCCTCTGGCGCTCACGTCGGCCGACGTTCAGTCCTTGATGGCTCGGCGCGATGCGGTCGGCGGCCTCATCGAAGAAGCGCTTGTCTTCCGCAATCACCCGCAATGGGCATTGATCGAGGAAGTCGTGAGCGGTGGCCGTATCGGTACGCCGCTCGCCGTGCAGGGCACGATCGCCAAGCAGTTCCTCGACCCAAATGATATCCGCAATCAGCCCGGTCTCGGCGGCGGCGCGACCTACGACCTCGGAACCTACGTGATCGCCGCGTGCAACTTCGTTTTCGGTTCGCAGCCGCTGCGGGTCAGCGCCACCATGAGCTTCGATCCAGCCTTCGGTGTCGATCGCCTCGTGACGGCTCTTCTGGATTACGGCGAGGCGCAGGCGAGCTTCACGGCTAGTTCGCAGGGCGGGACAGCGGCTTGGGGAACGCATCAACAATTCTCGGTGCTGGGAAGCCGCGGGTGGCTTCGAGCAAACTTCCCTTTTGCGCAGGCGAGGCCGAGCGCTTGCAGCGTCGAGATTGGTGACGGGACCAGCGTCGGAGCGTTCCCAACCGAGGTTTACGACTTCCCGCCAGCGAACCAATATGCGCTGCAGATCGAGCGCTTTTCTGCGCTCGTCCGGGGAGCCGAGGTGCGTCACTGGCCCATCGAGGACTCGCTCGTGACACTGAAGGTACTGGAGTCGTTGTTCCTGTCCGCGCGCGAGAGCCGCTGGGTGCAGCTTAGCTAGCCGAGCCAGCCGCTGCGCGGGTGGAGCGTACCTCTTCGACCAAGGCTTTCGTCGATTGGAGCGCCCGCCTGGCACGCTCCTCGTCCGTCATTTGAGCCTGAAGCTTTGAGTTGGGAATCTCAACGGCGATCGCGACGTCGGCAGGCAGTGCGCGCAGCACGCCCGCGAGGTCGAGTTCGCCAGCCCCCGGCTCAAGCCGTTCCTCGCGCGCTGCAAAGATCAGTCCTTCGGCGGTGGTCGGTCCGACCGCGGGAGCGTCTGAGATCTGGATGAAGTGAAAGAGGCTGGGCGGAATGCCCCGAAGAACTTCAAGGCTGCAGTCGGAGCGGAAAAAGTGAAGCGTGTCGACGGTGATACCGACGTTCGTCCGGTTGGCGGCGTTCAGCAGTCGCATCACCTCCTGCACGCCCCGCATTGGTGTCCAGGTCAGGAACTCGACGTCGGCGGTGAGACCATATTCGTCCAGAAGGTCGCAGAGGCCTCCAAAATTGTGCACCAGGCGGGCCCAGTCGGAATCGTGCGCCTGCGTGAGGACATGGCGGCCGCCAAGCTCGGCCACGATGTCCAAAGTAGGACGCAGGGCACTCGCTTCAAAGTCCGGCGTGAGCCGGACCAGTTCCACATCGAGAACGCCTATTCCGGTCGAAGTCATGGCATGGCGGGTTTCGCGCAGAAGACTCGGCTCGCTGACGAGCGGCCACGCGTCACCTCCTGTCACTTCGAGCAAGCGCAGACCTACATAATCATAGCCCGTCGCGGCCGCGATCCGGATGAGGTCGGGGGGAGATGCCTTGAGGACCGTCAGCTGTGCGAGTGAGTATTTCGTCATTGCGATTCGAATAGAAGCTCAATCCGGACGCTGTCAGGATCGAGCAAGTTGAACTGCAGCATGCCCGCGGCAGTGAACTCCGTTTCTTGGAATTCGATGGCCATGGCACTCAGCTTTTCTCGCCATGCTTCGGGGTTGGCGCAGGCGAGCGCCAGATGGTGCATTCCGGCATGATCTCCCGACTGGGCAGCCGAGTTCGTGCGCTGCAAATGTATGCAGGGCTTGCCCTCTTCGTCGCTCATCCAGACATGATCGGGAGATCCAGGCCGTGTAGCGGCGGTGCCCGACGAAAGACCGAGCACATCCCGATAGAATGCTACACTTCGCTCGAGGTCAGCCGTACGGATGTTCACGTGGGCGAGACTGGTCATCAAACTTCCATTTCAATCGACCGGCCGAAGCTCAGGCCAAATTCATATAATGTACGACAAAATACTTGACCACTCCTCCCTATAAGTGCGAGCGTATCGCTGCTTGCGCTGATCTGGGAGAGGACCACGCCGCGACCGTCAAGCCGCGTTGCGACGAGGTGTGAAGGGCATCGAATGCGGTCTAAATCATTTGCCACCATGATGCGCGGCTGCTGCGCGCTCGCACTTGTCGCTTTGTCTCCCATGCCTGCAGCCTTCGGTAGCCCGGCTTCAGATTGGACCACGCCCAATCACGATTCGGCCGCGTCGCGCTTTTCGCCTTTGACTCAGATCACTCCCGCTAACGTTGGGCGGCTGCAGCCGGCCTGGGTTTATCACATGAGGCCGGCCGGCGCCGCGCCTCCGACGCCTTCGGCGGCCGAACGCGCTCAAGCGCAGGCTGAGCAGATTGGCGGCCCGGGGGGGCCGCCGCCAGGCAGATCGTTTGGCGTGGGGCCTGGAGGGTTCGTCCAGTCCGAGTCGATCCCGCTGGTCATCAACGGCGTCATGTATCTCGGAACTCCCTATTCTCGCATCGTTGCGCTGGACGCCGCCACGGGGAAAGAACGGTGGGTATCCGAGTTGCCAAAAGGGGTGAACCCGGCGACGCGCGGCATGGATTATTATCCCGGTGATGGAAAGGCTCCGCCGGCTCTCATCTTCGGATCGAGTGATGGAAAGCTTCGCTCGATCCGGCTGTCCGATGGCACCCCGACGAGCGGGTTCGGCGATAATGGTGTCGTCGAGCTTCGCACGCCCGACATCATGGTCGGCGGACCACATAAGCCCTATTCGCTTACGTCGCCGCCTCTTGTTTATCGCAATCTTGTGATCACCGGCTCCTCCGTCGGTGAAGCGATTGGCGGTTCCCGCGGCGATGTCCGTGCGTGGGATGCTCGAACTGGAAAGCTGGTCTGGACATTCCGGTCCTCTCCTGACTCCAACGAGTTTGGCGGAAATACTTGGAGAAACAACAGCGGCCATAACCGCTCTGGCACCAATGTCTGGGGCCTCATGTCCGTCGATGCGCAGCGTGGGATCCTGTATCTGCCATTCGGCGCCCCGACGAACGATCGCGTCGGCGTCGACCGGCCCGGTGACAATCTCTTTGGGACGACGCTTGTCGCAGTTGATGCCAACACAGGCACGCATCTTTGGCATTTCCAGATTGTCCATCACGACCTCTGGGACAACGACGCTGAGTCAGCGCCAACCCTTTTTGACGTCCATCGGGACGGCCAAACAATCCCGGCACTTGCGGTTACGTCCAAAAACGGTCTTCTTTTCATCCTGAACCGCGTGACTGGAAAGCCGATTTACGGCGTCGTGGAGCGTCCTGTCGCACAAAGCGATGTTCCCGGTGAGAAAACCTCGCCGACGCAGCCTTTTCCGGTGAAGCCGGAGCCGCTTGCGCGGATGAGCTTCAATCCGAGCGAAGTATCGGACCTCCTTCCAGAGCAAGGGCAGGCATGCCGCGACCTCGCTTCAAAGGTAGGCAGTGGTGGCCCCTTCAACCCTCCCACGTTCAATCGGCCGTCGGTCTATTTCCCGGGCACACTTGGTGGAGTGAACTGGGCGGGAGGTTCTTTCGATCCGAAGCTCGGTCTCTACGTCGTGAACGTTTTTGAGCTCGGCCAGATCATGCAGCTCGTTCCGGACGGCAAAGGCTTTTTCGCAAACCGCGGTCCGCTGAATGGCCGTTTCTGGGATCCGAAGTCGCGGCTCCTCTGTGAAAAGGGGCCGTGGGGGCAGATGGTTGCCGTAAACGTGAATACCGGCGATGTCGTCTGGCGTTCCCCACTCGGCGTCTCCGACAATCTTCCAAAGGATAAGCAGCTGACGGGCCGCCCGTCGATCGGAGGTCCGACAACGACCGCAGCTGGTGTGACCTTTATAGCGGGCACTGACGATAAGCGAATAAGGGCGTTCAACACGCGAACCGGAAAAGAGCTTTGGAGCTTCGAGCTTCCGGCTTCAGCGCACACCGATCCAATCACTTATTCGGTCGGTGGACGGCAGTATGTCGCCATCGTTTCGACCGGCGGCAGTTTCCTTGCGACCCCCATCGAGAGCGATCAGCTCACCGTCTTTGCGCTTCCAAGGAGGTGAGCAAGATGCGATCCATCAGCACGCTTGCGTCAGTCCTGATCGCCGCGTCCGCTCCTGCCTCTTCGCAAGTCGGCAATCCAGGTGGTCCAATCAACGACAATCTTGGCAATCCGGACTATGGAGTTTGCCGCGGAATCGATCCACGATGCTTCCACAATTGGCCGCGCGCCAAGACGACCAAATATCGCATTCTGCTTTATACGCACACCGCGGGACCGCGGCATGCGGCCCTCGGGAAGCCGCTCGGCCCGGGGCTCAATCCGCCATTGGCCGCGGATAATGTTGCGCAGCGCGAGATGCTGCGGATTGCTGCCGAAAACGGCTGGGCTCTCGATTACACCGAGGATCCCGCGCAGGTGGTCAATCTCAACGGCTATAATGCCGTGGTTTTCCTTTCGACCTCGCGCGACAATCTCGATGACAACGGGAAGACAGCCTTAAGGCAATATTTGCGTGCGGGCGGCGGGTTTGTCGGCATCCATAATGCCTTCGGCACTATGTATAACTGGCCTTGGTACGAGGGCCTGCTCGGCGGCACAAATTTCTATGATCACGGCCCTTTCCGGGAGGCCGATGTCCTGATCCTGGATCATAAAGATGCATCTACCCGAGCATTGCCCGCGCGCTGGCACTTTGCGGATGAATGGTACAATCTCGTACCGTTTCCGACCAAGGTTCGCTTTCTCGCGACCGTTGACGAGAAAAGCTATGGCGCGATCGTTCCGCAACCTCGCCCGCCTGCAGGCGCGATGCCGGCCGGTTTTCCGCCAAGGCTCCCATTGGTGGTCGGTCATCATCCCGGCCATGGCAGTTTCCACCCGGTCGCCTGGTGCCAATATTATGACGGTGGCAAGGCATGGCTGACCACCTTGGGTCACGATGCGCGTGATTATGAGAAAGACAGCAATTTCGCCGGAGCTGCTCAGTTTCAGTCGCTGATAGTCGGCGGAATCAAGTCGGTCATGGGCGAAACCCCGTTTTGCCAATGAATTACGGAATAAGTCCGACATTTTATTCACCCGGCGCTCACCCGTTCGCCGCTATCGCGCTCGTTCGTCGCGTAATCTCAGGGGTTTAGTATGAAGGCGCGTCTTGCCGTTCTAGGATTGAGTGCTGGCCTGCTCCTCGCGTCTCCTGTCGTTGCAAAGGAGTGGCGCGTGGCCATGGTCAATCACGGCGCCGACGGGGCAATGGATTTCACGCCTGCGTTTCTCCGTGTTTCTCCTGGAGACACCGTGCGGTTCGTAGCGCAGGACAAGAGCCATAA